>JADMJQ010000035.1:14312-24848 GCA_018780415.1 Roseateles sp. | reverse complement strand
AGCGATGGGCATGCCCTTGCTGCAGTGGCATATCAAGTCGACCACCAAGGCCCAGCAGGGCCTTTACGAGTACGACGCCGTCAGCCGCTTGCGTGACAGCCAGCTCAGCGGCATCGAGGGCAGCGAGAAGGTCAAGAACATCGAGAACTACATCGTCAAGGGCGTGCTCTGGCAGGCCTTCGAAGCCGATCGGCCGGTCGCCCTGCTGATCGACGAGATCGACAAGGCCGATATTGAATTCCCCAACGACCTGTTGCGTGAGATCGACCGGATGGAGTTCTATGTCTATGAAACGCGCCAGTTGATCAAGGCCAAGCACCGCCCGCTGGTCTTCATCACCTCGAACAACGAGAAGGAGTTGCCCGACGCGTTCCTGCGCCGCTGCTTCTTTCACTACATCAAGTTCCCCGACCCGGCCACCATGCAGGCCATCGTCGACGTGCATTTCCCGGGCCTCAAGAAAGAGCTGCTGGCGGCGGCGCTGAAGACCTTCTTCGACGTGCGCAATCTGCCCGGCTTGAAGAAAAAGCCGTCCACCTCGGAGCTGCTGGACTGGCTCAAGCTGCTGCTGGCCGAGGACATCCCCGTTTCGGCGCTACAAAGCCAGGACGAAAGAATCAGCATCCCGCCCCTGGTCGGCGCCTTGCTGAAGAACGAGCAAGACCTGACCCTGTTCGAAAAGTTGCTGCAAATGCAGCGCCATAACCGCTAATTCACATAGACATGACCACACCCCTAAAGAAAGCCGCCCTTGAAGGGCTGGCCGACGCCGCCGGTTTCGTGCTTGGCGCGCTGGCCGGCTGGCAGCTCGGCGTCGTCTTCGGTTACGACTTCGTCAACACACCCGGCTGGGGCTTGCCCCAGCTGACCGGCCTGCTCTTCATCGTGCTCGGCTGCGGCCTCGGCCGCATGCTGTTCCGGCGCCTGCTGGGTGTCTCGTTTCCTGCTGACAAGTAAATCATGAGCAATTCGCGCAAGTTTGATGTTGAAGCGCTCTGGCAAATCGAGCGCGTCGGCGCGCCCAGCTTGTCGCCCGATGGCGCGCAAGCGGTCGCCAGCCTGTCGCAGTTCGACATGGCAGAAAACAAAAGCCGGTCATGCCTGTATCTGTTGTCGACCTTGGGTGGCGAGCCACGCCGCCTGACCAGTGCCGGCGACAAAGACGGCACGCCGCAATGGAGCCCGACCGGTGAGCAGATCGCCTTCGTCGCCAAGCGCGAGCAAGAAGGCGTCAAGGACGAAGAGCCGCAGCTCTATCTGATCGCAGCTGACGGCGGCGAGGCACGCCGGCTCGGGCCCGTGGCCACCGGCGTGGAGGCATTCAAGTGGTTCCCCGATGGCCGGCGCATCGCCTTCATCTCCTGGGTTTGGCCCGACTTGAAGGGCGCAAAAGCGCAGGCCAAGGCGCACAAAGACTTCAAGGCCCGCAAGCAGACCGGCTATGTCACCAGCGAAGCGTTTTACCGCTACTGGGACCACAGCATCCCTATGGGCAGGGTCGCGCATCTGCACGTCATCGACGTCAAGACCGGCAAGACGCAAGACCTGTTCGAGGGCAGCGATTTTGAGTTGAGCCGCGCCGATGCCGGCAATGAAAGCTTCGACATCTCGCCCGACGGCCGCCGCATCGTGTTTGCCTGCGACCCCGCGCCCGAGAAGAAGGTCGGCAACTGCTTCGCACTGGCCGAGCTGACGCTCAAATCCGGCGAGTTCCGCACCTTGTTGCAAGACGCCGCCTGGGACTTTGGTGCGCCGCGCTACAGCCATGGCGGCCAGCATCTGGCGTTCTTGGCCAGCCATCAAGGCCTCAAGCACACGATGCCGGCGCAGCTGGCGGTGCTCGACACCCATGGCCAATGGGCGGTGGTGTCGGCCGACTGGGACCATGAAGTGGCCGCGCCACTGAGTTGGGCCGAGGATGATTTGTCGCTGCTGTTCTGCGCCGAACAGGCGGGCCGGCGCCATCTCTGGCGTTTTGATCTGCCGGCCGTCACGGCCGCGATTGAATTCGAGGGTGGTCATGCAACGAGTTTCGCGGCTACCGCCGGCGTGATCGTCGTCAACCACGACAGCATTCACTTCCCTCCGCGCCTGTCGGTGCTGGACGAGAACAAGACGGCGCAGCGGATTGAGTCTTTCAACACTGACTTGCTGGCCGCGCACCAGTTCTCCAAGGTTGAAGAAGTCTTTTACGCCGGCGCGCAAGGCGAGCAGGTGCAGATGTGGCTGGCCTACCCGCCCGGCTTCGACGCCAAGAAAAAGTACCCTGTCATGCATCTGATCCACGGCGGCCCGCACACCGCCATGGGCGACAGCTGGCACTGGCGCTGGAACCACCAGGTGTTTGCCGCCGAGGGTTATGTGGTCGCCAGCGTCAACTACCACGGCAGTTCCAGCTTCGGCCACGCCTTCCTGGACTCGATCACCCATCGCTGAG
Organism: Roseateles sp.; assembly: GCA_018780415.1. Classification (GTDB taxonomy): domain Bacteria; phylum Pseudomonadota; class Gammaproteobacteria; order Burkholderiales; family Burkholderiaceae_C; genus Paucibacter_A. Next base: position 22,411 of record JADMJQ010000035.1, on the reverse strand, counting down.
GCGAGCTGGAACTGCAGGACATCGAGGCCGGCACCGACTGGATCTTGAAGAAGCCTTGGGCCGACAAGCACCGGGTCTTCGCCACCGGCGGCAGCTACGGCGGCTACATGGTCGCCTGGATGAACGGCCACGTTGAGCCAGGCCGTTATCAGGCCTATATCTGCCATGCCGGCTGCTTCGACTGGCAGGCAATGTTCTCGGACGACGCCTACACCTGGCATGCCAAGGAGCTGGGCGCCAACTACTGGGCCGACCCGGCAAAAATAGCCGCGCAAAGCCCGGTCAGTTTCGCCCAACACATGCGCACGCCCACCTTGGTCATCCACGGCGCGCTGGACTACCGCGTGCCCGATGCGCAAGGCCTGGCCTACTACAACACGTTGAAGGCCCAGGGCGCCGACGCCCGCCTGCTCTGGTTCCCGGATGAAAACCATTGGGTGCTCAAGCCTCAGAACAGCCAGCTTTGGTATGGCGAGTTCTTTGACTGGCTGAAGCGTCATTCGACCAAGCCGGCGCGCGGCCACAAAGGCTGAAGCCGCCAAGCCCCAGCCTCTCCCTCGCACTGAATCGCCCTGCCCGCTGTCCGCGGTGCGGGGCTCTTTTTTGCCCGCCGTACTGGCAGACAGACCACCGACGCTGCCGAAAAGCCGCTTGTTCGCTGCCTACTTCTCTGCCATCGGAATGAGCAGCCATCGACACAATCGGGCGAGGGCCGGACCTGCTCCCCGGCCGCGCGTGCCCGTCGAATTTAGCGGTACGGACTTCGCTCACTGTCATCCCCTATAGGTCAAGAATGCCCCTTCGCCCGTCTGTCGCGTTCTTCCCTTCCGCCTTGATGTCGGCTCCGCCAGTAGGTCTATGGCGGCTCTTGCTGAGCGGTTGCCAGCTGCTGGTGACGCATCAGGCGCTGGCACAAAGCCCACCCGACGCCGGCAGCCTGTTGCAACAGCAGCGGCAAGCCCAGCCTCAGGTCTTGCCGCCGAGCAAAGACCAGACGCCGCGCCTGCGCCAGGCGCCGGAATCCACGCTGACCGGCGGCCGCCAAGTGCAGGTGCAGCGCTTCGAGCTGGCCGGCAATCTGTTGCTCGACGAGCCCACGCTGCAAGCGGCACTTGCTGCCTACCGTGGCCGCAAACTCGGCCTGGGCGATCTGCAACGCGCGGCCGCCGCGGTCAGCGAGGCCTATGCCCAGGCCGGCTGGCTGGCGCGGGTGTTCTTGCCGCCGCAAGACATCACCGACGGCGTGATCATCCTGCAGATTGAAGAAGCTCGCTTCGGCGCGCTGCGCATGTCCGGCGACCCCGCGCGCTTTGACATTGAGCGGGCAAAATCCATGATTGCGGCCCAGCAAGCACCCGGCGCGGCGCTGAACCTGACCACGCTGGACCGCGCCTTGCTGCTGCTGGGCGACCTACCCGGCCTGCGCAGCAGCGGCAGCCTGGTGGCCGGCAGCGCCCCCGGCGAGACCGACCTCTTGCTCAAACTGGACGACGGCCCGCTGCTGTTCGCCGACGTCGGCGGCGACAACGCCGGCAGCCGCTCCACCGGCGCCGCCCGCTTGAATGCGGGATTGGGACTGAACGGCTGGCTGGGCCTGGGTGATGCACTGAGCGCCAACCTCAGCCACACCGAGGGCAGCGACTACGGCCGCATCGCCGGCTCAGCACCGCTGGGCTTTCATGGCTGGCGCGCTGGCGCCAACGCCTCCAGCATGCGCTACCGCCTGGTCGGGGCCGACTTCGCCGCCCTCCAGTCCAAGGGCCGCTCCAACACCTGGGCGCTGGACGCCAGCTATCCGCTGCTGCGCAGCCGCGAGCGCAATCTGACGGTGCAATTCAGTGTCGAGCGCAAGAGCTTTTTCAACCAGGCCAATGGCAGCGTCAGCAGCGACTACCGCTCGCGCACCGTGTCGGCGGGCCTCAGCGGCAATCTGTTCGACGGCGTGGGCGGTGGTGGCGCCAATGCTGCCGGCTTGATACTCAACCAAGGCGAGCTCAATCTCGCCGGCTCGCCCAGCGCCGCCGCCGATGCGGCCGGCCCCAAGACGCAAGGCAGCTTCACCAAGCTGCGCTACGGCTTCAGCCGCCAGCAGATGCTGAGCCGCAGCCTGTCCGCCTATCTCGGCCTGGCCGGCCAACACAGCGACCGCAATCTCGACTCCTCCGAGAAGTTCTATCTCGGCGGTGCGCAAGGCGTACGCGCCTACCCCAGTAGCGAGGCCGGCGGCGCGCGCGGCCGGATTGTCAATCTGGAGCTGCGCGCCCAGTTTCCCGCCGATCTGCGGGGCGTCGCCTTCTATGACTGGGGCCGCGTTCAGGTCAATGTCGACAACAGCTTTGCCGGCGCGCCAAAGATCAATGCGGCGACGCTGCAAGGCGCCGGCCTCAGCCTGGCCTGGACGGGCCCGCACAACCTGGACCTGAAGGCCACGCTGGCTCAGCGCATCGGCAGCAACCCGCTGGCCAACCCGGCGGGTCTCGACCAAGACGGCACGCGCAAGCGCAACCGTCTGTGGCTGCAAGCCAACCTGCCGTTCTGAAGCAAGCCCGCCCGCCTACCCACAAGATTTCTCGCCGAGACAGCCCCCCATGAACGAGCACGCCAGTATCAACCGCCTCTACCGCCTGATTTGGAGCGCCAGCACCGGCACTTGGGTTGCGGTCAGCGAAGTCAGCCGGGGACGCGGCAAACGCAGCATCGCCGGAGCCGGCGGATTCAGCGCGCTCTTGGCTACGCTCAAAGCCCTGCCGCTCTTGCTCGCTCTCGGCTTTGGGTGCGTGCAAGCCGCCCCTGCCATCAATATCATCCCGCAGGGCGGCCAAGTGGTGGCCGGCCAAGCAAGCATCTCGACCGGTGCTGCCCAACTGAACATCCATCAGAGCAGCCAGCGCGCCGCCATCGATTGGCAAAGTTTCAATCTCGGCGCCAATGCGCAGGTCAACTTCAAACAACCCAATAGCGCCAGCGTGATCCTGAACCGCGTGCTCGATGCCCAGCCCAGCCAGATCTTTGGCCGCATCACCTCCAATGGCCAGGTGTTTTTAAGCAACCCGGCCGGCATCTACTTCAGCCCGACAGCCAGCGCCGATGTCGGCGCCCTGGTCGCCACCACCCACAGCATCTCGACCGCCGACTTCATGGCCGGCCAGACCAGCTTCAGCCGCAAGGGCTCGATCGCCAGCGTCATCAACGCGGGATCGCTAACTGCCAATTTGGGCGGCTATATCGCCCTGCTGGCGCCCGAGGTGCGCAATGAGGGTGTGATCATGGCCCAGGGCGGTACGGTGGCGCTGGCCGCGGGCGAGATGATCGAGCTGCAGTTCAGCGGTGCGCGCCTGAGCGGCTTGTTGGTCAGCCCGGCCAGCGTCGCCGCCTTGGTGGACAACCGCCAGGCGGTGCTGGCGCCCGATGGCCTGATCCTGCTGACGGCCCGCGGCGCGCAAGAGCTGCGCGGCGGCGTGATCCAGCAAAGCGGTCGCCTGATTGCCAACTCGCTCAAGGACAAGGGTGGCCGCATCGTGCTGGAGGCCGACGCCATCACGCTCGCCCGCGGCTCTGCGATCGACGCCAGCGGCGCCACCGGCGGCGGCCAGGTGCTGGTCGGCGGTGATTGGCAAGGCACAGGCGCCATGCACCAGGCCACGTCGGTCCGCATGGCGGCGGGCGCCAAGATTGATGCCTCGGCCGGCCAGGCCGGCGACGGCGGCAAGGTGGTGCTGTGGAGCGACATTCACAAGCCGGCCTCGCTCACCCAGGCGCAGGGCGAGATCCTGGCGATGGGAGGCGTCAACAGCGGCCATGGCGGGCAGGTCGAAACCTCGGGCCACCAACTCAGCGTCAGCGGCGCGCGGGTTTCCACCGCCGCGCCACGAGGCAAAGCCGGCCAATGGCTGCTTGACCCCTACAACATCACCATCGCCAGCAGTGGCGCCAGTGGCACGGTCTACGCCGACAGCTTCACCTCGGCATCCACCAGCGTGCTGCTGGCCAGCGACATCGAAGCCGGCTTGACCAACAACAACGTCAGCATCAGCACCGGCGCAGGTGGCTCGGATGAAGGCAATATCAACGTCGCCGCCCCTCTGAGCTGGAGCGCCAACAAGCTCACGCTCAGCGCGCACAACAACATCACTATTGGCGCCAACTTGAATGCCAGCAACAGCGCCAGCCTGGCCTTGGAATTCGGCCGTGGCAGCGTCGCCGCAGGCAACACCAGCAGTTTCACGACTACCGGCGGCGCGGCGGTGAATCTGCCGGCAAGCAGCAGCAACTTCACGACCCTGCAGGGCTCCGACGGGGCGCTCAAAAACTACACCGTCATCACCTCGCTCGGCGTGGCCGGCAGCACCACAAGCACCGACTTGCAAGGCATGTTGGGCAACCGAGCCCTCAACTACGCCTTGGGCGCCAATATTGATGCAAGCAGCACGGCAAGCTGGAACAGCACCCAGGGCTTTGCGCCCGTGGGCGATGGCGGCACCAGCTTTAGCGGACGCTTTGATGGCCTGGGCCACACCATCAGCGGCCTCACGATCAAACGCAGCTCCAGCACCAACATCGGTCTGTTCGGCTACACCAGCGGCAGCGCTTCGATCAGCAATGCGGGCTTGCTAGGCGGCAGCGTTCAGGGCAGAGATTCCGTCGGCATGCTGGTGGGCCGCAATTCAGGCAAGATTAGCAATAGCTATGCCAGCGACAACACAGCGCTGTTCACAGCGTCCAGCAGGTATGCCGGCGGCTTGGTCGGATACAACGATGTCAACGGCCAGATCAACAATAGCTACGCCTCCGGTAGCGTGATTGCCTCATCGTCCGGCCTCACCTTCGGTGGCCTGGTGGGCAACAACCGAGGCACGATCAGCAACAGCTACGCCACAGGCAGCGTGACAGGGAGTTCCGTTGTCGGCGGCCTGGTCGGCAACAACTCGGGCACGGTCAGCAACAGCTATGCCAGCGGCATCGTCACGGGCAGTGGCGGTGGGCTGATCGGCTTCGGCTCCTCAGGCACCACTAGCAACAGCTACTGGGACATCAGCAGCACCGGCCGAGCCACCAGCGCAGGCGGCACCGGCTTGAGCGCCGGGCAAAGCACAAGCCAAGCCGCCTACAGTGGCTTTGACTTCAGCACCAGCTGGGTGATTTACGAAGGCCAAAGCAGGCCGCTTTTGCGCAGCTTCATGACGCCACTCACCGTCACCATCGGCGATGCCAGCAAAACCTATGACGGCATCAGCGTTGCCGGCACGCCCAGCCTCAGCTACTCGCTCACGCCCAACGCCAATCTAATGGGAAGTTTGAGCTGGCCCAATGCCAGCAATGCCGGCACTTATGCCGTCGGCGGCAGCCTGTATTCCGATCAGCAAGGCTACTTGATCAGCGTCGTCGGAGGCACGCTGACGGTCAACCCGGCCACGCTGAACCTGCAAGGTACACGCGCCTACGACGGGAGCAGCGCTTTTGCTGGCGCGAACTTGAGCGCGATCGGCGTCAACGGCGAGACCTTCAGCGTCAGCGGCGCGGGCCAAAGCGGCAATCTCAGCAGCAAAAATGTGCAAAGCCACCAGCCGCTGGCCAGCACGGCGGGCCTGAGCCTGGGCAGCAGCAGCAACGGCGGCTTAGCCAGCAACTACACGGCGCTCAGCACAGCGGGCAGCTCGGTCAACATCACGCCGCTAAGCGTGACGGTGAGCGGCATCGCGGCCAATCACAAGGCCTATGACGGCTTGACCAGCGCCAGCCTGAACAACAGTGCCGCCGTGTTCACAGGCATGGTCGCCCAGGACCAGTTGAGCGTGACCAGCGCGGGCGGCGTCTTTACCGACAAGAATGCCGGCAGCGGCAAAACGGTCAATATCAGCGGCATCACGCTGGGCGGGACCGACGCCGGTAACTACATCCTGAGCCACACCACGGCGACGGCCACGGCCGACATCAACAAAGCGCATTTGACCGTGACCGCCGATGACCAGAGCCGACTTTACGGCGGCGCCAACCCCGCGCTGACGACAAGCCTCAGCGGCTTTGTCAACGGCGAGTCATTGGCCACATCGGGTGTGAGCGGCAACGGCAGCGCTTCAACCACAGCGACGGCCACCACCGGCGTCGGCTCGGCGGTCATCAGCGCCAGCAGCGGCACGCTAGTTGCGAGCAACTACGATTTCACGAATCTCGTTGACGGCACACTGACGATTGGCAAGGCGCATCTGACGGTGACCGCCGATGACCAGAGCCGGCTTTACGGCGGCGCCAACCCTGCGCTGACGACAGGCCTCAGCGGCTTTGTCAACGGTGAGAACTTGGCCAACTCCGGCGTGAGCGGCAGCGGCAGCGCTTCAACCACGGCGACGGCCACCACCGGCGTCGGCGCGGCGGTCATCAGCGCCGGCAGCGGCACGTTAGTCGCCGCCAACTACGATTTCACGAATCTCGTCGACGGCACGCTGACGATTGGCAAAGCGCATCTGACGGTGACCGCCGATGACCAAAGCCGACTCTACGGTGGCACCAACCCGGCGCTGACGACCAGCCTCAGCGGCTTCGTCAACGGCGAGTCATTGGCCAGCTCCGGCGTGAGCGGCAGCGGCAGCGCTTCGACCACGCTGACCGCCAGCAACTACGACTTCAGCAATGTTCTAGACGGCAGCCTGCGCATTGGCAAAGCCCCTCTGACCATCACCGCCGATAACAAGAGTCGACTCTACGGTGCTGCCACCCCCGCACTAACGACGGTTATCAGCGGCTTCGTCAATGGCGAAACGCTGGCCAGCTCTGGCCTCAGCGGCAGTGCCGCAGTCAGCACGTCGGCGGCGCCAACAACGGGTGCCGGCAGCGCCGCCATCACGCCGGCCCTAGGTACGCTCAGCGCCAGCAACTATGACGTCCTGTACTTCGTCGACGGCCGGCTGGACATTCTCAAAGCGCCGTTGCTGGTCACCGCCAACCCGCTCAGCAAGACCTATGACGGCGTCGCCTTTGCCGGAGGCAATGGCGCGGTCTACAGCGGCTGGGTCAACGGCGAAAACGCTGCGGTCTTGGGCGGCAGCTTGGGCTTTGCCGGCAGCAGCCAGGGCGCGCGCAATGCCGGCAGCTATGTCTTGGCGCCCACCGGCCTGAGCAGCGCAAACTACCTCATCAGCTACGCCGACGCGGCGCTGGAAATCGGCCGCGCCAGCATCAGCGCCATCACCGGCATCACGGCCGCCAACAAGACCTATGACGGCTCAAGCGCCGCCTCGCTCGCCAGCGCCGGCGCTGCGTTCACCGGCATGGTGGCGGGTGACCAGTTGACCGTGGCCAGCGCCAGCGCCAGCTTCGCCGACAAAAATGCCGGCAAGGCCAAACCTGTCAGCATCAGGGGCCTAAGCCTGGGCGGTGCCGATGCCGGCAATTACAGCTTGAGCCCTGGCGCCAGCGTCGCCAGCACCTTGGCCGATATCGACCCGGCGCTGATCTTGGCCGTTAGCGGCATCAGCGCCGACAACAAGACCTATGACGGGACGACCGCGGTAACACTGCAGTTCCAGCAAGCGGTCTTCAGCGGCAAATTGGCCGGCGACGACTTGAGCGTCGCCACGGCCAACGCCCGTTTCGCTGACAAGGGCGCCGGCAGCGGCAAAGCGGTCAGCATCAACGACATCACCTTGGGCGGCAGCGATGCAGGCAACTATCTGCTGCAGAACACCAGCGCCAGCAGCCAGGCCGATATCGCCAGAGCCCTGATCACCGCGGTCAGCGGCATCACGGCCGAGAACAAGATCGAAGACGGCAGCCGCGCCGCCAGCCTGAAGTTCGACCAAGCCCTGCTGACGGGGCGGATAGGCACAGATCTTGTCGGCATCACGCAGGCCCAAGGCAGTTTCGACGACGCGCTGGCCGGCGTGCAAAAAACCGTCACCATCAGCGAGATGGCCCTGGGCGGAGCCGATGCACTCAACTACCAGCTGAGCGCCACCAGCGCCACCGCCACGGCGGACATCGACAAGCGAGCGCCGCTGTCCGAGCCGCCGCAGGTGCTGCCGCCCTACTCCCCGCCCCCACCGGTCACCCCGCCCACACCACCGCAGGCGCCAAGCAATCAAGGGCTGGTCTCTCAGACCGTC
>JADMJQ010000035.1:3219-14302 GCA_018780415.1 Roseateles sp. | reverse complement strand
TCGCTGTATCTTCAACTTCAACTTCAACTTCAACTTCAACTTCAACTTCAACTTCAACGCCAACGCCAGCCAACAAAGAGAATGCCGGCGCGGCGGTGACCGTGACGCGCGGCGTGCCCGCCGATCAGAACGGCATCGTCAACGTTGTGCTGCCGCGCAGCACCGCGACCGCAGAGGGTTTCAAATTCAGCTTGCCGCCGGATCTGGTCTTGGCGATTGCCGCCAGCGGCGCGGCGCCCAGCGCCAGTGGCTCAAACGGCGAGGCCTTGCCGGCCTGGCTGCGCTTTGATCCCGAATCGCGCAGCTTTGTGGCCAGCGCGGTGCCGGAGGGCGCACTGCCCTACCAATTGCGCGTCACCGTGGGCGGCCAGAGCACCGTCATCGTGGTGGCCGCAGGCAGCGACTGAAGCGGCCGGCATTGGCGGGCTAGCTAACGAGCCCCGGCATGGATAATCTGGCCCCATGCCCTCGCCGCCGCCTTTGCCCTCATGCTGATCAAATTCTTCTACACCCTCAGAGCCGCCAAGCTGCCGGTCTCGGTGCGGGAGTTTTTGAGCCTGCTTGAAGGCCTGAAGGCGGGCGTGATTGGCGCCGAGGGCGCCGCTTCGATTGATGATTTCTACTATCTGGCCCGCACCACCCTGGTCAAGAACGAAGCGCTGTTCGACAAGTTCGACCGCGCTTTTGGCGCCTATTTCAAGGGCGTGGAGCTGTTGACCGACTTCAGCCAGGACGTGCCACTGGACTGGCTGCGCCAACATCTGCAGCTGGAACTGACGCCCGAGCAGAAGGCCGCGGTCGAGAAGATGGGCTGGGACGAGCTGATGGAGACGCTTAAAAAGCGCTTCGAGGAACAGAAAGAACGCCATGAGGGCGGCAGCAAATGGATTGGCACTGGCGGCACCAGCCCGTTTGGCAACAGCGGCTACAACCCGCAAGGCATACGCATAGGGGGTGCGAGCAAGAACAAGAGCGCAGTCAAGGTCTGGGAGCAGCGTGCTTACAAAGACTATGACGACCAGCTGGAACTGGGCACGCGCAATATCCAGGTGGCGCTGCGACGCCTGAGGAGGTTCGCCCGCGAAGGCGCGGAGCTGGAGCTGAACCTCGACGACACCATCCACAAGACCGCCGCCAACGCCGGTTTTCTGGACATCCGCATGCAGCCCGAACGCCATAACAAGGTCAAGGTGCTGCTCTTGATGGATGTGGGTGGCACCATGGACGAGCATGTGCACCGGGTCGAGGAGTTGTTTTCGGCCGCCAAGACCCAGTTCAAACATCTCGAGTTCTTTTACTTCCACAACTGCGTCTATGACTTTGTGTGGAAGAACAACCAGCGCCGCTTTGCCGAAAAAACTGCCACCTGGGACCTGATCCGCAAATACAACAAGGACTACAAGCTGATTTTTGTGGGCGACGCGACCATGAGCCCCTACGAGATCTTGCAGCCCGGCGGCAGCGTCGAATACAACAACGAAGAAGCCGGCGCCGAATGGCTGCAGCGGCTGCTCAACGCCTTCCCCAACTACGCATGGATCAACCCCGAGCCGCAAGGCGTTTGGCAATACCGCCAAAGCGTCGCCTTGATTCAGCAGCTGATGCATCAACGGATGTTTCCACTCTCGCTCAGCGGGCTCGAAGGCGCGATGCGTTTGCTGAGCAAATGAGGGCTAACTTTGACTTGAAGCGCATGCTGAGCATGCTGGCCTTGCTGAGCTTGGGTGGCTTGGGGGGCCTGAGTGGATGTAGCACGCTGCAGGAGTTCCGCGACAGCCTCAACCCCAAGGCCGCGGCCGAGCGCCAGGCCAAGGCCGCGCAGACCAGCGGGCGGCTGGTAGCCGAGTACAAATTGGTCGTGATTGCGCCGGCCAAGCTGCGTGACTTGCTGGAGACGCACCTGGACCTGGCGCGCTTTCGCACCGCCCCGGAGGACCAGCGCCTGAGCCCGCAAGAGCTGCGCCGCCTCAGCAGCGCGGCACCCCAGCAGGCCCGCGCCTTGCTGGAAACCGAGGGCTTTTTCAATGCCCAGGTGCAGGTCGAGAACAGCGCCCTCGACGCCAGCAGCGAGGACTACAGCCGCCCCACCATCACGGTCAGGGTCGAGCCCGGCCCGCAGACCCAAGTGACGGCGCTGACGCTGGATTTCAGCGGCGAGTTGCTGCAACCGATTGCCGCCCTGAATGCCGCAGCCCCTGCCGCGGACAGCGCCGCCAGCGCCCCCGATGAACGGCTGCTGGCGCAAAAGAAGCGCCAGCGCGAGCGCATGCTCAGTGACTGGGGCCTGCAAGTGGGTGAGCCCTTTACACAAGGCGATTGGAGCGGCGCCAAGGCCGCCATGCTGGGCCGCGCACGTGCGCAGGGCTACCCGCTGGCGCGTTGGGCCAGCTCGGCGGCCCGCGTCGATACCGAAACCAATAGCGTCGAGCTGAACCTGGAGCTGGCCAGCGGCCCCTTGTTCCGCCTGGGCGAGATCAAGATCACCGGCCTCAACCATCTGCCGGCCTCGGTGGTGGAGCGGCTGGCCGGCTTTGAGCCGGGCGACCCGTACTCCGAGCGTGCGATGCTGGACTTTCAAGAACGCCTGCTGCGCACCACCTTGTTCGACAGCGCCAGCGTGGACATCCGACCAGAAAACGCGGTCGCCGAGATTGCCGAAATTGTCGAGGTCGCCGAAGCGGCTGCCGAGGCTGCCACTGCAGCCACGGCAACTGAGCCCGCATCTGCCGGCGAGCTTGCCCTGGCGAACGTCCCGGCACCGATTGCGCCTGGCCTGTCCAACGCCAGCCCGGCCACGGCCAGCACCGCCACGGCCAGCCCGGTCTACGTCTTGGTCAAGGAAGCGCCGCGCCAGCAAGTCACCCTGAGCCTAGGGTTCGACACCTCGACCGGTCCGCGCGTTGGCGCCGACTATATTCATCGCCGGCCTTTTGGCTGGGACTTGCGCTCGCGCACCAAGCTCAAGCTGGGCAGCCAGGAAAGCTCGGCCGATGTGGAGTTGAGCTCCTACCCCTTGGCCGATATGCAGCGCAATGTGTTGGCGCTGTTTGTTGAACGCCTGAGCCAGGACGACACCATCAACAGCAATTTGCGCGCCCGCCTGGGTCGTCACCGCGAAACTCAGCGCCAGGACCGCACCTACTTTTTGGAAGTGCTGCGGGCCCGCGACGAAACCCCGCAGGCCGTCGTCAATGCAGGCGCCGTCTCGCTCAATATCCAGTGGACCCGGCGCCGGGTCGACAGCACGCTGCGCCCCACCAAGGGCTACACCGGCCAGCTGCTGCTGGGCGCCGGCTACGCCGACAGCAATGCTGCCGACAACGGCGGCTTTGGCCGCACCCAGCTCAGGGCCTATGGCTACTACCCTCTGCCGGCCGGCTTCTATGGCTCGGCGCGCACCGAGCTGGGCCAGATTTTTGCCTCCGACAGCGTCGGCCTGCCCGAGAAGCTGCGTTTTCGCACCGGCGGCGATGAGTCGGTGCGCGGCTATGGCTTTGACGCCCTCGGCCCGGTCGATGCGTTCGGCAACCCGACCGGCGGGCGCGTGCAATGGAGCGGCAGCGTCGAGATCGCCCATGGCCTGATGGCGAGCTTGCCCGATTTGCTGGGCGCGGTGTTTGTTGACGCCGGCCAGGCCGCCGCCAGCTGGAGCGAACTCAAACCCGTCACCAGCGTAGGCCTGGGCCTGCATTACCGCAGCCCGCTGGGCACCTTGCGGCTGGACTATGCGCGGGCCACCGAAACCAAAACCTGGCGCCTGCACTTCAGCGTCGGCATCGCCCTGTGAACGACAAGCAAGCCTCCATGAGCGACGACGCCAGCTCGCCAGCCCCCACCCCTCCCCCGCGGCGGCGCTTTTGGCGCCATGGCCGGGGCTTGCTGGCCAGCGTCCTGGCCCTGCCCATCCTGCTCGCCGCTGCAGGCAGCACGCTGTGGTGGGGGCTGGCCACCCAGCCGGGCAGCGCTTGGTTGTTGAGCCATCTGCCCGGCTTGCAGATCGAAGCGCAAGCAGGCAGCCTGATGGGCGACTTTTCGGCCAAACGCTTGAGCTACACCCTGCCGGGCTCCGAGGACAGGCTGGAAATTGACGAGCTGAGCTGGCAAGGCCTTAGCCTAGCCTGGAATACCTCACCCGGCCTGTGGGCCGATGTGAGGATGAACGCTCTGCAAGCCAAGCGCATGCAACTGCATCTGAAACCCAGCACCGAGGCTAGCAAGCCCCCCGTCGACCTGCGCCTACCGCTGGGCCTGCGAATTGATGCGCTGCGGGTCGACGAGTTGCTGCTGCCCTCGCTGAGCGACAAGCCGCTGCGCGATCTGCACGCCAGCTTGGCGCTGAGCGCCGACGGCGGCGCCCGCCACCAGGTCAAGATCACGTCCTTGGGCTGGGACTTGCTGCAATTGCAGGCGGCCGCCGACATCAAAACCAGCGGCGAGATGGCGCTGCAAGCCGACCTGGCGCTGCAGTCCAAGGCCAATGACGCGCAGGATTTGCCCGCCTGGAATGCGCAAGCCCAATTGAACGGGCCGCTGCGCGCGCTCAATCTCAAGGCGGATTTGCAAGCCTTGGCGCAGCAGCTGCACTTGCAAGCCCAGCTGCAACCCTTTGCCGCCTGGCCCTTGCCGCAGGCCCAGCTGACGGCCCGCAACTTCGACCTGGCGGCCCTGGCCTCGGGCCTGCCCCGCACCGCCTTGACCGGCTCGGCGTCCTTGCAGCTGACGGCGCCCAATGCGCCGGCCAACTTGAACATCAAGAGTGAGTTGAGCAATTCGCTGGCCGGCCTGTGGGACGCGCAGCGCCTGCCCCTGCGCGGCTTGAATCTGGACCTGCAGTTCGCCCCCAGCGACCCGGCCGCACTCAATATCAAACGGCTGGAGCTGATGTTGGGCAGCGCCCAGCAGCCGGCCGGGCGCCTGCAAGCGCGGGCCAGCAGCGCCCAGCAAGGCGGCAGCCGCATGGTGATCGCCGTTGAGGGCCTGCGCAGCGCGGGCCTGGACTCGCGCCTGCTGCCGCTGCAGCTGGGCGGCGACATCGAGCTCAGCAGCGAGCGCAGCGTCAACCGGCTCAGCGCCGAGGGGCCGCCGCCGCTGTCGCTGAAAATGAACGCCAGGCTGGAGGGACGCCTGGCCGGCGCCGGCCAGGCGCCCGGCAACGCAATCAGTTTGCAAACCCAGGCGCAGGCCTCCCGCAACGAGATCAGCGTGCAGTCCCTTCGCCTGCAGTCCGAGGGCACCGAGCTGCAGGCCAGCGGCCGCTTGACAATGAACCAGGCCGGCAGCTTGGCGCAGGGCTGGGCCGCGCAGGCCAAGGCCAGCGGCCAAGTGCCCGATCTGCGGCGCTTTTGGCGCGGCAAGGAAGGCAGCGTCTGGCAGCAAAACACGCAGGCCGTGGCTGCCCTGTTCGAGGCCAATTTGCAGGCCGGCCCGGCAAGCTCAGGCCGCGCCGCCGGCTTGAAGCAGCAGGCACCACTGGGCTCGGCCCGGCTGCAACTGCTGCCCACCGCGGTGGGTGGTGTGCCGATGGCTGCCGATTTGAACTACCAGTACAGCGACCGCACCGCCACACCCACGCTCAAGCTAGCCCTGCAAGCCGGCGCCAAGAACCAGCTGCTGGCCCAGGCCAGCGTGAACCCGGCCGGGCAGCTGCTCGGCGAGGCAGACCTGCGCGTCGAGCAATTGGCCGGCTTGCAGCCGCTGCTGGCGGCGTTCGGGCAGAGCGCTGGCAAGCAAGCGATTCGGCTTGACGGCAGCCTGGCCGGCAAGATCAAACTCACTGCCTTGCCCGGCAGCAACGCCGCGACCGCAAGGGCTGGCACCAAGGCCGACTATGGTTGGACCTGGCAGACGCAAGCCGACCTGCAGGCCCAGACCTTGGCGCTCAGCGGCTTGGCCGGCCAGCCGACCCTCAGCCTGGGCCGCGCCGATCTGCACTGGGAGCTCGCCAGCGGCAAGGAGGCGGCGCTCGACGTCAAGGCCAAGCTCGAGCAACTCAGCGGCCAGGGCTGGAAAGTGCCCAGCGCCAGCGCCAACCTGCAGGGCACTTGGGCCAAACACCGGCTGAACGTGCAGGCCTTGGCCGAGGGCAAGTTGCCGTCGGCACTGATCCCGCCGGGCCAGCCGCCGGAGCAAACCCTGCGCGGCCCGCTGACGCTGAGCCTGCTGGGCAGCCTGGGTGCGACGCCGAATTTGGCCTGGCGTGACGGCGCGCAATGGCGTGCCAGCGAGATCAAGCTCTTGGCGCAGGCCCAGCCAGACAGCGTGCCCACCAAGCTCGCCAAAGCGCCCTGGCTGAAGGCCGACCAGCTGGCGCTGACGCTGGACTGGGCGCCGCACGCGACGCTCAAGCAGATGCGGCTTGAGACGGGTCGGCTGGAATTGCTGGGCGCCGGCCTGCGCTGGAAAAGCATGCAATGGGCCGCCAACGATCTGGACATCGACCTGGAGCTGGAGCCGCTGGCGGTGGCACCGCTGTTGAACCGCTGGCAGCCCGACTTTGGTTGGGGTGGCGATCTGCGCATGGTCGGCCATGCCCGCATCAAGAGCAGCCCGGCCTTCAGCGCCGACATTGCGCTGGAGCGCAGCGGCGGCGATCTGTCGGTGACCGACGACAACGGCGTGCAGCAGCTCGCCCTCAGCGATGCCCGCATCGGCGTCATCGGCAGCCCGGGTGTCTGGCATCTGACCGAGGCCCTGGCCGGCAGCAATGCCGGTGTGCTGGCCGGCGCCTTGACCGCCCGCAATGCCGACCCCGCCGAGCTCTGGCCCAAGGCCGACTCCAAGCTGGAGGGCGTGCTGGAAATGCGCATCGCCAACCTCAGCACCTGGGGCGCCTGGGTGCCGACCGGTTGGCGCCTGGGCGGCAGCGTGTTCGCCAGCGCGGCCTTCGATGGCCGCCTGGGCGCGCCGCAGATCAAGGGCCGCGCCGGCGGCGCCAAGCTGGTCTTGCGCAACCCCTTGCTGGGCGTTGATCTGCAACGCGGCGAGTTTGCGCTCAGCCTCGACGGCGAGCGCGCCAGGCTTGAGCAGTTCAAGGCCTATGCCGGCGACGGCGAATTGACGGCCCAGGGCGATATGTTGCTGGGCATCGCGCCGCGCGCCGATTTTCAGATTCAGGCCGACAAGTTTGGGCTGCTGCGCCGGGTGGACCAGCGCCTGGCGATCAACGGCAAACTCGATCTGAAACTAGACGCCGACGCCGTCGATGTCAGCGGCCAGCTGAGCGTGCATGAAGGCTTTTTTGACTTCTCGCGCGGCAATGCGCCGACGCTGGACGCCGACGTCGAAGTGATCCGGCCCCGGACTGCCGAGCTGGCCGCCGAAGCCGCCCGCACGGCCAACGGTGCCCGCCAGCGCAAGATCAAGGTCAAGATCGACATTGACCTGGGCAAGCAGTTGCGCGTCAGTGGTTTTGGCCTGGACACCTTGCTGGCCGGCAATTTACAACTGACCCAGGCCGCCAACGGGCCGGCCCTGCACGGCCGCATCCGCGCAGAGAATGGCACTTTTGCGGCCTACGGCCAAAAGCTCGCGATCGAGCGCGGCCTGATCAGCTTCAACGGCGTGATCGACAACCCGCGCCTGGACGTGCTGGCGATCCGCCCGACGCAAGAAGAGCAGCGGGTCGGCGTCAGCATCACCGGCACCGCACGCAACCCCCGGGTGAAGCTGTACTCCGAGCCGTCACTGGACGAGCGCAGCATGCTGTCCTGGTTGCTGCTGGGCCGCGGGCCGGATGAACTCAATAGCCGCGACAACGCCTTGCTGAGCAGTGCGGCGATGGCCTTGCTGAGCGGTACCGGCGAGAGCCCCACGTCCAGGCTGATCAAGTCGGTGGGCCTGGATGATTTGTCCTTCAGCGACAGTGGCGACCAAGCGCAGGGCACGGTGGTGCGCCTGGGCAAGCAAATCTCCAACCGCTGGTATGTTGGCTATGAGCGCGGCCTCAACGCCACGCGCGGCAGCTGGCAGGCGATCTACCGCCTGGCTCAGCGCTTCACGCTGCGGGCGCAGTCGGGCGATGACAACTCACTGGATTTGATTTGGCAGTGGCGCTGGGAGTAGGACCACAAAGGCCCATGCCAATCATGCGAGAATGCGGCCCGCCCCAAGCTCGGGGCAGCTCTCCGTAGTTCAATGGATAGAACGGCCGCCTCCTAAGCGGCAAATGTGGGTTCGATTCCCGCCGGAGGGACCAAGACAGCGATTCAAGACGTCCCAAAAACGATCAAGCCCCTAGGTAAATCAAGCACCTAGGGGCTTTTTTCATGCCAAGAAGACTCACGATAGCTCTTTACAGCTCAGGCAGTGTGGGGGAACATCCGGGGGAACAAAACACAGTTCCCCCACCCTCTCAGGACTTTGTTCCCCCATGCTGACCGACACCGCCTGCAAAAACGCCATTTGCCCCGCTGGCAAGACTCGGCTCCGGCTGCCCGATTCCGGTGGGCTGTATCTGGAGATCGCACCGAACGGTTCAAAGCGCTGGTTTGCCAAGTACCGCTTCGTCGGCAAAGAAAAGCGCTTGGCGCTGGGCAGCTACCCCGAGGTGCCACTGAAGGCTGCACGCGCCGGCCGGGACGCCGCACGCAAGACCCGCGAGACGGGCGCCGATCCGGTCCAGGCCCGCAAAGCCGAGCTGATCGCCAAGCGCGTTTCGGCGGCTGTCACGTTCAAAACCGTGACCGAGGAATACCACGAGAAAAAGGCCAGCGACTGGAGTAAGGTCCACGCCGCGCAGTTCCTGCGCTGCTGCGAGAAAGACCTGTTCCCCTGGATTGGCGCCCTGCCCCTGCGCGACATCAGCGCACCCATCCTGCTGGACACCTTGCGCCGGGTCGAAGCGCGCGGCGCCACGCAACTGGTGCGCGACCTGCGCGAGTTCGCTGGGCAGGTATTCATGTACGGTATCCATACCGGCAAATGTGAGGGCAACCCCGCCCGTGATCTTGTCGGCGCCTTCAAAACCCACACTGTCAAGCACATGGCCGCCGTCCTGACCCCAGCGAAAGCCGGCGAACTGATGCGTGGCATGGCGAGCTACCAGGGACAGCCCACCACCAAGGTGGCACTGCTGCTGTCAGCGCTGCTGTTCCAACGGCCCGGCAATATCCGCTCGCTGGAATGGGCATGGATCGACTTGGACGGCGCCATGCTCACCATCCCCGCCGAGGCGATGAAACGCGCCAAGGCCGGCAAGCTAAACGGCCGGCCGCATCTGGTACCGCTTGCCACTCAGGCGGTGGCTGCGCTGCGCGATATCCAACCTCTGACCGGCCACGGCCGCTATGTGTTCCAGAGCCTGCGCAGCGGCGACAAGCCGATGAGCGAAAACACCGTGAATGCCGCCCTGCGTGGCATGGGCTACAGCAAGGACGAGATGACCGCGCACGGCTTCCGGGCGATGGCCCGCACCATCATGGTGGAGAACATCGCCGGCATCGACCCCGATGTGATCGAGGCGCAGTTGGCTCACGGCAAGTCCGGGCCACTGGGCTCGGCCTATGACCGCGCCGAGTACATGACCAAGCGCAAGTCGCTGATGCAGACTTGGGCGGACTATCTGGATCAGTTGCGCAGCGGCGCCAAGGTGATCGATTTCAGGGCGGCCTGAACGAATCCGTGCTGGACTCGACTCGCTGCCGCATACAGCAATGATGCGCGAGCCAGTCGGGTAAGCCGGGGTCACTTAAAAACAACCCTACGGCCCGCGCAAAAACTGAATTGAGCCGTTTTCTAGTGACGAAGTTGTGCACAAGTTCATGCGCTCCGCGCCCGATTGCGTTTCGGGTCAAGCACTTACGGCGCATCGGGCCGCAATCAAGCGCAACCCTGGGTACTCGACCCGCCGCGATTGCCAGTGTATTGCCAGAACTGCCACCCTCCCGCGTCGCGACGATGTGGAGATTTACAAGCCAGAGTGGCCTGAACATCGGCGGTTGGGCTGGTAGCCACTGACCACCGTGCCGGCCGGTATTGGCCGCGCTGCCAGTCGAGACCTGCTTGAAGCGAAAGCGGACTCGGTCGCCATCGCGGCTGGATCACCCCATGAGCCACCGCCGCTCTAGCCTTCTCTTCGACGACTCTTGATGTTGGAAATGGGTCAAACGGCTCCATGAAATCCTGGGTGGGGGCGGGCTTTAAATGATGTGACACTTGTAACCACAACAAGGGAGAGAAGATGACAAAAATTCATGCGGCCGTTCTTCATAAGCTGACGAAGGAGCCTTTTGGTGAATCGGTGGTGCAGACACGCGACGCCGAATTGAAGCTGACACCTGCGGTCGTCACGCTGGTGAACCAAATCACCCATCTGTATGGCAGCCGCACCAACAAGAGCTACGGCCGGTTCGACGAAGATGAACTGAACTATCCGACGTCCGCGGTCCTGCGCGACGTCTTCAAAGACGGCAAGACGCCCTTCATCGCGGGCACGAAGAAGTTGATGGCCGTCCTTGACAGCAAGGCGACCCAAGCGCCGGCCTCCAAAGGGGGCTACGTCTTGATGGTTCACGGCCAATCCGACGGCGGCGGCAACTGGTTCCTGGTGGCCATCATCAACAACGTCGCCAGCAGCGCGGTCAAGGAAGATACGCTTGAAATTGAGGAAGCCGTCCACGTGGACCTCGATAACGTGCGTGTTGCGGGCCGCGTGAACTTGGACATGTGGCTCGAAGGGGGGCTGGAGCACCGGTACCTTGGCTTTCTCAAGACCCGCGGTGAAGTCGCGGACTACTTCATGTTCTTCCTCGGCTGCAAAGTCGTCGCCAAGGACTCCGAGGACACCAAGCGGCTGGTTGAGGCTTTGCAAGAGTTCGCGCGTAGCGAGAAGCTGGACCAAGCTCAGGAGGACGATTTCCTGCGTCGTGCGCATTCGTACTGCATGGACCGCAAGAAGGCTAAGGAGCCGGTTCACCTCGACGCTTTGACAAATGCCGCCTGGCCCGACGAGCCTCAGAAGCTTCAGCAAGCACTCGCGAGCGCCGCCGTCGAAATCAACGATGGCTTCATCCCGGACGGGCGGAGCCTCAAAAGCCTTCTTCGTTTCCATGGCAAGACGGAGTACTGGGTGGTTGACTTCGACCGC
>JADMJQ010000035.1:0-3209 GCA_018780415.1 Roseateles sp. | reverse complement strand
AAAAAGACGGGCGAGTTGCTTCTTCGAAATCTTCCTGCCGGCTTGAGGGCCGAACTAGACGCCGAGTACCCAGATGACTGACCTTGTATGGACCGCACTAGCGCTCATCGCGAAGGCCTTCAAGCCCCGCGCGCCTGGTGAGACGCGTGGTGAGTTTTTCATCGCCGAGGACAAGGACCGGTCCGCTATTGAGCTGTGTCTCAATGATTTTGAGAATACTGGCCTGACGGTCCGTGGTGGCCTCACTGCCGCTGTCGTCGGCAAGTTGGTAGAGATGGAGTTCCTGCCGAAGCCAGGGTGGGCTTCTGTGTCGACGACCATGGACGACCTGCTTCAGGAAACGCGCAACCGCATCCGCACGAAGCAGCGGTACCTGGTGCTGAACACCAAGGAGTCGTCCGATGACGCGCAAGATGAAAAGACCGAGGTCGGGAAGTACCAACTGGTGGTCAAGCTGGTGCAGGCGTTCAAGGATGTCGCGGGTTTTTTGGACACAGATGAGCAATGTCTCGTGTTCATCAGCAACGGCCGCTTCGACCTGCCTGTGAACTACAGCCTCGCCGACCTCAACCAGATGAATGTGGATGAGGTGCGCGCGCTCACAACGTTGGTTCCCAGCGATACACACAAGAAGCAATGCGCTGCGGTTCTCGCGACCGCGATTGTTGACCTCGTTCGGTCGCAGCCTGCTGCCTCTCGTTTCTCTTATCTACTGAGGCACGCGACGGAACTTCGCTCCGCCTACGAGCAAGGGTACAAGATATATGCAGCGGGCTTCTCGTACGAGAAGCTCAAAGACACTGTCGAAGCCGCACGTATCGAGTATGTGGGCAAGATTCACAAGGTCCTCTCGGACATCCAAAACCAGCTGCTCGGCATCCCAGTGGCGACCATCATCGTGGCGACGCAGATGAAGGACGCCAAGGGCTTTGGGACCGAGTTCTTCGTGAACTCTTCGGTGCTGTTGGGTTGCTGGGTCTTCGTGTTCCTGACAGGCTTGCTCATCTGGAACCAGTTTCACACGTTGGGTGTCTTGGAGGCAGAAATCGCACGACAGAAGCGGCAGCTGGAAAAGGAGTACTTGGCCGTGGCTGGCGGTGTCGGCAATGCCTTCAGCACTCTTGCGGCGCGAGCCTTCACGCAAAAGGTCATCTTGCTTGTCGTCGGTGGCTTCCTCGTTGCGGGGTTTGCGTTGGCCCACATCACCTACTTCAAACTGACGCCCGACGCATGGGCGCGCGTAACTGGCGATGCATCCGTGATACCGCAATCACCCGCGTCGGCCGCATCCAAGGCAGGCAACCGCCCGACTGCCGCTGCAAGCGTGCCGAGCGCAAACACAGCAAGCGCTCGAAGCAACCCACCCTTGGCGCCTCCAGTTCCAGCTTCAGCAGCGAAGCCCTCGAAGCATTAGCCGGCAGCCTTAGCCGACTGTAGGAGAGTCCCGCGCTGCCCGGCCGTGCCTAAGCAGAGTTGGGCCTTTCGACGAGCGCTCCGACCAGAAGTTCAGCCCAGCGTAGGCAGTCGAATACCAAGGACCGAACGATGGGCTTGGTGCCGTGGACATCGCCCATATGGGACCGCAGCGTCTGCATAACGTAGGCCCCCTGGTTCAAGGCACCTTCAAAGTTCTTTTTGAAGGGAACGATGTCGGCCTGCGCCCAGCCTAGCCCCGCGAGCTGACGGTCAAGTTCTGTCAGCACGCCCTTGGCCGCTGCAGCCTTCTTGCATCGCTCCTGAAACGACGCATCGGTCGGGTCGCCCAGCCGAAACTCTTCGTAGACCTTGGACGTCGCGGTGTCGACAGCCCCGCAGGCCGCTGAGATGGCCCCGCCCAGGTCGCCATCCCTCAGCCGCTGCGCAGCTTTCAACAGGTCGTGATGCGCTTCCTCTGGCGTGTCGACCAGGATTTCCGGGTCGAACAATTCCAACGGGACAAGCGTGTCGTTGACGAAAGACCAGCCGAGCCGACTTAAGTACTCTGAAAGCTGCTCCTGCTCTTCAGGTCGACGCCGCAGGATTTCTTCGATGAGGATGGCGAGAAAGCGGTGCCGAGTTGCGGCATCCATTTCAGCCACTTGTTCGTCAACTGCAGACATCAGCTCGCCCTTCGTTGAGCCGCCCTGCGACTTTTGAACGAGATGGGCTGTCGCTGTGACATTGAAGCCGGCAAGGCCTGCGATTTCCTTGATGTCGTAGAACGTGAATCGCTGGAGACCAGCCCGAACTGCCGGCCAAGCCCGCAGCACGTTGTCCTCGACGCGTGCCTCCTTTGACTTTGCATTGGCCGACGCGGCAAGTTCTGGCTTGACCACAATGAGTCGACGGACCTCAGGGATGATGAAGCTTCTGACAAGCTCCATCGCTTCTACTGCGTCACCCTGAAGAGGCAGAAGCTCTTCAAGCTGCTTGGCCAGACCTGGCAAGCCAATCCTCTCGCAGTAGACGCGAAGCGTGTTCAGCTTCCCGTTCAGGATGCTGTCAATGACGCTTTTAAGGTCGAGTTCATCAAAGTAGTCATTGAGCGTGTACTTCACCCCCTCGATGTCTTCGGTGAGCTCCAGCACGGCCCTCGCAAGTGCGGCCGGCAGGTCTTGCACAACGTCAACAAGTGGCGCGGCAGGCCAGGCGGAATCAATCGACTGCGGGATGTACGTCGAGCGGGCAATGGTCGACGCACTCCAGCTGCGCACTTCCTCCAGCAGCTTCACAAAAGTTTCGAACTTGAGCACAGTTTCCGATGGGCAGACTTGTGAATCCACCTGATGTAGCTCTGCCGACCGACCTGAGCACCATAGCGATGAGTCCAGCATCAGAACCAGTGTGGCCGCTGTGGCGTCATGCGTCAGGCCAGTCTGCGCAGCGAGCGAGGACACAAGGACCGGCGTCTGTTGATGTTGCCTGTACTCCGACCGAAGCGCCTCGTAGATGCGCTCAGTATTCGCCAGCAGGTCGCGCGCGGCGTCCGTCTCCATCAGGGGAAGAGCCGTGGACTGCACCAAGTAGTGTTCGTTCTCTCGCCGTAGCCACTTATCGGCCTCCAGCTTCTCCAGCATCTCAATCTCGGAGTAATGGTCCGCACGGAATTTCAACGCGGGGACGCCTCCACCGCGGACGAGCATCTCATCAAGGAGACAGTTCAGGAGGTCGCGCTGTGAGGCTGTCAGAAGGTCTTTGCCCGCGGTGCTGGGTGCATTCATCTAAGGAGA
>JADMJQ010000066.1 GCA_018780415.1 Roseateles sp. | reverse complement strand
AGATCCGCATGAAGATCGGTGTGATGTTCGGCAGCCCCGAGACCACCACCGGCGGTAATGCCTTGAAGTTCTACGCCTCGGTGCGCCTGGACATCCGCCGCATCGGCTCGATCAAGAAGGGTGATGAGGTAATCGGCAGCGAAACCAAGGTCAAGGTGGTCAAGAACAAGGTCGCGCCGCCGTTCAAGACCGCCGAGTTCGACATCCTGTATGGTGAGGGCATCAGCCGCGAGGGCGAGATCATCGACATGGGTGTGATCGCCAAGGTGGTCGAGAAGTCCGGCTCCTGGTACGCGTACAAGGGCGAGAAGATCGGCCAAGGCAAGGACAATGCGCGCGAGTTCTTGCGCGAAAACCCCGATATTGCGCATGAAATCGAGAATCTGGTGCGCGAATCCTTGGGCGTGCCCTTGTTGGTCGGCAGCAGCAAGGCCTAAGCCTCTATGAGTGGCGAGCCGGCCGAGCTGGCCCTGGTGCGGCGCTTTTGGGCGCTTTACCAGGCGCGCAATTGGTCGGCGGCCGAGGCGCTGCTGCACCCGCAGGCGGTTTGCAAATGGTGGGCAACGTCTGAGCGTTTTGACGGCGCTGCGGCCATCGTCCATGTCAACGCGGTCTACCCCGAGGGGTGGACGATTCATCTGCTGGAACTGAATGCGCTTGACGGGTCTATCGGGCTGGGCAGCCAAGTTGGCACGGTGCGCCGCGTGCACAGCCTAGTACGGGTGGAGCAAGGCAGCCAGGCTTTTTACGCCAATAGCTTTTTCAGCCTGGCGCAGGGTTTGATCCTTGCCATTGACGAATATTGGGCCGACACGCAGCCGGCGCCCGCTTGGCGGCTGAACGGCGATTTGCCAGGCGCCAGCGCTTTGGGCGCCGATGTTCGGGCCGGCTTGCCGCTAAAGTTGGATTCGCCGTCAGATTTGCCCTGACGGTGCCCGCGGCGCCAAGCGCCGGCACCGTAAGCTCTCCATGAAGCCTATTCAGTCCCTCAAGATGCGCGCGATCGGCTTGCTGTCCCAGCGGGAGCATAGTCGCGTCGAGTTGCGGCGCAAGTTGCAGAGAATTCAGCGCAACAGCCTGGCCAAGGTGGACACGTCAGCCGACGTTGACGCCGACACCATCGCCGAAGGTGATGCCGAGGCCAGCGTCGAACTCGACCCGCTGCTTGATTGGCTGCAGGCCCAAGGCTATTTGAGTGACGCCCGTTTTGTCGAATCGCGCGTCCATGTGCGGGCGCCGCGTTTTGGTAGTCTGCGCATCAAGCAGGAACTGGCTCAACATGGGCTGAGCCTCAGCGCCGAGGCCATGTCCGAGCTGAAGGCGCAGGAGTTCGGGCGCGCCAAGGCTATCTGGATGCGCAAGTTTGGCGGTCAGTTGCCCGGTGATGCCGCAGCGAAGGCCAAGCAGATGCGATTTTTGACCATGCGCGGCTTTGCGGCGGACACCATACGGCGACTGCTGCGTTGCGTGGATGAGTAAGAATTACGTGAATTTGAGGGGCTTATCGGCCCGCTTTACGCAGCAATCCTGCGGTTCTGACAGTTTCGCGAAAGGCTCGCGAAGCCCAGCATGCTACATTGGCGCTCTGCGTAAACCCTTGCCTGCTGGCCATTCAAGCCGCAGGCAGCGTTTTGTGCGAAGCCGTTTTTCCAGCCATGCCCCTATCCAATCCCTCCTCCGAGCGCCGTTTGATGCACCGCCGCGCCATTGATGTGCAGGTATTCGCACGCAATGACGGTTTGTACGAGGTTGACGCGGCGTTGACGGATGTCAAGACCGTCGATATGGCGGTTGCGGGCGGCCAGCGTCTGGCCGGTGATCCAATTCACGCGATGCTGCTGCGCTTGGTGGTGGACGCGCAAACCAATATCCTGAGCGCCGGCTCGCAGACGAGCTGGATGCCCTATCCCGGCGCCTGCGATCAACATGGCGACGCGTATGCGGCCCTGGCCGGGCTCAATCTGATGCAGGGCTTCAGGTTGGGCGTCAAGGATAGGTTGGCCGGCATCAAAGGCTGCACCCATATCACCGAAATGTGCCAGCTGCTGCCGTCGGCGGTGATCCAGGCCTTTGCCGGCATCGTGCTCGATACGCAAGAAGGCAGTACATCGACGCAGCCGCCGTTTCAGCTTGACCGCTGCCACGCTTTGCGCAGCGATGGCGTCACGGTCAAAACGCATTACCCCCGCTGGTTCCGCAACGGTGAGGCCCTGACGGCCACGCCTGCAGCGCTGCCTGCTTCTATCTCCTCTTCCTGACTTTTCCAAAAGCGAGACCCCTATGAAGATTCACGAGTACCAGGCCAAGGAAATCCTGCGCCAATTCGGCGTGCCTGTGCCGCGTGGCATTCCTGCCTTCACGGTGCAAGAAGCGGTCGAAGCCGCACAGAAGTTGGGCGGCCCGGTCTGGGTCGTGAAGGCGCAGATCCACGCCGGTGGCCGCGGCAAGGGCGGCGGCGTCAAGCTGGGTCGCTCGCTGGAAGACGTCAAGGCCTTGTCCGAGCAGATCCTGGGCATGCAACTGGTCACGCACCAGACCGGCCCGGTGGGCCAGAAGGTTCGCCGCCTCTACATCGAAGACGGCGCCGACATCAAGAATGAGCTCTACATCTCGCTGGTCACCGACCGCGGCACGCAGAAGGTCGCCTTCATCGCTTCAAGCGAAGGCGGCATGGACATCGAGGAAGTGGCTCACTCCACGCCCGAGAAGATCATCACCGAGATGATCGACCCGCTGGCCGGCCTGACCGAAGCGCAATCGCGCAAGATCGCCGCCGCCATCGGCCTGACCGGCGCTTCCATCGACCAAGCCGTCGATATCTTCGCCAAGCTCTACAAGTGTTTT
>JADMJQ010000238.1:24239-25040 GCA_018780415.1 Roseateles sp. | reverse complement strand
TCGGCCTCGCCCACCAGCGTCATCGAGACCGCCCAGCCTTCATCGTCTTCGTTCTTGATCACGCGTGCCGTCCAGCGTTCGTCACGCCACAGGCCAGCTTCTTGGATCACGCAGTCTTCGCCATCCGCATCACCGGTGGCACTCTCGTTCGGGGTCATATTCATGCCGGCGAAGGTATCACAGCAGACGGTGTGGGGTGGCCGACGTCGCAGCTTTTCAAGCAGCAACAATCGTTCTCTACCGTTACCATCCCGCATCCCAATTGACAGCATTGCCGCCGATGAGCCCTCAACCCGACGCATGGACCCAGCGCAACGCAATGCTTGGCGATGCGCTTGCACGTGTCGCATTGGGCGATCGCGTGGCATTTGCCACACTTTATCGCTCCACCCGGGCGCATCTCTTTGGCGTGATTTTGCGTATCAATTCAGACAGTGCCCAAGCGGAGGATGTCTTGCAAGAAGTGTTCGTGAATGTCTGGCGTTCCTCACAGAGCTTCGACGCCGGTCGCAGCCAAGCGCTGACCTGGTTGTCCAGCATCGCGCGCAACCGGGCCATCGACAGCCTGCGCCGGCGCAAGGCCGAGATAGCGACCGTCAGCGCCACGGTCGCAGGCGCGGATGGTGAAGATGACATCGATCTGCTCGCGAACATTCCCGATAACGCCGCCGGCCCGTTGCAATTGCTGCAACAAGCCGCCGAGTCGCGCGAGTTGGGCCATTGCGTGGCTCAGCTCTCGCATGAACAGCAGCAATGCATGGCCCTGGCCTTCTACCAAGGGCTGTCGCATGCGGAGGTGGC
>JADMJQ010000238.1:0-24229 GCA_018780415.1 Roseateles sp. | reverse complement strand
TTGAGCCGGTCGGTCGCTACCCAACAACAAGGGGGGCGCTGAGATGGATTACAGCCGCCGTGAGCTGGCCGACCGACTGGCCTCCGAGTATGTCTTGGGCACCTTGCAAGGGCCGGCGCGCCGGCGCTTTGAGTCCTTGCTGAGCGGACATCCGCTGCTGCGCGATTCGGTCGCTCAATGGCAAAGCCGGCTGCTGCCGCTATCCAGCGGTGTGGCCGAGGTGGAACCGCCCGAGCGGGTCTGGCAACGCATCGAGGCCAGCCTGTTCAAGGCCAGTCCGGTACTCAAGTTCTGGCAGCGCCTGGGGCTCTGGCGTGCTGTCAGTGGCTTGGCTTCGGTGGCAGCCCTTGCCTTGCTGCTGCTGGTAGTACAAGTGCCACCAGCGCAGGCACCTATCGTCGTCGTGCTGGCTTCCAACCCGGCCATTCCTGCCGAAGGACAGGCCATGCAGGCCAGCTTTGTGGCCAGCGTCAGTGCCGACGGCCGTGCTCTGGTGCTGAAGCCGCTGGCTGAGCTGGCGCTGACGCCGGGCCGTGCCCTGGAGTTGTGGGCCGTGCCGCCCGAGGGCGCGCCGCGCTCATTGGGCTTGGTGCAGACCAGCGGCGCCACCACTTTGCTGCGCGCACAGTTGTTGCTCAATACCGCCGCCTTTGCCGTCAGCGTTGAGCCCTCGGGGGGCTCCACCACCGGCGCGCCGACCGGCCCCATCGTCTCCCTGGGCAAGCTGGACATGTGATCCAGCACACCGGGGCTGCGCTCGCGTGGCCTCGGGCGCGCCACAGCGCGCAGTATTTTCAGGTTCCCTGCATCCACTTCGGCCTGGGCCTCGTAAAGAGGCTCACGACGCCGCTGAAATCTTCAGCGGCTTCGAGTTCCGGCGCTTTGACCCGCGCCGCCCCAAGCCTGAAGGAGATCGAACGTGAAAATGCAGCGAACCCATTGCCCAAGTGGCTACTCGACCACCGCGACCGCCTGCGCAGCCGCCGTCCTGCTGGCGCTTGCCGGGCCCGCCGGTGCCTCCAGCCACCGCGAAGCGCCCTTCATCACCACCGTGCCCAAGGTCGATGCCAGCGACTTCTATATGTTCCGCAGCTACGAAGCCGAGCGCAGCGACTACGTGACCTTGCTGGCCAACTACTTGCCGCTGCAGGATGCCTATGGCGGCCCGAACTATTTCGCGCTGGACCCGAACGCGCTGTATGAAATCCATATCGACAACAACGGTGATGCCAAGGAAGACCTGAGCTTCCAGTTCCGCTTCAAGAACACCTTGTCGGCGGCCGGCGCCGGCATCGCCCTCAATATCGGCGGCAAGATGATGAACATCCCGCTGGTCCAGGCCGGCGCCGTCAGCAATGTGAAGGACGCCAATTTGCAGGTGGCCGAAAGCTATAGCGTCACCGTCGTGCGCGGCGACCGGCGCAGCGGCACCGCCCAGGCCGCCACCCATGCCACCAGCGGCGGCACCAGCTTTGACAAGCCGGTCGACAACATCGGCATGAAGACGCTCGCCAACTACGCCGCCTATGCCGCCAAACATATCCACAGCATCAACATCCCAGGCTGCAATATGCCGGCCAAGGTCTTCGTCGGTCAGCGCCAGGACCCGTTCGCGGTCAATCTGGGCACGATCTTCGATCTGGTCAATGCGCCGGTTTCCGTCATCACCGACCCAACCCTGATCGGCGCGGCCCCCAACACCCTGGCCGACAAGAACGTCACCACCTTGGCCCTGGAAGTGCATAAAAGCTGCCTCACCAATGGCGACGACGTGATCGGCGGCTGGACCAGCGCCAGCTTGCGCCAGGCTAGGCTGCTGAACGGCAAACCGGCTTCGGGTCATCAGGCGAGCGAGAAAGCCGGCGGCGCCTGGGTGCAGGTCTCGCGCCTGGGCATGCCCCTGGTCAACGAGGTGGTCATCGGGCTGAAGGACAAGGACAAGTTCAACGCCTCCAAGCCCACCGGCGACGCGCAATTCGCCGACTATGTGACGAACCCGACGCTGCCGGCACTGCTGGAGATCGCGCTGGCGCTGCCAAACACAGCGCCGACCAACTTCCCGCGCAACGATTTGGTCACCACCTTCCTGACCGGCATCAAGGGCGTCAACCAGCCCAAGAATGTGGTCGGCGCCGAAATGCTGCGCCTGAACACGGCCGTGGCGCCGGTCGCTTTCGCGCAGCAGAATCGTCTTGGCATCGTCGGCAACATCCTGGCCAGCGGCAGCGACAGCGCCGGCTACCCGAACGGCCGCCGGCCCAAGGACGATGTGGTCGACATCTCGCTGGTGGCGGTGATGGGCGGCTTGTGCATGGCCAATGGCAACACCGACGCACTCGGGTTCGGCGCCGCCTGCAAGCCCTCGGCCGTGCCGCTGGGCGCCACCGCCTTCAAGCTGCATGACGCCGTCGATCAGGCGGTCGTCCCGCTGCTGAGCGGCTTCCCCTATCTGAACACTCCGATCCCAGGAACCAAATGAGCCACATGAAAGGAGAAACAGCCATGAACCACAAGCCAATGCCTCTCTTCTTTTGCGCGGCGCTGTTGGCCGCGGCCGGACTGTCGGCCTGCAACGGCAGCGACGATGACGACACACCGGTGCCCATACCCATACCGGTGGCGAACACCGAGGTGCCGGCCTCGGCCGCAGCCTCCCCCGAGGCCTATAGCCGCTATGCCCTCAGCCTCAACGCCAGCGAGACCGCCGAGCCGCTGGGGCTGGACAAGGTGGTCGAGGCGCCGGGCTCGGAATCGGCCGAGCCGCTGGACCTGAACTGATCGCCGCCAGCCAGGACCAGCACCGTGAACCACAAGCCCATATTGCCGGCGCTGGCTGGCCTGCTGATCGCCAGCCTGCTGGTTGCGGCGCAAGCCGCACCCTTCACGCCGGCCAGCGACCAGCAAATCGTCCAGACCCTGCCGAACCGGCTGGATGCCGGCGCACGCGCCCAGCGCAAGGAGCTGGCCCGCCAGCCGCAACAACTCGGCCTGGCGCTGGCGACGGCACGTGCCGCCATCGAGCGCGCGCGCCAACATGGTGATCCGCGCGAGCTGGGGCTGGCGCAGGCCGCCCTCGCCCCTTGGTGGTCGCTTGAAATGGCACCACCGGCGGTGCGCCTGCTGCGGGCCATCGTGCGGCAAAGCCAGCATGATTTCGACGCCGCGCTGCGCGACCTCGACCCGCTGGCCAAGGACGATCCAGCGCTGCCCCTGGCCCTGCAGGCGCAAGCCGGCCTGACGCGGGCGGCGGTGCTACAGGTCAGCGGCCGGCTGGCCGAGGCCGATGCGGCCTGCGGCGCTTTGACCGCCGCCCGCTTTGCCGCTCTGGGCAGCGCGCTGGCAGTGCCGGCACACGCCTGCCTGGCGGAGCTGCGCAGCCTGCGCGGACAGATGCAGCCGGCCGCCCAGGCGCTGCGCCAGCTCGCCGCACGGGCGCCGCACGATCACTGGCTGGCCCTGCTGCGGGCCGAGCTGGCCCAGCGCATGGGTGACACCAAGGCCGCAGCCACTCACTTCCAACAAGCCATCAACAGTGGCGACATCTACACCCGCAGCGCCTACGCCGACTGGCTGCTCGACCAGGGCCGAGCCGCCGACGCGCTGAAGCTGGTGGAAGCCGCCGAGCCGGGCGACGGTGCGGCCGACGCCCTGCTGCTGCGCCGCGCGATCGCGCTCAAGCGCCTGGCCAGCCCACTGGCCGCGCCAGCGAGTGCGGCGCTCACGGCGCGCTTTGAGGCGGCCCAGCTGAGGGGTGAGAATTTTCACCAACGCGAGCAGGCCCGCCTGGCCCTCGACGTCACGGGTCAGCCCGAGCTAGCGCTGCAGTTGGCCCTGCTCAACTGGGAACACCAGAAGGAACCGGCCGATGCCTTGCTGCTGCAGCGCGCGGCGACGGCCAGCGGCAAACCGGCGGCGGCCGAGCCGCTGCGCCGCTGGGTCGCCGCTACCGGCTATGCCGATGTGCGACTGGACGCAAGTACGCCATGAAAACTATTTTTTGCATATTGCTAGGCCTGGCCCTGTACGGGCCGGCGCAGGCCCACAAGGCCAGCGATGCGTACCTAATCTGGCAGGTCGACGGCGCCGTGATCACCCAGCGGGTCGACATCGCCCTGCGCGACCTCGACCGCGAACTGACGCTGGACGCCAATGACGACGGTCAGTTGAGCTGGGGCGAAGTGCGCGGCCGCTGGCCGGAGATCGAGGCGCTGCTGGATCAGCAGTTGCGCGTCGGCGCCGACGGCCAGGCCTGCACGCCGGTAACCCGGACCGCGCCGCAGTTAGACGAACACAGCGACGGCCACTACGCCGTGCTCAAGCAATCGCTGCGTTGCGCTGCGCCGGTGCGGCAACTGGACGTCGACTACCGTTTATTCGCCGGCAGCGACGCAAGTCACCGCGGTATTGCCAAGCTGCAAGACGCGACGGCCGAGCAAAGCGCCGTCTTGGTGCCTGCCGCCGGCGTTCAGCGTTTCCATTTGGCTCCAGACGCGCAGGGCCAGGCCCTGTCGTTCGGCGGTTTCGTGCTCGAAGGCATGCACCATATCGCGATCGGGCTGGATCACATCCTGTTCCTGCTCAGCTTGCTGATGGTGGCCGTCTGGCGCCGCCAGGGCAGCGGCTGGACGCCCCGAGAATCGGCCGGCTCCGCCTGGCGTAAGACCTTAAGCCTGGTGACCGCCTTCACGCTGGCCCACTCGCTGACGCTGGGCTTGGCGGCGGCCGGGGTGCTGGCGCCGCCGTCGCGCTGGATCGAATCGCTGATAGCGGCCAGCGTCTTGATCGCCGCACTCGACAACTTGCGTCCCTTTGTGCCCGGGCCGCGTTGGCTGATGGTGGCGGTGTTCGGTCTCGCGCACGGCTTCGGTTTTGCCGGTCCGCTGCAAGCGCTGGGGCTGCAGCGCGGCAATTTGGCCCTGCCCTTGCTGGGTTTCAACCTCGGGGTCGAGCTGGGCCAGTTGCTGCTGGTGGCCCTGCTGCTGCCGCTGGCCTGCGCCTTGCGCGGCTCGCCGCGCTACGCAGCTGTCGTGGTGCGCGGTGGCTCCGGTCTGATCGCGCTGTTGGCGCTGGTGTGGGTGGTCGAGCGGAGTTTGGACCTCAGCATCTGGCCCAGCTGACTACGGCGCTCAGGCCAGCTTGGCCACCAGGGTCAGGATGTCGTAACTGGCCACCAATTCGCCGCGCTGGTTCATCACCTGCACATCCCAGGCGACCACGCCTTGCGGCGGCTGATCCGGACGATTGCCCCTGTCGATACGGCGCTTGCAGGTCAGTCGCGCCTGTATCGTGTCGCCGATCGCCACCGGGTTGACGAAGCGTAGCGTGTCGAGGCCGTAGTTCGCCAGCACCGGGCCGGGTGCCGGCGACACAAACAGGCCCGCTGCCGCCGACAGCACAAAGTAACCATGCGCAATGCGCTGACCAAATTGCGTGTCTTTGGCCGCGATGGCATCGAAATGCATATAGAAATAGTCGCCCGAGACACCGCCGAAATTGACGATATCGGCCTCGCTGACGGTGCGCCGGTGGGTCAGCAGCGAGTCGCCGATCTGGATCTCCTCGAAATGCTTGCGGAAAGGGTGAATCGCGTCTTCCTGCACCTTGGCGCCGCGCTGGTATTCGCCGGTGATGGCGCTCAGCATGGTCGGGCTGCCCTGCACCGCGCAGCGCTGCAAATAGTGCTTGATGGCGCGCGAGCCGCCCAGCTCCTCGCCGCCGCCGGCGCGGCCCGGCCCGCCATGTTTGAGCTGGGGCATCGGTGAGCCATGGCCGGTCGACTCCTTGGCGGCATCGCGGTCTAGCACCAAGATGCGGCCGTGGAAGGCACCGGCGAAGTAGACCGTTTGGGCGGCAATCGCCGGCGTCTTGGTGACGATGGACGCGACCAAGCTGCCGCGACCCTTGGCGGCCAGGCTCAGGGCCTGATCCAGATCGTCATAAGGCATCAGGGTGGAGACCGGGCCGAAGGCCTCCAGCTCATGCACCGCTTGGTTGGCGAAGCCGTCCCGGCAGAGCAGCAGGGTCGGCGCGAAGAAGCAGCCTTCGCTAACGCCATCCCCGACCGGCGCAAAGCCGTCACGAGCACCGAAAACGATCTCGTTGCCGAGACTCAGGACCGCCAGCCGCTCGGCCACATCGGCCTGCTGCGCCTTCGAGGCCAGCGCGCCCATGCGCACGCCCTCGACGGCCGGGTCACCGACCTTGATCTTGGCCAGGCGATCGCGCAAGGCCGAAGCGACCGCGTCGATATGGCGCGTGGGCACGATGGCGCGCCGGATAGCCGTGCATTTCTGCCCCGCCTTGGCCGTCATTTCGCGCGCGACCTCCTTGATGAACAGGTCGAACTCGGGGTCGCCCGCCTCCACATCCGGGCCCAGGATGGCGCAGTTAAGGCTGTCCGCCTCGGCGTTGAACGGAATCGAGCGCCGCACCAGATTTGGATTCACGCGCAGCATGGCGGCGGTGTCGGCGGAGCCGGTGAAGGTCACCACATCGGTCTCTTCCAACCGGTCCAGCAGATCACCCGAGCCGCCAATGATCAACTGCAGCGCGCCGGCCGGCAGCAGGCCGCTGGCGTGGATCAGCCGCACGCAGGCCTCGGCTACAAAAGAAGTGGCGGTGGCCGGCTTGACGATGCAGGGCATGCCGGCCAGAAAGCTCGGCGCGAACTTCTCCAACATGCCCCACATCGGGAAGTTGAAGGCATTGATGTGGACCGCCACGCCGCGCTTGGGCACCAGCACATGGGAGCCGATGAACTGCCCTTCCTTGCTGAGCGGGATGGCCGGGCCTTCATGCAGCACATTGCTGGACGGCAACTCGCGCCGGCCGATGCTGGCATACGCAAACAAGGTGCCGATGCCACCCTCGATATCGATCCAGTTGTCGCTGCGTGTGCCGCCGGTATGGGCCGACACCGCGTAGAGCGACTCCTTGTGTTCCATCAGGTAGGTCGCCAAGGCCTTCAGGCAGGCGGCGCGCTGTTGGAAGTCGAACTTCAGCAGGGCCGGCAAGGCCTGGCCACGCGCAAAGCTCAGGCTCTCGGCAAAGTCGATCTCGTCCGCATGGGTCTGCGCCACGGCGCGGCCGTTGATGGCGCTGTGCAGGCTGCGCGCGGCTTGTGTGCCGACCCAGCGGTTGGCGATCAGGCTTTGCAGGATGGGGGCTTGCTTGGGCATGAATGAAATATCTCTGTAAATTTTGATCAGGCTTTGACGGCGCCAATGCCGCCAAAGAACAGGTCGGCCACCATCGGCGCCACCGCCTCATAACTCAAATCACCATCGGGCTTGAGCCAGGTAAAGGTCCAATTGATCATGCCGAACAGCAGCATGGTCAAGGGCTTGTGCAGCTTGGCCGCGCTCAGTTCCGGGCGCAGCGTCGCCACCGCGTCGGCAAAGGCAGCCACCACACGGCGCTCGATTTCCAGCAGGCGGGCGCGGTCCTCGTCGTTCAGGAATTTGACGTCCTCGGTCAAGACCCGGTGCTCGTTCTGCGCCTCGCCATAAGCCTGCACAAAGCGCGCGATCAAGCGCCGCAGCAAGGCCTCGGGGGCCAGGCCTTGCTCGGCCGCCTGGGTCTGCACCTCGGTGACCAGGGTTTCCAGCCACTGCACATGGGTTTCGCAGATCTGCATCAAGAGCTCATGCTTGTCTTGCACATAGTGGTAAAGCGTCGGCTTGGACACCGCGCAGGCCTCGGCCACCGCATTCATCGAGGTGCCGGGATAGCCCTGATGGGCGAACAGGCGCGCCGCCTCACGCAAGATCTGCTCGCGTTGATTCTCAAAACCGGGGGCGCGTCCACGAGCCATTGGGTACTCGCCCTTCAGCGTTCATCAAAAGAAATCACCACCCGCGGCGTCAAGGCATGGGCCTGGCAGCTGAGGATGAAGCCTGCGGCCACTTCGGCCTTGTCGAGCGCGAAGTTCTTGTCCATGCGCACCTCGCCTTCGATCAGCTTGCAGCGGCAGGTCGAGCAAACGCCACTCTTGCAAGAGAACGGCACATCCATGCCGGCACGCGCTGCCGCGTCGAGCAGGCTGGCGTCGGTCTTGGCGAACTCGATCTCGCGGCTGATGCCGTCACGAATCACCGTCACGCGGGCGCTGTCGGCGTCACCGGCCAACATCACATGAGGAGCCGGGCGGCCGGTTTGCATCTCGACCGTGCCGAAGCGCTCGATATGGATGCGGTCCTCGGCCACGCCGGCGGCCTTCAATGCGGCCTGGGCCGCCTCATTCATCTCGAACGGCCCGCAGATGAAGACTTGGTCAATGCTCTCGGGCGGCAGCAAAACCTGCATGAACTCGGCCAGCTTGGCCGCGTCAATGCGCCCGGCCAGCAGGGGCGAATCCACCTGCTCGCGCGAAAACACATGATGCAGCGAGAGCCGCGTCATATAGCGGTTCTTCAGGTCCTCGATTTCTTCCTTGAACATCGTCGACGCTTGGGCGCGATTGCCATAGATCAGCGTGAAGCGGGACTGCGGTTCGCGCGCCAGCAGCGTCTTCATGATGGACAGAATCGGCGTGATGCCCGAGCCGGCGGCGATGGCGACATAGTGTTGCGCCTGGTCTGCGGCAGCTTCGACGGCACCAAAACGGCCTTGCGGCGGATAGCTTTCGATCACCGCGCCGGGCTTCAAATGGCTATGTACCCAGCTCGAGAACGCCCCGCCTTCGACCCGACGCACACCGACGCGCAGCTCGCCGTCGTCGGCGCCGGCGCAGATCGAATAGCTGCGGCGCAGATCCTGTCCATCGACCTGATGGCGCAGGGTCAGGTATTGCCCGGCGTTGAATTTGAAGCTCTCGCGCAGCGCGGCGGGTACGTCGAAGCTGAGCACGACCGCGTCATCGGTGTCAGGCGTGATGGCACGTACCGTCAGGGGATGGAAATGCAGACTCATGGCCGTTATCTCAGATGGGTTTGAAATGCTCGAACGGCTCTTGGCAAGCCAGGCAGCGGTACAAGGCCTTGCAGGCCGTGGAGCCAAAAGCCGAGAGCTTCTCGGTCTGCTCGCTGCCGCAGCGCGGACAGGCCAACTTGCTCAGCGAGGCGCGGTGCACCAGTCGGATTGGCTGGGCCTCGGCCGACAACACCGGGCCGGGCGGCGCGATGCCGTAGGCGCGCAGCTTGTCGCGCCCGGCCTCGCTGATCCAGTCGGTGGTCCAGGCCGGCGCACGCTGCAGCGTGATTTGAATCTCGCCGAAGGCGGCCAGCGCGGCGCGCACATCGTCCTGGATCAGCTCGGTAGCCGGGCAGCCGGAATAGGTCGGCGTCAGCACCACCTCCAGGCCGCCCGCTGTTTCTCTCAGGTCGCGCACGATGCCAAGCTCGCACAGCGAAATGACTGGCACCTCGGGGTCGGGAATCTGGCTGAGGACCTCCCAAGCGGCGGCAAACCGTCCGCAGGGGCTGGATTGGGGATTTATCACCACTTGCCGCCCGGGTAGGCGCGCTGCAAATACTGCAGCTCGGTCAGCAGATGACCCATATGCTCGCTGTGCACACCGCGACGGCCGGCGGACACATAAGCACTGGGCTTGGGATGAGCCAAGCCGGCATCGGCCAGGACCTCGTTCAGATGCGCGGTCCACTCGGGTTTCAACTCGGCCCAGGACGGGCCCAGGCCCTGCGCGACAGCGGCCGCGTCGACGGCGTCGGCGTCGAACAGCTCATTGAACAAGGGCCACAGCTGCGCTAACGCTTCCACCACACGCGCCGTCGACTCGGCCGTGCCGTCGCCCAGGCGTATCAACCAGTCGGCCGCATGCTGCTGGTGATAGGCGCTCTCTTTGACTGCCTTGGCGGCTATTGCCGCGACTTCTGCGTCACTTGAGCTTTCCAGGCGACGCCACAGCAGCAGCATCCAGGTAGACACCGCGAAGTTGCGCACTTGCGTGAAGGCAAAGTCGCCGCGCGGCAACTCCATCAGCACCGGATTCAGGTACTGGCGCTCTTCACGCAGGAAAGCCAGTTGATCTTCATCATGACCCTGCCCGTCCAAATGCGCAGCATGGGTCAGCAACGCGCGCGCCTGGCCGAGCAGGTCCAGGGCCATATTTGCGAGAGCCAGGTCTTCTTCGAGGATGGGCGCATGGCCGCACCATTCGCCCAGGCGCTGGGCCAGGATCAGGCAGCTGTCACCGATGCGGAGAAGGTATTGGACCTGTGCGCTGGAACCGACTTGTACAGAGGCTTGGCTCATGGCTGGTTTACATGTGATTGATGGCATCGGGCAACTCATAGAAGGTCGGGTGCCGATACACCTTGTCTTCCATCGGGTCGAAATACATGCCCTTCTCACCCGGGTCGGAGGCGACGATTTGATTCGACAGCACGACCCAGATGCTGCAGCCCTCCTGGCGCCGCGTGTAGACCTCGCGGGCCATCTGCACCGCCATCTTGGCGTCGGCCGCATGCAGGCTGCCGCAATGCTTGTGATCCAACCCCGCCTTGCTGCGCACGAACACCTCCCACAGCGGCCATTCTTTGTCTACCGAACTCATGCTGCTTGCTCCTGTGTCTTCATCGTTTGTTTGCGTGCATGGGCGAGTGCGGCCTCGCGCACCCAGGCACCCTCGTCCCAGGCCTTGACGCGGGCGGCGAGGCGCTCGCGGTTGCAGGGCCCATCGCCGCCGACGACGCGCCAGAATTCGGCCCAGTCGATCGCGCCAAAATCATGTTCGCCGCGCGCTTCGTTCCATTTGAGATCGGGATCCGGCAGCGTGATGCCGAGCAGTTCGGCCTGTGGCACCGTCGCGTCGACGAATTTTTGGCGCAGCTGATCGTTGGTGATGCGCTTGATGCCCCAGCGCATCGACTGCTCGGAGTTCGGCGAGTCCTTGTCGGCAGGGCCGAACATCATCAAGGACGGCCACCACCAGCGGTTGACCGCGTCCTGCACCATCGCTTTTTGCGCGGCATTGCCCTTGCGCATCATCACCAGCAGCGACTCATAGCCCTGGCGCTGATGAAAACTTTCCTCGCGGCAAACGCGGATCATCGCCCGCGCATAAGGCGCATAGGAGCAGCGGCACAGCGGCACCTGGTTCATGATGGCCGCGCCGTCGACCAGCCAGCCGACCACGCCGATATCGGCCCAGCTGGTGGTCGGGTAATTGAAGATCGAGCTGTACTTGGCCTTGCCCGTGTGCAGGGCCTGCAACATCTGGTCGCGGCTGGTGCCCAAGGTTTCGGCGGCCGCGTAGAGATAGAGGCCGTGGCCGCCCTCGTCCTGCACCTTGGCCAGCAGGATCGCCTTGCGCTTGAGCGTCGGCGCGCGGCTGATCCAGTTGCCCTCGGGCAGCATGCCGACGATCTCCGAATGCGCATGCTGGCTGATCTGGCGCACCAGGGTCTTGCGGTAATGCTCGGGCATCCAGTCCTTGGCCTCGATGAAATCGCCGGCATCGATGCGGGCCTCAAAGGCCGCTTCCTTGGCCGCGTCCTCAGCGCTCTTGACCTTGGCGGCCGCGTCCTGCGGGCCGACGCTCATTGCTTGGGTATACATACGTCAATGCCTTCCTTGATTAAGACTCGCTGGGGCCATGCAAGGCCACCACCGGCTTGCCCTTGATGCGGTAAGAACGGCCCCTGAAGACGGCGATCAACTCATCCGCCTGGTTGGTGATGGTGATGTCGTAAACGCCTGTGCGTCCTGCCAGCGAGACCTCCTTGGCCACCGCCTTGAGCCGGTCACCCAATCTGGAGGGCGCCACGATATCAATCGAAAACCCCGAGGCCACGGTCAGCTCGTTGTACGAGTTGCAGGCAAAAGCAAAGGTCGAATCGGCCAGCGCCGTGACCATGCCGCCATGGCAGATATCAAAGCCATTCAACATCGCCTCGGTCACCGTCATCGCCAGCGTGGCCGAGCCGGGGCCGACCGCCAGCACATCCATGCCCAGCGCCTTGCTGGCTCGGTCATTGGCGAACATGCCATCCCGCACGGCTTCGGCAATTTCTTGTGAGGTCATCGGCTTTCTCCTGGCTCAATCCTGGCCTAATCCTGGCTCAACGGTCGCTGAACTTGGGCGCGCGCTTTTGCAGAAAAGCCGCCGCACCCTCGAGGTAATCATCGGCAAAGCCGAGCCGGCTTTGCAACACCGCCTCCAGCTTTAGGGCGTCCTCGAACTCCAATCTGCCTGCGTCGTCAAAAGCACGCCGCGTCTCGGCCATCGCCCGCACCGGCATCTGGCTCAGGCGCTGCGCCAGCGCCTGAGCGGTGACGGCCAAATCTTCATCGGCCACGCAGCGGTAAATCAGCCCCATCGCCATGGCCTCGGCCGCCGGCAGCTTCTCGCCCAACAAGGCCAGCTGCAGCGCACGGGCGCGGCCGATCAGACGCGGCAGCAACCAGGTGCCGCCGCAGTCCGGGATCAGGCCGATCTTGGAGAAGGCCTGGATGAAGTTGGCCGAAGCGCCTGCGATGACCAGATCACAGCCCAGCGCCAAATTGGCCCCGGCGCCGGCCGCCACGCCGTTGACGGCCGCGATCACCGGCACCGGCATGCTGCGCACGCGCAGCGCCAGCGGGATGTAGTAGGCATCGAGCAGATGGCCGATGTCCTTGGGCGCTTCGCCCGGCTGCAGATTCGGGTTGACCAGCGGGTCGGACAAATCCTGGCCGGCGCAAAAGCCTCGGCCGGCACCGGTGATGACGACGCAGCGCACGCCAGGGTCGTCGGCCGCCTCGTCCAGCGCGCCGCGCAGCTGGGCCAGCATCGCGGCCGTGAAGGCATTCAGCGCGGCCGGCCGGTTCAGCGTCAGCGTGCGCACCGCGCCGTCTTGGCTGATCTCGATCAAAGGGTCATGCATGGGGGGCCTCCGCAGTCAAAACGGTCGCCTATGCTTAAAAACACTCTTGACCGACCGGTCGGTAGATCGTAAGGTGAGGTTTGATTTAGCGCAAGCTTGCCCATCCTGGTGCAAACCCTAGGTCAATCCTCCTCGAAGCCTCCAAAGGATGCCGCCATGCCTTGCTACGCCATCGACGGCGTGATCCCCGTCGTTCACCCCAGCGCCTATGTGCACCCGACCGCCGTGCTGATCGGCGATGTGGTCGTCGGCCCCGGTTGCTATATCGGCCCCTTGGCCAGTTTGCGCGGCGACTTCGGCCGCATCGTCTTGCATGCCGGCGCCAATCTGCAGGACAGCTGCGTGATGCATGGCTTTCCCGACTCGGAAACCGTCGTCGAAGCCAACGGCCATATCGGCCACGGTGCGGTTCTGCACGGTTGCGTGGTGCGCCACGACGCCCTGGTAGGCATGAACGCGGTGGTGATGGACGCGGCCGAGGTGGGGGCCTACAGCATCGTCGCCGCCTGCGCCTTTGTGCGCGCCGGCTCGAAACTGCCCGAGCGCTCGTTGATCGCCGGCCTGCCGGCCAAGGTGATGCGACCTTTGAGCGAGGACGAAATCAAGTGGAAGTTGGCCGGCACCCAGACCTATCAAGACCTGGCCCTGCGATGCCTGGCCAGCTTACGGGAGGTTCAGCCCTTGGCCGAAATCGAAGCCGGGCGCCCGGCATTGCCGACGCTGCAGCACCGCCCCAACTCGCCAAGCATTTGAAATTCAGGCCCCCGGAAACACCCGCACCGTGGCGGCCAAGGTCCCCACCAGCGCAGGCGGCAGGGTCCAGGGTTGCGCACGCGCCAGCGCGTAATCACTGCTCGCTGTGTAAGCCGCCGCAGCGGCGGCGATGGCCCAACGCAGATGCTGCTCGGGGTTGGCGTCGGGATGGTGGATCAGGCTGAACAGCAGGCCCGCGGTGGCCGCGTCACCCAGCCCCGGCGCGGCTACTTCCGGCAACTGCGCCATCTCGGGCGGCAGCGCATGCCATTCACCGGTGCTGCAATACAGCGTGGCGCCGTCGGCGCCGCGGGTCAGCAACAGAATGGCGCTCGGGTTCCATGCACTGATCTGCGCCAAGCCCGAGTGAAAGTCGGCGGCACGAAACAGCCCGCAAAGATCTTCGGTCGAGACCTTGATGACATCGGCCACACGGCACATGCGCTCCAAGGTCTCGTCATAACGAGAATCCATGACGGAGCGGAAGCCCGGCGCATACGAAATCTTCTTGCCCTCGGCCTTCAAACCCTCGGCCAAGGCCTCCAGCCGTTGCGCCAGCGGTGGGCGCACCAGGCCAAGCCCGCCAAAATGCGCCCAGCGCAAGGCCTTGACCCAGCCGGCGGGCAGAACCTCGGGGCGAAAAAATAGATCCGCACTGTCGGCGCCAATGAAGAAGCCGTCCGGCGCGGCTTCTGCGTCGATGAAGTTCAGCAGCGGCGGGCGCGGCAGTTGTTGCAAAAAGCGCAGGTCCAGATTGGCATCGGTGCAAGCGGCCCAAATTTCCTGGCCGAACAAATCGGCGCTGATGGCACCGGCATAGGCCGCCATTTCACCCAAGCTGGACATCGCCATCGCCACCTGCCAAGGCCCGCCGGCGCAGGCGCTGCGCCAATGCGCGTCGGGTCCTCTGCGCAGGTCGATGCGGACCTCGCCGAAGGCCACAAAACGCGCGAGATCGGGGTGTAGCAAGGGGCTCGAGTAAGGCATGCGCGCATTCAAACAGCCCACCTCGCATTGGGCAATCCCCCAGGGTGGCGAGGTCGCATTCCTGCCACGCGTTCGCTACGCCAAAGTAGCCGGTGAATGCCCGCCTGTTCCGGCGTTTAGCTTGCAAGGGCGGGGCAAAGGCCACAGCCAAGGGCAAAGAGCCGCGCATTTCCGGCGACCGGCCGGAGCCGGGTCTGTCTACATTTATCGAACAAGATAAACAAAACTTGAGCTGGATTTTTCGGAATTTCTGAATGCTCTTGTCCAGCGAGATTTGTCTTGATTCGGAGTTAAAAATGTCGTTCATATCGGACCTGCCGCCGGAGCAAATCGCTCAGCTATCCACCAAGGCGATTGCCGCACTGACCAGTAGCGACTGGCAAGGCTTTGACGCCAGCCAGATGGCGGCGCTGACGGCGCAGCAAGTCGCGGCCATCTCGGCGCGCGGTTGGCTGAGCATCGCGCCCGAGCAAGTGGTGTCGCTCAATCTGGATGCCATTGCCGGCATCAACGGCCGCGCGATGCCGCTGGTCCCGGTCAACCTGCTCGGGGCCTTGCACAACGACCAGATCGCCGCTTTAAGCCAGGCCGGCCTACGCGCCCTGACCAGCGCACAAGCGCCGGCATTGCAACCCGATTGGCTGGAGGCCATGGCCGCGCCGCAGATTCAGGCAATCTCGAACGCTGCCCTGACGGCGATAGCCGGCGGCCAAATTGCCGGCTTGCACGCCGAGACGGTACAGAGCCTTGCCGAGACCCAGATCCGCCTGCTGAAAACCCAGCAAATTGCCGCCTTCACCGACGAAGGCCTGGCCGCGATTGCCTCTAACCAGCTGCGTGCGCTGACCAGCGCGCAGGTGCAGGCCTTGAGCAGCACCCAGCTGGACCAGCTCAGTCACGAGCAGCTCGACGGCCTGACCAGCAATC
Source organism: Roseateles sp. (assembly GCA_018780415.1). Taxonomy (GTDB): domain Bacteria; phylum Pseudomonadota; class Gammaproteobacteria; order Burkholderiales; family Burkholderiaceae_C; genus Paucibacter_A. Next base: position 8,738 of record JADMJQ010000238.1, on the reverse strand, counting down.
AGCTGAAGGTCTTGAGCACCCAACAGTTCAACGCCCTCGACGCCTCCGACCTGCAAAGCCTGGAGACCGCCCAGCTGCGCGGCTTGGGCAGCCGACAGCTCGCCCAGCTGGATGCGGATGAGCTGGGCAGCCTGAGTGAGGCACAGATTGCGTCCTTCAGCTCGGCCCAAGCCATCGGTTTGAACAGCTTGGCGCTGGCCGGGCTGTCCGAGCTGCAACTGCATGCGCTGACCAGTGCGGCCCTGGCCGGCATGTCCAGTGCGTCCTTGCAGGCACTCAGCGCCGATCAAATCGCCGCGCTGGACCCGAGCCAGCTGAAGGGGCTCAGCAGCGCGGCCGTGCGCGGCTTGTCCGAGCTTGCATTGGCGGGCCTAGGCACCGAGCAAATTGCGGCGCTCGGTTCGAGCCAGCTCAACGCCCTGTCCACCCAGCAGCTGCAGCAACTGGACGAGGCGCAGATCGCCGCCCTCAGCACCGCCGCCTTGCGTGGGCTGGCCGGCAGCGGCATCGCGGCGCTGACCGAGACCCAGCTCGACGCCTTGCTGGTCGAGCAGGTGCGGGCCTTCAGCACCCAGGCCGTGCGCGCCCTGCAGATCACCCAGCTGAACCAGCTCGACGCCGATCAACTCGGCGCCTTGACCGGAGCGCAGATTGCCGCGCTGAGCTGCACGCAACTCGGCGGTCTGGACGCCAATATCGTCGCCGGCCTGAGCAGCGCCCAGCTGATGGCGATGAACTCCAGCCAGTTTGCCCGCCTGAGCAATCAGGCGATCGCGGATCTGACGCCCGAGCAGGTCGGCCTGCTCAGCAGCAAGCAATTGCTGGGGCTGAACAGCAGCCAGTTCGGCTTGATGAGCAGCGCCGATGTGGCGGCCTTGTCGGTCAACACCTTGCGCAGCCTGAACAGCAAACAACTCGCGGGCCTGGAGGCTGAAGACTTCGAGGCGCTCAGCAGCAAGCAATTCCAGGCGATTGGCGCGAACCAGTTGCAAGGCCTGGGCGAAGGCCTGATCACCAAGCTGGGGCTGGAGCAGATTGCCGCCATCAGCTCGGCCCAGATGGGCGGGCTCAGCGCCGCCCAGCTGCGCCAGTTCAGCATCGAGCAAATCACCGCGCTCAGTACCCAGGCCATCAGCGGCCTGGGCACCGCCGGGGCCACCGCGCTGAACAGCGCCCAGGTGGCCGCCCTGGACGCCAACCAGTTTCACGCCCTGTCGCCCGCGGCCATCAATGCGCTGGGCAACGGCGCGATGGTGGGGCTGACGCCGGCCCAGCTGGCCGCCCTGTCGCCGGCCCAAATTGCCTTGCTCGGCACCGCACAAATCAGCGCCTTGGGCGCGGCGCAGATTGACGCGCTCAGCGGCGCCCAGATCGGCGCCTTGACGGCCGGCCAGTTCGGTCGGCTCAATGCCGAGGCGCTCGCCTCACTGAATGCTGATCATCTGGGCGCCCTCAGCGCGCGCCAGCTCAGCGGCGCCTCGCCGGCGCAAATTGGCCTGTTGAGCGCCGAACAATTCCGCTTTATCAGCCCGGCTGCCTTGGGTGGGTTGAACAACAGCCAGGTGGCCGCCTTGAGCACGGCCGATATCGCCGCCCTCAGCGGCGCCCAGCTTGCCGGCTTTGGCCCGGCCCAGCTGCGGGCCCTGCCCGATGCGGTGCTGGCGGCGCTGAGCATCGACCAGTTGGGGGGCATCAGCGCCGCCCAGGCCGCCGGCCTGCAGGCGCAGCAGATCAGAGCCTTGCAGCCCGATCAGATCGCGGCCCTCAGCAGCGTCGCGCTGCGCGCCCTGGGCGCCAGTGCGGTGCAGGCCTTGAGCGCCGAGCAGATCAGGGCGCTGGAGCCGAACCAGATCGCCTCGCTGTCCAAGCTGGCCTTGAGCAGCCTGGATGCCGCGCAGCTGCAGGTTTTGAACGCCGATCAATGGGCCGCGCTGGGCCCCGCCAATGTGGCGGCGCTGACCTTGACGCAGATTGCCTCGCTGGGCGGAGCCCAAGCGGCGATGCTGACCTCGGCCGAGCTGGGAGCCCTCAGCGCCAGCCAGTTCAACCGCCTCAGCGCCGCGGCGCTGCAGGGCCTGAACGCCGAGCAAATCGAGTCCTTGGGGACGCGCCAGTTGCAAGCCATGAGCAGCACGCAGCTGCAGGCCCTGTCGCATCTGCAGGTGCAGGCCTTGAATCCAGCGGCGATCGGCAGCTTGTCACTGGACGCCGTGCGCGTGCTCAGCCTGGACGCGCTGACGCCGACCCAGATGGCCGGTCTGCGGGCCGTGCAGATTCAGTCGCTCGGCGACGGCGCCATCGCCACCTTGAGCAGCGCGCAAATTGCGGGGCTCAGCGGCGTGCAGGTGGCCGGGCTGACGGCACACCAGATCGGCCTGCTGGCGCCGACCCAAGTTGCCGCCATCAGCACCGATGCGATGGCGTCGCTGTCGGCCAAAGCGGCCGGGGCGATGTCGCTGGCGCAAATGGACGCGCTGACCACGGCACAAATGCAGGTGCTGGGCACGCAAGCAGCGCATGCCTGGTCAAACGCGCAATGGGCCGGGGTCAGCAGCGCACAGCTGGCCGCCATCAACACGGCGGCCATCGCCGTGCTGACCACCGCACAGTTCAATAGCTTGGCGGCCGACGCGGTCGCGGCGCTGAGTTCGCAGCAGATTCTGAGCCTGCCCACCGCGGCGCTGCGCAGCCTGGGCACCCACCAACTGGGTCTGCTCAGTGACGAGCAGTGGGGTGAGCTGGGCTCGCGCCAATTGAGCGCCTTGACCACCGCCCAGGTGGCCCATCTGAGCGCGGCCCAAGCCAGCGCCCTCGATGCCGGTGCCTTGGCCGGCTTCAACACCCAGCAATGGCGCGCGATGGGCACCCAGCAATTGCAGGGGCTTGAAACCGACGCCATCCGCGCACTCAGCGGCAGCGCCTTGATCAGCCTGTCGCAGACGCAGGTGCAGTCACTGTCGACGCTGCAGATTCAGTCGCTGTCGGGCACGGCCTTGCGCCAGCTGGACAGCAAGCAGGTGCAGGAATTCAGCAGCACCCAGCTGCAGGCCCTGGGCAGCGCGCAAATCGGCGCCTTGGCGGCCAATGTCTGGCCGTCGCTGAGTGCCTCCCTGCCCTTGCTGAGCACCGCGCAAGTGGCCGGCCTGACGAGCAGCCAGATTCAGGCTTTCAGCAGCTCGGACATTCTGGCGCTCAGCACCGCACAAGTGGCGGCACTGAATGTCAGCACCATCCCCGCCTTTTCGACCGCAGCCATCAAGCTGCTGAGCACCGCGCATCTGGCCGCATTGACGACCGAGCAGACGCAGGCACTCACCAGCGCCGAGCTGAGCGTGATGAATACCGCTCAGCTGGATGTCTTCTCCAGCCAACAGGTCTACGCCTTGCAGCCGACGGCCATCGCCGGCCTGAGCAGCGACCAGCTGACCGCCCTGGTCATGTATGACCTGGCGGCGGTCAGCACCACCACCTTCGCCAGCCTCAGCAGCACGGCCATCGCACAGATCACCGCGCAAGCGCGGCCCGAGATCAGCACCGCCCAGTTGGCAGTCCTGACCTCGGCGCAAGCACCCGGCCTCAGCACGGTCGAGTTGGCCAGCCTGAGCACCGCCCAGATGGGGGCGCTGTCGGTCGCGGCAATGCAGGCCTTGAACAGCACGCAGTTTGCGGCCTTTGGCAGCACGCAACTGCTGGCCATGAGCAGCGCACAGGTCGAGTCGCTGAGCAAACACGCCTTGCCGCTATTGGGACTGGACACCTTGCAAGCGCTCAGTCCCGGCCAGATTCAGGCGCTGACGTCCGCGCAGATCGTGCTGCTGAACAGCAGCCAGCTGCAGGCCATCAGCCCCGACAGCTTGCGGGCGCTGACGACGGCCGCGCTGGATGCCATCAGCGCCGAGAACTTCGGCGCGCTGCGCCCGGCCCAGATTGCTGCGCTCGCCGACGGCCAGATCGGCGTGCTTGACGCCGCGCAGCTACACGCGCTATCGACCGCGTCCTTGCAGGCTCTCAATGGCGGGCAACTGGGCCTGCTGAGCACGCAGCAATTGCAAGGCCTGAGCGGCGAGCAAATCAACGCCTTCACGCCGCAGCAGCTGGTCGCCTTGAGCACGGCCGCGATTGGGGCTCTGACCCTGGATCAGCTGAAGGGCCTGAGCCCCAGCCATATGGGCGAGCTGACGCCGGCGCAGCTGGCCAGCATTGCGCCGTTCCGGTTCAGCGAGCTCCCCACCAGCTCGATTGCGGCCCTGAGCGCCGCGCAGCTGGGCGGACTCAGCGTCGCTCAAGTGGTGGCGCTGAGCCCCGCCCAGCTCAGCAGCCTGACGGTGGCGCAGATGCCAGGCCTGAGCCCGGCGGCACTGCAGGCGATGGCGCCGAACCAGATCGCCGAGTTCCGCCCCGAGCAGGTGGCCGCGTTGACGGCGCCGCAGTTCATCAGCCTGACGCCGGCCGACATGGCCCTGCTCAGCACCCAACATATCGCCGCCCTCGAGCCGTTGCAGTGGAAGGCGATTTTGCCCGCCCAAGTGGCCGCCCTGAGCGGCGCGCAGATCGAGGCCCTCGGCCCCAATCACCTGGCGCTGTTCGCGCCCGCCCAAATCGCTGCGCTCAACACGGCGGCGGTCGCCGTGCTCTCGGGCGCACAGCTGAATGCGCTGCCCCTGGCCGATGTGGCCGCCTTCACCCAAGGCCAGATCTCGGCGCTGAGCACGCAGCAATTGGCGACCATGGACATGGCCCATGTGGCCGCCTTCACAGGCACCCAGCGGGAAGCAATGACGGCGGCTCAATTGGGCGTGCTGGCCGCCGCGTCGCCGCTGATGCTGGATTTGAGCGGCATCGGGGTCAGCGAAGCGCTGGGCACACAGACCTTGGGCGTCGAACATGGCGTCAACTTCGACATCAACGCCACCGGCCAGGCCTCGCAGATCGGCTGGGCGGCCGCTGGCAACGGCATGCTGGCGCTGGACCGCAACGGCAACGGCCAGATCGACAACGGCGCCGAGCTGTTCGGCACCGCCACCAAGCTGAACAATGGCCATCTGGCCGACAACGGCTTTCACGCGCTGGCCCAACTCGACAGCAACCACGACGGCAAGATCTCCAAGGCCGACGCCGAATTCGATCATCTGCAGGTCTGGGTCGGTGCCAGCAACACGTCCAAGGGTCAGCTGCACAGCCTGGCCGAACTGGGCATCGTCGAGTTGGATCTGAACGCCAATCATCAAGAAGTGATTCAAAACGGCAACTTTGTCGGCATGGCCTCGAACTTCAAGACCGACGACGGCGAGCAGCATGAGCTGGTGGACGTTTGGTTCGCGCAGGCGCCGACGGCCGGCGACTCCAGCGGCGCCGTTAGCCAAGGTCCGACCCTGCATGATTTGCTGCAGGGCCCGACCGGTGGCCTGCTGACGGACAAAGCCGTTGCCGCCGAGCCGATAGCGCTGGAACAGCCCCAGCCAAGCCACACCCATCTGGCGATGTTGCGCGCCGAGCAGTTGCAAGATGAACTTGAGAGGCAGCGTGGAGCGTTGATGATTTGACCTGCCGCAAACAGTGGCGCTGCTTGCCGACGCCGCTGCGCAAGCCGAAGCGGGCACAATGCAGCGCTATGTCAGACAAGGTCATTCCCCTCCTCGACCAGCGCCGCGTCCATGCTGTGCCAGCGCTGCCTAGCCAGCTCCTTGCGCCGACCGGCTTGCTGAGCGACGCCTTGGGCCGACCGCTGCGCGATCTGCGCATCTCGGTCACCGACCGCTGCAATTTCCGCTGCGGCTACTGCATGCCCAAGCAGGTGTTTGACAAGCAGTATGAGTTTTTGCCGCACAGCGATCTGCTCAGCTTCGAGGAGATCACCCGGCTGGCGCGCGTCTTTGTTGCCCATGGCGTGCAGAAAATCCGCCTGACCGGCGGCGAGCCGCTGCTGCGCCGCCATCTCGATGCGCTGATTGAGATGCTCAGCGAGATCCGCACGCCCGAGGGGCTGCCGCTGGACCTGACGCTGACCACCAATGGCTCGCTGCTGGCGCGCAAGGCGGCGTCCTTGAAGGCTGCCGGCCTGCAGCGCGTGACGGTCAGCCTGGACGGCCTCGACGACGCGGTGTTCCAGCGCATGAACGATGTCGGCTTCCCCGTCGCCGATGTCGTGGCCGGCATCGAGGCGGCAAGCAAAGCCGGACTGGGGCCGATCAAGGTCAATATGGTGGTCAAGCGCGGCGTCAATGACCAAGAGATCCTGCCGATGGCGCGGCATTTCCGCGGCAGCGGCGTGACCCTGCGCTTCATCGAATACATGGACGTCGGCGCCACCAATGGCTGGCGCATGGACGAGGTGCTGCCGTCAAGCAGCGTGCTGGCGCGGCTGCGTGAGAAGTTCGATATGCAGCCGCTGTCGGCCAGCGTGGCAGGCGAGACCGCCGAGCGCTGGTCCTATGCGGATGGCCAGGGCGAGATCGGCCTGATTTCCAGCGTCACGCAAGCCTTCTGCGGCGACTGCAACCGCGCCCGTCTGTCCACCGAGGGCAAGCTCTACACCTGCTTGTTCGCCCACCGAGGGCATGACTTGCGGGCGCTGCTGCGCGGCGGCGCCAGCGAGGCCGACTTGAGCGGCGCGATCGGCCTGCTCTGGGGCGCGCGCGCCGACCGCTATTCGCAGCTGCGCGCCAGCGGCGCCACGACGCTGGGCGACGGTGAGCGCCGCGTCGAGATGCATTACATCGGCGGCTGAAGCTCGATGCCTACGCCGAGCGTCGACCCCTTGATCAAATTGCTGCGCCTGGCCGACCTGCCCGCCTACAAAGCGTTGCGCGACGGCATGCTGGCCGACCACCCACAAGCCTTCACCTCAGACGCCGCGACCGAACTCACACGCGATGCCGACAGCTACCGCAGCCGTTTGAGCGGCGGCGCCGACGGGGCCAATCTGTTTACCTTGACGGCATGGTCCGGCTCACAGATGGTCGGCGCGATCAGCTGCGAGCATGAGGCGCGCGTCAAGGTCCGCCATGTCGCCCATATCGTCGGCATGATGGTCAGCAATCAGCTGCATGGCCAAGGCATTGGGCGCTTGCTGCTGGAGCGGGCGCTGGCCTTGCTGCAAGGCGAGCCGGTGCTGGAGCTGGTGACGCTGAGCGTGACCAGCAGCAATGCGCGCGCCGTGCGCCTGTATGAGAGCTGCGGCTTCCAGCGTTATGGGCGACTGGAGGGGGCCATCAAACTGCCGGACGGCCAATTGGTCGACAAGGACCTGATGTGCCGCCGCCTGCGCTAAAACAAATAAAACCCGCCATGACAAGAAAAATCGCCCCGAGCAAAGAACAGACCACGCTGCTGCCACCGTTTGAATGCCTGAGCCTGGACAAGATCCTGGTGCCGACAACGGCCGCCCAGTTCGCGGCGGCGGCGGCCGATATTGCGCAGGCCGGCATAGTCGGCTTCGACACCGAATCCAAGCCCACGTTTTTGAAGGATCAGACCAGCGAAGGCCCACATATCGTGCAGTTCGCGACCCTGCAGAGGGCCTATATCTTCCAGCTTCACCATGAACAAGCCCGGCCGCTGCTGGCCGAACTGCTCGGCTCCGCGTTGGTGCTCAAGGTCGGCTTCGGCCTGGAGTCCGACCATGCGCAGATCCAGCACAAGCTGGGCCTGCGCCTGAGCGCCGTCCTGGACTTGAACAGCGTGTTTCGCAAAGACGGCTACGCCAACTCGACCGGCGCACGCGCGGCGGTGGCCATCATGTTCCAGCAGAAATTTCACAAGTCCAAGAAGGTCACGACCTCGAACTGGGCCGAGCGCCACTTGACCGATCGACAACTGCTCTACGCCGCCAACGACGCCTATGTGGCGCTGCGCGTGCATGCGGCCTTGGCCTCCAAAGGCTCGCCATGAGCAGCGCTTCACTTGCGGCAATAGCCGCCAGCTTGGCCGGTTATGACCCGCAGGCCTTGCGGGTCGAGTTGGCGCAGCAATTCATCGCCGAGCTGCTGCCGCTGCCGCAGAAAACCGAGCGCCTGGGCCTGCGCGCCGCGCTCGGCCGGGTGCTGGCGGCCGACATCATCTCGCCTTGCCAAGTGCCCGCCCACGACAACTCGGCGATGGACGGCTATGCCTTGCGCGCCAGCGATCTGATCGTTGACGGCGAGGCGCGGTTGCGCCTGGCCGGCACCAGTCTGGCCGGCGGCGCGGTAAGTGGCGACGTCGCTAACGGCTTTTGCCAACGCATCATGACCGGCGCCTTGATGCCGGCGGGGCTCGACACCGTGGTGCCGCAGGAGTTCACACGGCGGGACGGCGATTACATCGTGATCCCGCCCGGCATCCTGCGTGCCGGCGACAACCGCCGCCTGGCCGGCGAGGATCTGGCCTTGGGCAGCGTGGCACTGGCCGCCGGGCGCATCTTGCGACCGGCCGATCTGGGGCTATTGGCTTCGCTGGGCCTGGCCGAAGTGCCCGTATGGCGGCGCTTGAAGGTCGCCATCATGTCGACCGGCGATGAGCTACGAGGCGTGGGAGAACCACTGCCGCCCGGCTGCGTCTACGACAGCAACCGCTACACGATGTGGGCGATGCTGGAGCGACTGGGCGTCGAGGTGATTGATCTGGGCATCGTGCGCGACCAGCCCGAGGCGCTGCGCGAAGCTTTTACTCGCGCGGCCGAGCAGGCCGATGCCGTCATCAGCTCAGGCGGCGTCAGCGTCGGCGAGGCCGACCACACCAAGCAGGTGATGGCCGAGATG
>JADMJQ010000086.1 GCA_018780415.1 Roseateles sp. | reverse complement strand
GCGTAAGCGGGCAGATTTACAGTCTGCTGCCTTTAACCACTCGGCCACCCCTCCGAGGCAAGCCCGCAACTATAGCACAGCTTTTATCGGCAGCAAACAGTTTTCTCAAGATGTCAGCAGAAACCACGCCACCAGCCCCATCAGGCGCTCGCGACGAACTCCAAACACTTCTAGCTCTCGTGTCAATTCCACACGCGCGGCACACCCACCAGGCGCATACCACCTAGGGCCACGATCAAATACCAGTTCACTACCCAATGGATCAGAGTTGCGCCATGCCCACCCATCGGCGCAGTCCCCAATCAACAACAAGTCACGTGAACAAAGCGAGAAAGGTTGCACGCTTTCAAGCCCTCGCGCCTTTGGCATGTGCAGGCCAGTCGCACCAGGAGCAATCGCACATCGCCCCAACACGCCCCATGAACCGGGCCGATGCACCCCAAGATCCAGCACCGCAACCCAAGCCAACCCATCACCGATGCCGACACCGCCAAACCCAATGTCCAGGCACCGCACTACATAGAAAGGGGCACCAAATTTTCGGTGGCGGCGCCGCCACAGCAGGGAAAACACGGACACAAAAGTGGTAGCAAAGTGGCACTACGGCGCCGTATAGTGGCATGGCATTGGTTGCATTCGTGTGTCTTTAGCGGTGTCAAGCCCTCCGTCCCGATTGGGACTGTTCGGGCTTAGCGCCAAGTGGAAACAGGCCGAGTTACTCACTGTCTCTTGGCCAAATTAAGGAAAAGAAATGAAGGTCAAACAGAGCCCTATCGCAGCTGCCGTCACCATGACGCTGCTGAGCTTCAGCCTTGCAGCCCAGGCGCAGCAAGCTGAAACCAAGCCAGCCGCAGCACAAGACACCGCTCAACTCGAGCAAGTGGTGATCACCGGTATTCGCGCCTCGCTGCAAACCGCAGCAAATATCAAGAAGAGCGCCAATGCTGTTGTTGACGCCGTCTCGGCCGAGGATATCGGCAAGTTGCCAGATACAGACGTCGGTCAATCTTTGGGTCGCATCCCGGGCGTTGCAGTGGGTCGCGCTTTCGGCCAAGGTGCTTCGGTGTCGATTCGCGGTACTGACCCGCAGCTGACTTACACAACGCTGAACGGTCAGTCCGTCGCTTCAACCGGCTGGTATGACCAGCAAGCAATTGACCGCTCATTCAACTACTCCCTGCTGCCATCCGAAATGATCGGCGGCATGGAGGTTTACAAGTCATCCCAAGCTGACTTGACGGAAGGCGGCATCGGCGGCACGGTGATCGTTCGGACCCGCAAACCCCTGGATCTGGCTGCGAACACTGCCTTCGTCAGCGGCCGACTTGGCAAGGGTACGGTCAGCGACGATTTGAACAAGGAAGTCGCCGGCCTCTATAGCTGGAAGGACGAGCAGAAGAAGTTCGGCGTCCTGATCGCCGCCGGCATTGACGACGGCGAATACATCCGCCGCGGTGTCGAAGCTGACGTGGGCTGGTCCGGTGACGTGGCGCCTTCAACCTTTGTGCAAGATCGCAAGCGGACCGCAATCAATGTTGCGCTGCAAGCCCGTCCGGTCCAAGGTGTAGATTTGGGCCTCAATTACATGAGCCTGGAGTTGACAGGCGACAACACGAACAGCAGCCACTACATTTTCATGGGTGGCGCGGGCAAGACCTGTGAGCAAACGAACGCGGCCGGAGTCTGCGTGAAGAACACCGCGACGGCTGCGAGTGCGAATGACTCGTTCATGCAGGCATGGGCGCGCCAGGGCAAGATGACTTCGGACACCTTGGTGCTGAACGGCTCCTATCAAGCCGAAGGCTTCAAGTTGGAAGCTGTCGCTGGCACCACAGAAGCCAAAGGCGGCACCGACCAGACCATCAATTACGGCGTTGGCCAGTGGAATGCAGGCCAGACAATGCCGAAGTGGACAGGCACGATCGATGCCACCGGCAACCAGCTGATTTTGTCGCCCTCGTCGAGTCAGAACATGACGGCAGCCAATTTGCCAACGGATATTGCCCCTACTGGCTGGGCGACATCCGTCCGTGGACCAAACAAGGACAAGGAAGACTTTGCCCAGGCCGACCTGACCATGGATCTCGGATGGGGTGCAATTACCTCGTTCAAGACCGGTGCGCGCCTCTCCAAGCATGAATTCAACACGAGCCAAGAACGTGCGGAATTCAAAGCCGACTTCGACACCAACCCCATCACTGGCAAGGCCACAGACTTGTTCAACGGCACCATCCCAATGGGTCCGGTGGGCTGGGATTTCCCCAAGCCAAATCTGTCCGCAATGGTGGAAACAACCGGCAAGAACATTGCCCGTTGGGTTGAGCAGCGCGCCGGTTTAGGTCAGCTGAAGGAAGACAATACTGCGGCATACGGTATGTTCGAATTCGAGCAAGACAAGTTCCGTGGCAACTTCGGCCTGCGCTACATCCGCACCAAAGCCACAAGCACTGGCTATTTGTTCGACGGATCAGCGCTGCCAGCGGGTGACAATGCAAACAACACGGGTTGGAGCACCAAGAAGAAGACGGAAAGCACGACTTACGACGACTGGCTGCCCAGCTTGAACGTTGCATACACGGTGCAGAAGAACATGGTTGCTCGTTTTGCGGCATCACAGGCGATTACTCGCCCGAACTTCGACAATATGTTCTTGACCAAAATGAACGGTTACAACGATGACCGTCCCAACAATCAAAGCTTGACTTATGGTACCTCGTCGCTGAAGCCAATGAAGTCGACACAGTTTGACCTCGGCTTGGAGTACTACTACGGCAAGGGCAATTTGATCTCCGCAACTTACTTCCACAAAGACATCGACAACTTTGTGACAGCAGACGTCAAGACCAACCAAAAGATTGGTGTTGTTGATCCGCAAGCCGGCGTGGACAACTGGACCATCAATACCTTCAAGAATGCTGGCGGCGGCAAGATCGACGGTATCGAAACTCAGATCAACCACAACTTCGAGAACGGCTTCGGCGTGGTGGCGAACTATACCTTCTCCGATGCCAGGGCACCGGCTTCGAGTTATATCGACAATCGGCCTTTGTTCACGGCCTCATCGAAGCACACCGCCAACTTGATCGGCTACTGGGAGAATGATATGTTCTCTAGCCGCCTTGCCTACAACTATCGCTCAGAGTACATGATTCGTGAGACAGGTTATTACGGTAACCGAATGCACGAGGGATTTGGCACCTTGGATCTGGGCCTTGGATGGAACGCTACGAAGAACATCAAGGTCAGTTTCGATGTGGCCAACATACTCGAGGCTGACGATGTTCAATTCGGTGGAGCGCCGGCCGGCAACACCGCAGTCAAGTTGCCATTACGGGAAGGCTTCCCAGCTTGGTCCTATATGGGTGAGCGGACCTATCGCCTTGGTGTGAGCGCACGATTCTGATTTAGAGCTCAACTGAACGCTAAAAGCCCGGCACTGGCCGGGCTTTTTTTTGAGCAATTTCCGAGGAACCGTCTGTCGTAATACTTACCGAGGAAACTCTTGGCTAAAAGTCGTAAAACGTGTTGGCAGTTAACCGCCCTGTTCTAGCGTCACTGGAAATACTGCGCGCCGGATTGATGCATGCACTGTGCAGCAAACTACCCGGATATACCACCAGGCGATTGAAACGGGCAGGAATCATGCCCAAAAATGTAAATTGCTCGTCCGTGCGGTCAAAATAGCGGGCCGGCGGGCGCCGCTTGTTAATTTCTTGGTAATAGGCGTCCAGATAGGTATCACGCGTGTCCGCCGTGATTTGCTGTAGGCCGGTCGAGTTGTGTCGGTAAAACCCGGTGCCGCCATGGCTTTCGTCACAAAGGTATAGCAAAACCGCCATATGGTAGGGCGTGCTGGCGTCGAAATGAGGGGTGCGCTGCAAGGGCCCGAGATCTTCTGGCCGCACACTGGTCAGTGAAAATGCGCACACGCTCTTTCTGATTGCCAGCTGCGCGGGCACTTGAAAATTGGCCTTGATCAGCGGTTCCAAAAAATCTGTGAGATTTTCGGAATAGGCCGCCGGCACAGCGGCACGCAGACCCGGATAACCTTTTTTCTGATCCACACCCGGGTATTCGGAAAACTGACTCTGCAGCGCCGCCGCGCGCAATTGACCGGGCTCCTGCAAGAAATCATCGATGAACACTATTTGGTGCTCACCAACTGCGACAGATTGAATGACGGGCGGCATGCGGAGGGAAAAATTATCGGGCATGGTGAACTCAAAAGAGTGGCACAGCTGAATTCTGGTTGCCTTGGTGTATTCCACCAATTTTTGCGCAAGCAGCTGAATTCGCGTGACTTTCGTTGCGTTAAAATTTTGACATGCCAAATTAATAATTGATAGTTCAATCAACTATTATTTCCAATCTAATTGGCAGCAAATTTCGCCACCAAGTGCAGCCTCAGCTGCCGAACGGCTACCAGCGGGAGGGGCACGGCATGAGCAAGTATCTATTTATCAGTGGTATTTTCGCAAGCTTGCTGCTCGGCGCTTGCGCAACCGGCGGCATTGGTCACGGCGCTGGCGATCCTGCCAGCGCGGTCGAAACGCAATGTCAAGCCGTCGCCTTGGCCGAAGCGCCTATCCTGATGTGGGTCACCACACCGGCACGTGTCGGCCCCGAAGCGAGGGAATGCACGCAACAACGGAGAAATGTCGTCTGTGCGAATCGTCCGGGCTACACCATGCCGGCGATTGAGGAAGACGCCAATATCGGGCCGCGTGAACACGCGTACAAGGCCTGCATCAGCGCAGCGCGCCAGGTAGCGCCGGCCCGCGCAGCCGTTCCGGCGGAAATTGCACGCCCCAAAAGGCAGCGTAAGCATGAACCTGAGCGCGACCAAGATCGCGCCCCCAGCGCCGACGAACTGGCCCAGCTGATGGCCGGCAAGCGAGCGCTGATTGAGGCCAACGCGGTACCCGGCGAATGGATCAAGGACTGCGAGCAATGCCCACCAATGGTGCTGATCGCCCCTGGCAGTTTCAAAATGGGCAGCGACTACAGTCCGGACGAACAGCCTGTTCACCGCGTCAGCCTGCATGGCTTCTTCATGGGTCGCTACGAGGTGACACAGGCCGAGTGGACTCACTTCATGGGGAGCAATCCCAGCGCCAACATATCATGCGGCGCCAACTGCCCGGTCGATCGCATCAGCTGGCATGACGCACAGGCTTTTGTGAAGAAACTGAGTGAGCGCACCGGCAAGCTGTACCGCCTGCCCACCGAAGCGGAATGGGAGTACGCGGCACGTGCAGGCAGTCGCTCGGACTGGAGCTTCGGCGCCGACGACAGCATGCTGCCGCAGCACGCCTGGTTCAACGGCAATAGTGGCGGGAGCGTGAGCCCGGTCGGGCTCAAACAAGCCAACGCGTTCGGACTGCATGATATGCACGGCAACGTCTGGGAATGGGTGGAAGATTCATTCCACGGCAATTACAGCAATATCGGCAGCGACGGGCGCGCCTGTCAATCCGTCGGCGGCACGGATGCGCGCCTGTTGCGCGGCGGCTCCTGGTACAACAACCCCAAGGATTTGCGCGTCAGCAAACGCAACCCCAATGCGCCACAGGAAGGCTATGTGTTCTTTGGGTTGCGCGTCGTGCGCTCACTTTGAAGCAGTGGCAGCGCTCAAGTCCGGTTGGTTTGACGGTAGGCCGCCAAGAATTCATTCAACCATTCGCGATGTTGGAGCAATTCACTTGACAACTTTTTGCCGGTGGCTTTGACCTTCTCAATTTCACGCTCGAAATACTGCTGTTCGTAGGCGGTCATATTCTTGGCTCGGGTTTGGTAGCGCATCCCGTACAACACGAACAAGTAATTGTCGACGTCAAACAGCTCAAAACGACTGAAGAAGTCTGATTTCTTCGGCGGGTTGAATTTCCACATCGCCAGTCGCTCGGTCAACACATCGGAGCGCTTGGTCTCCAGCGTGTTTTGCTGCCAAAAGGCCGAATCTCTTCGGTCGGAAATGCAATAGTGCAATTGCACAAAATCCATCACCCGCTCCCAGGTGTAGGCCATCACCTTGTTGCAGTAGTTGGCCGCCACCGACATATTGTCTTTGTCGACCGAAAAGTTGCGCGCGAACAGTTCGGCCGCAAAGTCGGTCACAAAGATGGAGGTCGCCTCCAGCGGTTCCACAAAACCCTGCGCCAAACCCAGCGATACCGCATTCTTGCACCAGAACTGCTCCCGGTAACCAATTCGCATCGGTATTTTTCGGGGCGCCAGCTTGTCAGCATCAATCCCCAGGTAGCTTGACAAACCCTCCACCGCGCTGCTTCCGCTCATGTGCGCGCTCGAGAACACAAACCCCACACCGCGGCGATTCGTCAACGGAATATCCCATAACCAGCCCGCCGCATGCGCCTTGGCCAAGGTAAAAGGCGGCAATTCGGCCGCTGCCTCGGTAGGAATTTGCACCGCCAGCGCGGTGTCGGTCAAAATTTGTGCGGATTTATCGACAAAGGGAACCTTGAATATTTTCCCAAGGATCAGCGAGTTAAAGCCTGAACAGTCGACATAGAAGTCAAAATGCAAGGCCGCGCCGTCCTTGGTCAGCACCCCCAGTCTGCTTTTGGCATTGTTCGCCAACAACTGCCCAAATTTCACCGCGTTAAAGTGATAGGCATAGTTGACCGGGCCCTCATAGGCCGGCGACGAAACCAGCTTGGGTGCGCGCATTGCCTCGGCCAAAGCCGGCACCCCGGTCACCATTGAGAAACTCCGCGTGGCCGGGCTGTTTAAATAGAGCGCCGTGACATCCACACCGGAAGGGTACGGCGATGCAAACGGATGGTAGTAAAAATTGGTGTCGCTGGTGGCCGTCGGTGCGCGCCAATCGACAAATTTTATACCCGCTTTGAAGGTGGTATCGCAAGTGGCCAGCAGCTCGGCTTCTGCAATGCCAAACTTCATCAAAGATTTGCGAATATGCGGCACCGTCCCCTCGCCCACCCCAATAATGCCAATCTCGGGTGACTCAATGACGGTGATGCTGATGTCGGTTTCCGCGCGCAATTCCACGGCCAGATGATTGGCCGCCAACCAGCCGGCGGTGCCGCCACCGATAATCGCAATCTTTTTAACTTTCATGTTCATGGAATTGAATTAGATAGCCCAGCGTTGGTCGGATTTTGTAGCGCTCGAAAACTCCGATTTTAAACTATTGGCCCAAACCAAGTCACGATAAGTCACGATTTCGCTGCTCGCGCAAGGGTCGCCGCTGGAGTGCGCCGCACCGCTCTGCCGTCCCAGCGAGCTCCAGCGCAAGCGGCGATGCGACACTGTCGCCGCCCCCACCTGCGCTGCGCGCGCCCTGAAAATCGTCACTCCATGCCCCACGCCGTCTCCCTTTTGCGCGCCGCCCGTTTGGCGCGCAGCAGTAAACCCTTTCTCGCCCGCGGTGGCTTCAAGCGCGAACGTTGCGAGGGCTGTCGCCTGGCGATCAGCTACTGCATGTGTGCACTGCGCCCATCGGTCCCGACCGATGCGGGCTTCTGCCTGTTGATGGCCGATATCGAAGCACTCAAACCCAGCAATACCGGCTGGTTGATTGCCGATATGGTGGCCGACACCTTTGCCTTCGGCTGGGCCCGCACCGAAACCGACCCGGCGCTGCTGGCGTTGTTGCAGGACCCGCAATGGCAGGCCTATGTGGTGTTTCCGGGTGAATTTGTGGCACCCGAACGGGTCGTGCGCAGCGTTGAAATTCCTGCCGCCGCCGGGGCCGAGCCGACCAAACGCCCGCTCTTCATCTTGCTCGACGCCACTTGGAGCGAGGCACGCAAGATGTTCCGCAAAAGCCCCTATCTGGACCACCTGCCGGTGCTCAGCCTCGAGTTGGAGCAGATTTCGCAATACAAGCTGAGGCGCTCTCGCCGCGATGATCATTTCTGCACCAGCGAGGTGGCCGCCCTGTGCCTGAGTCTGGCCGGCGAGGAACTGGCCGCGCAAACCTTGGAGGCCTATCTGGACCTGTTCACCCACCACTATCTGCAGGCCAAGAACCAACTGCCGATCGACTGGGACGGCGCCGCCCACCGGCGCCTGCATGAATTGGCCGGGTTGACCGAGCTGCCGCGCCGCGATTAGCCTCGTGCAGGGTCCGAGTCTTCGGACTTTCACGCAGCTAAGCCGCGGGCAAGATCGGCTACGCTCAGCGCCGCCGCAATCTTTGCCCCGCCCATTCCGGACAGCCCCACGCCGCCTTCATGTCCCCTCTTGCTGCCCCCCAACTCAGTCGCCACCTGGTCGACAACCCCAACCTCAGCGCTTGGCTGGAGGAATGCGCCGACGTCGCCTTGGTGTTGGCCATTGCGCCGGCGGGCTTCGGCAAGACCACGGCCATGCTTTGCCTGCATGAGCGCCTGCGGGCCAAGGGCTTTGCCACCGCCTGGTTGCAGCTGAGCGCCGACGACAACCATGTGGAGCGCCTGTGCGCACTCTTGCAAACGGCCTTGCCGAGCATGGGTGTGGGAGACAGCCGACCGGGCGAGCCGGCGCCCAATCTGATGGACGCGCGCTATACCGGCTCACGCCTGGGCCAGGACGTGCTGGACGCGGTCGCCGCCATCCAGCAACCGACCGCGATCTTTCTGGATGATTTTGACCATCTGCGTGAGGCCAGGTCGGTTGACCTGATGCAGCGCCTGATCGAGCGCCTGCCCACGCATTGCAAGCTCTTCATCACCGCCCGCAACGCCCCGCTGCTGCGTTTGTACAAGCTCAAGGCGCAGGGCCGGCTGCTGCAGATCGGCATGGCCGAGCTGAGTTTTGACTTCGAGCAGGCCGAGCTGTTCCTGAATCAGCGCCACCAGTTGCAGCTCGATACCGCCAGCGTGCGCCGCCTGCTGCACGCCACCGAGGGGTGGCCGGCCGGCTTGCAACTGGCGGCGTTGGCGCTCAAGGGGCGCGGCGACAAGCCCGGCTTCATCGAGAATTTTTGCGAGCAAACCGCCGACATCGGACGTTATCTGTACGAGGAAGTGTTCTGGGACCAGTCCGAGGAGATCAAGAGCTTTTTGCTGCGCACCAGCTTCATCAAGCAGCTCGGCCCCGGCATTTGCAACGCCGTTTGCCAGATCCCCAATGCGGCCACGCTATTGCGCCAATTGGAAGCGCAAAGCCTGTTCGTGCTGCGCATGGGCGCGGCCGGCACCGAGTTCCGCTACCACCCGCTGTTCGCCGAGTTCTTGCAGCGCAAGCTGCGCGAGGATTTTCCGGGCTGGCTGGCCGATCTGCACCAACGTGCGGCCGACTGGTTCTTGCAGTCCGGCGACCCCGATGCGGCGATCGAGCACGCCTTGTGCGCGGGCAACCATGCGCAGGCCTGCGAGATCTTGGTCGGCTATATCTGGCAAGCGCTGGCGCGCGGCCATATCAGCAGCTGCCGGCATTGGCTGGCTCAAATCCCGGACGCGGTGCTCAAGCGCCACCCGAGCCTGCAAGTGGCACTGTGCTGGATCTATATCTTCAGCTATGAGTACAGCCTGGCCGGTCAATTGGCCGAGCAACTCAAGCAGGTGCCCGCCGTGCAAAGCATGGCCGAGTACCGCATGCTGGGGCCGCTGTCCCTGGTCTTGATGGACCGTCTGGTCGACTGCGAGCTGGCCCTCAAGCAGTATCAAGACCTGACCCTGAGTGGGCTCAGCGAGGCAACCTTTCGCAGCATTCATGCCTATGTCGACCTCTGCTCGCATCGCTTCGACGCCGCCCTGGAAAGCTCCGACCGCGCCCTGACGCTGTTCAAGCGCATCGGCAGTGTCTACGGCACTACCTTCAGCTACGGCATCAGCACCTACACCTTGCTGGCACAGGGCCGGGCGCTGGAAGTGGTCGCCCGCCTGGAGCCTGCCCTGGCCGAGCTGAGCCGCATCTGCGGCCGCCACAGCGCCAGCACCGCTTACGTAGGTGTTTACCTAGCCGGTGCGCTGTACGAGCTGGGTGAGTTCGAGCGCGCCGAGAGCCTGGCGCGCGAGTATCTGGACCTGTCGGGTGAGTTGGTGTTCCTGGACGCCATCGTCATCACGCACAGAGTCTTGTCACGCGCGCTCTGCCGAGCCGGCCAATACGCGGAAGGCGCGGCGCTGATCCACGCCGGCATCGAGCTGGGCCGCTCGCTGGGCCTGGCACGCATCGTGGCACCGATGCGGCTGGAGCAGCAGTACCAGTTGCTGCACCAGTTCGACCATGGCCACCCGATGGCGCCCGAGCGCCTCAGCCTGCTGCCGGCCGCCTGGGATTTTGCCGCCGACCGCATGACGCCGATCAATGACGTGGAAGACCAGGCCTTGGCCGGTCTGCGCCTGGGCTTGCGTGAGGGCCGCGCGGAACAGGTGTTGGCGGCCTGCGCGGTGAAACGACTGAAGGCGCAAACGCTGGGCCGGCGGCGGCGTCAGCTCAAGCTTGGCCTGCTGCAGGCGCAAGCCTTGCAGGCCTTGGGTCGAGTGGCGGACGCGCAGCGCTTGCTGGGTGAGTTGCTCTTGAGCGAGGCCGAGCTGGGCCTGCGCGCCAGCTATCTTGAAGAAGGCCCGCAACTGATGGGCATGCTGGCGGCCCTGCGCCCCGCCGCAACGCCGCGCCTGCTGACGGTGGTGGACCATGTGCTGGGCGGCACGGCGGCGCAAGCCGTGGCGGCGGCGCCGGAGCAGCCGGCGACGGCCTTGCCTGTGACGGTGGCGGCGGCACGCGGCGAATGCGCTTTGTCGCCGCGCGAGCTACAAATCCTGCAATGCCTGTCGGCGGGCATGCCCAATAAACAGATCGCCAACAGCTTGCAAATCTCCGAGCCGACGGTGAAGTTCCACCTGCGCAATGTCAACCACAAGCTGGATGCGCGCAACCGCACGCATGCGGTCTTCATCGCGCGTGAGCGCGGCTGGGTAAGTTAATTACAAGGCGGCCGCCAAGTCCGCAAACAGCGGCCGCGCAGCGGGCTCGGCCTGCACACAAGCGGCCTGCAGTCGGATCAGGGCGGGCGCGGGCTCGGGGCAGCGGCTCAGCCATTCCTCCAGCAGATGGCCGAAGGCCAGCACCTCGATGCGCTCGACGCGCTGCCGGTCCGCCACGCTGAGTTGATCGGGCAAGAGGCTGGCGGCGCCGAAGTCACCGAGCCAGACCTCACCGCGGCCGTTCCACAACAAATTGTGGGCGTACAGATCGCCATGCGAGATGCCCCGGCCATGCAGATGGCGCGCCGCGTCGACCACGCCCCGGGCCATGCGCAGCAAGACATTGGCTTCGATGCGGGTCTCGGGCGGATAGACATCACGGGTGCAGGAACTCAGGCTGGGCGGCCCGGCCAGCGTGCTGAACTCGGCCCCTATGCGCGGCATCAGCAAGCCCTCGGCGCCCTGCGGATGGCCATGCAGGCGCGCATTGGCCGCGATCAGGTGCGGGTGCAGGCCGGCCGCCAAACTGGCCGCCCATTCACTGTGCGGCCAGCCGTCGCTGGTGACCTCGCCCTTGAAGACCTTGACGGCCAACTCGCGCCCACCCTGCGGGCCGGCGGGCCAATGCGCTGCGTGGATCACACCCGAGGCGCCCTGCCCGAGCAGCTCAGCCATCTGCAACGCCGCCCAGTCGATGTCGGCCAACGCCGACTGCTCAAGCACACTGGCCTCGCGCGCCGCCCCCCAAGCATTGCCGCCGACGGCCAGCCAAGCCAAGCTCGGCAACTCAAACAGCCAGGGCGGAATCCGCTCGAAGCGATTGGCCGACATGCGCAGCAAGGCCAGCGCACGGCATTGCTGCATCGACTCGGGCAGCTCAGACAGCTGATTGCCGGCCAGCGCCAGCTTTTGCAGCTGCGTGCGTTCACCCAGCTCGGCCGGCAGGCGGCTCAGCTGGTTGTCGGTCAGGATCAACCAGCGCAGCCGGGCCGGCAAGGCCGCCGCGGGCAATTCGCTCAATTGATTGGACTTGAACCCGACCATGCTCAGCGCGGCGCAACTGCCGACGACCTCGGGCACGCGGGTGAAGCGATTGCCCGAGCAGAACAAGACCTTGAGCTTGTGCAGGCGCGCCAGATCATCGGGCAGGCTGCTGAGCGCGTTGCCGCTCAGATTGAGCACCTCCAGGCTGTCGGCCAGGTCAAACACTTCGGGCGGCAGCTCGGTCAGGCCGCAGGACAAATCGAGTCGGGTGATGCCCGCGAGTTCGCCGGAGCGTAGTTGGGCAAGGGTGTGCATGGGTGAGCGGCGAAAAAAACCTGAGAGGGCCGGATTGTCGCGGCTGTTCTGCCCCTTGAACCTATCCCTTCGGCCAGCTAGCACTATCCCTTGGGATAGCCGCCTACCTAGACGGATGGACGGCGACAAGGCGCAGGGCGCCGCCTAGAGTGCGGGCTCCCGCCATTGCCGCCCCGCCAACCATGCACAAGGCCAGTCTGTTCACACCTCTGACGCAACAGCCGGATGCGGCCCAGGCCGTGCCACGCACGCCGCAAGCCAAGCCCGGCGGCGCGGCGAGCCTGACCAGCAGCTGGCACAAGGCGATGGCACAGGCCATGGCCAGCCGCGGCCTGTGCCTGCAAAGCCTGCTCGATCAACTCGGGCTTGACCCCGCCGAACCTGACCCCCGCGTGCTGTCCGATGCCTATAGCGGCGCTTGGGAGTTGGCGGCCGCGCGCACCGGCGACGCAGCCATCGGCTTGAGCGTGCCGGCCCACCCGTTGGTGGCGCTGGGCCTGCTGGCCCATCTGGTGCTGGCCGCGCAGGACCTGGGTGAGGCGCTGCAATACATCCTGCGCTTCTCGGCCCTGCTGTCGCCGGCGGTCTGCATGGAGCTGAGCCATGAAGGCGGCCAAAGCCGGCTGCGTGTCGACATCCTCAAGGGCCTGCGGCCCACGCCGCTGCAGCGCTATGACTTCATCGCCAACGTGCTCTTGCAGTCTCTCACCTGGGCCACTGCCGCCCAGGTGCAGCCGCGCAGAATCAGTTATCCCTTTGAGGCGCCGCTTGACATCAACCCATGGCGGACGGCCTTTGGCTGCGCGCCCGAGTTCAATGCCGCGCATTTCTGCATCGACTTTGACAGCGCCGATCTGCGTGCGCCCATCCCGACCGCCAATGCCCATGTGGCGGCCTTGTGCGAGCGCAGCGCGGCGCAAGCCATGGTGCAGCGCGGCGGCAGCATCCAGGTGCGGGTACGCCAGCTGCTGACCCAGGAACTGTCCAAAGGCGACCCCAAACGCGAGACCATCAGCGCGCTGCTGCATATGAGCGAACGCACGCTGCAGCGCCGCTTGCTGGAGGAAAGCACCAGCTTCAACAAGCTGCTGGATGAAACGCGCCGCGACCTGGCGGCGCGGTATTTGAACCGCGGCAGCATCACGCCCACCGAGATGAGTTTTGCGCTGGGCTTTGCCGATCCGAGCAATTTCTACCGCGCTTGCAAGCGCTGGTTCGGCCAGTCACCCAGCCGCCTACGCAGCATTGCATGAGGCATCTACATAACTAGCTATTGAAGCAGCATGCAAACCCTCTAATGGTTCCTACTCCCCACCGAACGGAGGGCGTGCAGGGCCAAGAGCTTGGCTCGCAAAGTCAGATGTTTTTGCCAACTAATCCGCATCATTCGTCCACGCCGCTGACAACTCGGCGCAGCCAGGGAGCCCACAAGCACCCGCGCTGCAAAGAGCGAAACCCGTGACTGAAGACCATGGGCGGCGCGTGCAAGTGACTGTTTCAAAAAGTTCTGTTTATTCAATCAACAAGTCAATTCTGGAGATACTCAAATGAACGCATTCAAACTTTCCGCCGTCGCCGCCCTGCTCGCCGCTTCCCTGTCGGCTTCCGCCATGACCGCCATCGACGACGGCGCCTTGGCGCAAGTCAGCGGCCAGGACGGTGTCTCGATCGCCGGTGACCTGAACATCAATATCGGCTCGTTCAAGTACACCGACACCGACGCTAACGGCGGTTCGGTCTCCTTCAACAGTATCGGCATCACCGGCATGTTCGCGATGACATTGGACATCCTGAACAAGAGCGCCTTCGTCAGCAATGTGGCCGACTCGATCGGCGCCCATCTGGGCTACACACAGGCCGACGCCGACATCGGCAAGGCTTTGGCCGCCGGCCTGCCTGTCACCCCAACCGCTGGCGGCGCTGCTGTTGCCGGTCAGCTGGGCAAGCTGACTGCAGCCAGCTTCGACGTCTTCGGTGCCGCCACCGGCGCGGCCATCTATGACGCAGCCAGCGATGTTGTGCAGTTCGCCTTCCCTAACGCCAAGATGGACTCCAAGCTGAGCCCAAGCATCACGGTCGCCGGCATCACCCTGGGCAATAGCGTGGGCAACAAGTCCTTCGGCAGCGTGGCCATCACCAATATGGACCTGCAAGGCTCCAAGTTCTGGATCTGGGCCCATTGAGTTGCCGCTTGATCTGAGCGTTTGAACGACAGAGTTCGGCCCGGCCTTGGATGCCGGGCCGGATTCCTCACAACCACCTAACGCCAAATTCCGATGAACCGACTCCATCTGCTGATGCTCGTCGCATTCGCGCTGCTCCTGCTGAGCGGCGCGGCGCGAGCCATGAGCAGCATGGACGACGCTGACTTGGCAGACGTGCATGGTCGCGACGGCGTCACGCTGGCCGCCGACCTCGACATCAAGATCGGCTCCTTCAGCTACAGCACAAAGAGTGCCGGCAACCCGGACGGCGGCAGCATCTCCTTCAACAACATCACGCTGCGCGGCATGTTTGTGATGACCGTTGATCTGTTGAACTCGGCCAGCTTCGGCACGGCGATGAGCAACGCTATGGCCGCTTACGGCGCCGACGGCGCGGCCGGCATCGCGCGGTTGATCAGCAGCGGCACTTACGACGGCCTCAGCGATGTGATCCAGTTCGCCCTGCCCAATGCCGGCCTCGACCACAGACTGAGCCCGAGCCTGAGCGTGGGCTCGGTGACCATGGGCAATAGCAGCGCCTCGTTCGGCAGCTTTGCCTTCACGAATATCGATCTGCAGGGCTCGAAAATCTGGATGTGGGCGCGTTGAGCATGCGCATTCAGTCCACTCTTCGAGGTTTGCTGTTCTGCTTGACGCTGTTCAACGGCAGCGCCGTGCGGGCCCAACTGGCGCCGCTGCCGGATGCCGAGCTCGCGCGTGTCTGGGGACAGGCCATGGTGGCCATCACCAACACCAACCTAAACGGCTTGGACTTTTCGCGCATCACGTTGAATGCCGATCTGAAGCTGAGCGCCAATTTCTCCAATCTGCGCTTGGGCGAATACCACTACGCGCCGCGCAATGGCAGCGGCGCCGATATTGACATCGGCCGCCTGCAGTTTGGCCGCAGCGACCTGGGGGATGCGCAGCGCACGGTCGCCTTGAGCAATCCCTATTTCGAGCTCGTCTACCGCCCGGCGAGCAGTGCCGGCGACCGAGAGATTGTCGGCATGCGGCTGGGCTTTGAGGGCGTCAGCGGCGCCTTCGGTCTGCGCGCTTCGCAGATCAGCGGTTCACTCGCGATTGCCGACAGCCAAAGTGCCGCGGTGCTCGACTCGCGTCAAGATCCGCTGGGCGGCAAACGCTGGGACGGCAGCGTTTGCGGCGCTTCAGCCTGCCCCTTCAGCTTGGCGCAGATCGGCAGCCTGCAAGCGGGCGATGCGGCCGGGCCGAGTCGTGACCTGTTCCTGTCGGTGCTGAAAAGCGCGGTGCAGTTCCCGGCCGCTGCGGCCGGCATGGCCGCACCGGATATCGCACAAGCAGGCCTCTGGATGAACTGGCGCGACAAACTCAGCGCCGGCAATTTGAATGCCGTCCTGCCGCCTAACCTGCCGCCCGTCCTTCCACCGTTAATGACCAAGCCCGGCGGCGGCTGACGACCATGCAGCGCCGCCAGCAGAACCCAAACATCAGAGCCATGCAGGCTCTGTTGGCGCTTCTCGGCTTGGTGCTTGCCTCCGCCGCTCTGGCGCTGACACCGATCTCGGATGACGAGCTGGCGCGCGTCCAAGGGCGCGACGGCTTTGCCTTCAATCTGCGCGGCTTTGCGCTGCAGGGCCCGCTGACGCTACGGCTGGGCTCGGCGGATGGCTCGGGCCTGGCGCTGTCCAATTTTGCGCTGTCGCGTTCGGACGATCTCGCCGCCACCTTCTCCGACCCCTATCAACTCAGCCTGATCAAGGGCCCAGCCGGCATGCCGGACCGCGTCGTGCTGAGTGAGCCGCTCAATCTCAACGGCCGCTTGAGCTGGCAATTTGCGGCCGACTTGAGCCTGATCGACAAGAACAGCGCCGCGCCGAATTTCAGCGCCGGAGCGGTGGTGCTGCAAGACCTGCGCAGCTATGGCGGCAGCTTGAGCCTGGCGCCCAACGCCGACCCGAACGAGCAGGGCATCGCCTTCGGCCTGGGCCTGCGCCTGGATATCGGTGCGCTGCTGCTGCGCCCGCGCGGCCGCGCCGACGCGGCCGCGCAATTCAGCCTGAACGGCATCCACCTGGCCGCAGCAACAGCCGAAGGCCGACTCGGCAACAGCCCCTGGCGGCTGGCCGATCTGGACCGCCAGCCCTTGCTGCTGAACACCATCAGCACGCCCGAGGCGGGCAGCTTTCTGCATCTGAATCTGGCCTGGCCGACGCAAGGCTCGGCACCGGCAGGCAGTCTTTTGATCGACAACATCTCCTTCAAAAGTGATGTTGGCCCCAGCCTCGATCTGGGCAGCAGCCGCATCGGCAGCATGCAGCTGCAATACCTCGATGTGCGGCTGAAAGCGGGGCCTTGAACCATGAAATTCTGTCGCATGAGCGCAGCCGCCTTCTTGGCGATTGGCCTGTTGCCATTGGGGGCACAAGCCGCCAATGCATTGTCCGACGAGGAGCTGGGCGGCGTGACAGGGCGCGGCGGCATTGTCTTGAACGCGCATCTGGAATTGAACACCCGTGCGGCGTCCGAGAACCGCATCAGCCTGGGCTTCCAGGTCGGTGGCAGCACCAGCTATTTGCTGCTGCACAACTTGAGCGGCACGCTTGATTTGCTGGGGCTGACCGTACAGGCCGTGGCCGGGCCAGCGGAAGTCGGCGACGTGATCCAGCTGACGCTGCCGAGCTTTCTGGGCTTCAAGGATTTCGGCATCAAGGCCATCGGCGTGCAGAGTGATCCGCTCGCCCCAATTGCCGCCAGCCTCGGGCAGATCCAGCTGAACGGCAGCGTGCAAATGCAGGGTCAGGTCTTGCTCTGGGCCAAGTAGACATGAAGAAAGACTCGGAGAGCTGAACTATGTGGATGATCTTGCTCGGCGCAGTGGCGGCGCTGATTGGCGGCGCGACCGTGAACTCACAGCACCCCTTCTCGGATGTGCCAGAGAACCAGTATGAGTTGCCGCTGGTGCAGGTGGGCGGCGGCGTGGCGCCGCTGTCGGTGCGGATGGCCCCGCAATCGGAGATCAAGTTCCGCAATATCGTCCACCAAGCCTATGACTACAGCTGCGGCTCGGCCGCCTTGGTCACCATCATCAACAACTATCTCGGCATCAAGGTCAGCGAGCAACAGGCGATGGAAGGCATGCTGGCCTTCGGCGAGCGCGACAAGATCATCGAGCGACGCGGCTTCTCGCTCTTGGACATGAAGCGCTATGTGATCAGCCTGGGCGCCGAGGGCGCTGGCTTTCGCGCCTCGATCAAGGACCTGGCAGAGCTGACGCAGCCGGCCATCGTGCCGATCGACTATGCCGGCTTCAAACACTTTGTGGTGTTGCGCGGCATCCGCAATGGCCGCGTGTTTCTGGCCGACCCGGCGATGGGCCATATCGTCTTCTCGACTCAGGAGTTCGAGGAACTCTGGGACCGCAACACCTTGTTTCTGCTGACTCCGGGCAAAGCCCAAGGACAGAAGACCCTTTCCCTGCTGGCGATCGGCGACGAGGAGCTGGGCGTCATCGATGACGACCTGGTGCGCCGCCAAGCCAATCTGATTCCCACCGACAACAGCGAAGCCTTGCGCAACGCAGTCCAAGCCAACTTTGGCATTTTCAATCTCCGACGCTGACCATGAAATCCCTGATCTTCACCTTCGCCCTGCTGCTGCTCACCACGGCCCAAGCCCAATCACAAACCAAGGACAAGCCCCTTGACGGCGGCAAAGACAGCAGCAAGGACGCCGCCCGCGAGGCGCTGGCCAAGCAAGAAGGCGACAGCGGCGACCAGACCGCTTTGCTCAAGGCCGCGCTGAGCGCGCAAGACAAGCAATATTCGCTGATCCGCAAAGGCAAGATGGCCCTGACCTATGACTTCGGCTACGCCTATGTCGGCGCGCAGCAGATCAATGCCCGCTTCGCCGATTCGACCTTGACGCTGTTCAATATCCAGAACACCCGCTCGCACACGGTCACCAACAACTTCTCGGCCGACTATGGCCTGCGCGACAACATGACGGCCAATGTCAGCGTACCCTTGGTCTCCAAATTTTCCGAATCGGAGACCTACTCCGGCATGAGCAATGGCTTCGGCGACATCGGCCTGGGGCTGCGCTGGCAGCCGATGGCACTGAGCCGCGACATGCCCTCCTTCACCACCTCGACCACGCTGCGCCTGCCGACCGGACGCAGCCCCTTCAAGGTGACGGCCGGCCAGGGCCTGAGCACCGGTTCGGGCTACACCGCGTTGACCCTGGGCGCCAACACCTCCAAGGTGATGGACCCGGTGGCCTTGTTCGGCTCGGTCTCCTTGACACTGGGCGCGCCGGTGCGCCATCTGAGTCAACAACTGAACGACAACGCCGTGTTGACCGGCGTCGACCCCGGCGCCAGCTTCGGCTTTGGCATGGGTTTTGCCTATGCGCTGTCCTACAAGGTTTCGACCACGGTGTCCTTCCAGGAAACGATTTCGGCCAAGACCACGCTGATCCTGGCCGACGGCAGAACCAGCCAGACCTCCACCCAGACCTCCGGCCTCTTGAGCTTCGGGCTGGGCGTGCGCGCCACGCCGCAAAGCACGGTCAATGTTTCGGTCGGCGTCGGCTTGGGTCCGGACTCGCCGGCCTTCACGCTGGGCTGCAATATTCCGCTGAACTTCTGAGACGAGCATGAGCAGCTTCATGGTGCGCCCGGCGTGGCGCGCGCGCTGGGCCCTGGTCGCCCTCGGCTTGGCGCTGTTGCCTGCCGAGCCAAGCAGGGCCGCGCTGACCGACAACCTCGGCGCCAGCGTCGTCGCCATGTCCTTGGGCAATGCGGTGGTGGCTGACCCGCCCGGGCTCGATTCGATTCACTTCAACCCGGCCGGCTTGAGTCGACTGAAGGCCAACCGCAAGCAGGACGCCGTCTTTGGCGCCAGCATCAAGCCCTACGCCAGCTTTCACCAGCCGGAGGGCTTTGACATCGGCGGCTTCAAGGATGACCCACTCAATAACACCCGCACCGGCGACAACGTCCGCAGCTCGCTGTTCCTACCCATTTACGGCCCGGTGCCCAAGCCCATGCCCACCGCCGTCGGCGCCGGCCTTGGCCTGGCCTTCCACGAGGCCGGTTCGAAATGGACCTTCGGCACCGCCTCCTATGTGCCGATGGCGGTGGGCATCGATCGCACCAAAGACCCCAATGACCCGGCCCGCTTTGACGGCCGCAAGGTGGTGATTCAGCGCCTGGTCTATCTGTCGCCGACCGCCGCCTACAAGTTCAGCGACTCCTTGAGCTTCGGCGTCGGCGTGCCGATCGCTCACCAGGGCTTTGCCTTGAACACCGATATGCGCATGCCTAACGAGTTACTCGGCACCATCGGCAAGCTGCAAGACGCCTGGTGCGGCGACAACGGCAACCCACTCGACCCGCTGGCCTTTGGACTTTGCGGCGGCGGCAAGGAGGGTCGCGTGCGGCCTTTCGGCAAGGCCGGCAATATGGACTTCGAACTGACCGCGCCGGTCGACCCGACGCTCAATATCGGCGTGCTGTGGGAACCCAAGGATTGGTTCGCCTTTGGCGCCAGCTATCAATTCGGGTCCAACACCGCGATGACCGGCCGCTTCAGCTTCAGCGCCGACCCGATGCTGCGCAAATTCGTGCAAGGCATGTACGCCAGCTTGCAAGGCCCCATCATGGCCGCCACCTTCGGCATGCCGACCTCCATCCCCGAGGTGCAAAGCGGTAATGTGACCCTGGTGCTGCCCTTCCCCGAGCATGCGCAGGTCGGCATCAAGATCAAGCCGCTGTCCTTTTTGCAATTCAATATCGACGCCAACTGGACCAACTGGAAGCGCTGGGACAAGATGACCTTCCAGTTCGACCAGCAAATCGCCTTGTTGCAAATGGCGCGCCTGTTTGGCCAGGCCGATGCCAGCAAGCTGGTCATTCCGCGCGGCTACAAAAGCCCGATTCACTTCGGCTACGGCATGGATCTGAGCATCGGCCAGAGCATCCATGTGCGCGCCGGCTACGAGCCGCGCAAGAGCTCGGTGCCACGCTCGGCGATGGACCTGATCGCGCCGATGCCGGACCTGGTCGTTCAAAGCCTCGGCCTGGGCTACACCACCAAGGGCGGCACCCGCTTCGATGTCACGGCCAGCTATGCGCATGGCAAGTTCGATCTGCCGGCCAACACCAGTTGCAATCTGAATTGCAACAACTTCTTCAATGTGATCTACAACCCCTACGCCGGGCTGGACATCAACGGCGGCATCCGCATTCGCTATGCGGGCGTGGCGATGTCGCATGATTTTTGAGAACCCCTCGATGAAAACTATCAAGAAACTCACCCGCCTGGCTGCCCTCGGCCTGAGTGCATGCCTGCTCTGCGGCGCCGCGCAAGCCCAAGCCTCCCCCGACGCCCGCCAAGCGCTGGTCGACAAGCTGCTGACGCTCTGGCATGTTGACGATGTGGCCGTGGTGATGGTGCAGCGGCCTGCGGCCAGCGCGATGGAGCAGGCCCGCATTGCGCTGCAGGGCCGCGTCAGCGCCGAAAAGCGCGACCGCACGCTGAAAGACATCAGCACCGACGTGCAGACCTATGTCGATGAAGCCACGCCCTTGGCACGTCAGAGCGCGCAGCGCCTGCTCAAACCGACGCTGAGCCCCTTGCTGCTGCAGCAATTCAACGACGAGGAGCTGCGCCAGATCATTGCGCTGCTGGAGTCGCCGGTGAAGAAGAAGTTCGAGAAAATCGCGCCGCAGCTGGAGCGCGCGCTGGGTGAAAAAGTCGCCGAAGAGAGCGGGCCCAGCATCAACCCCAAGCTGCAGACCATGACACAGGCGGTGGGTCTGAAGTTGCGCGCCGCGTCAATCGCCCCCTGAATCGGTCGCACGGACAATTGTCCATACATAAGGACAATTGTCATATGATGCGACCATGGACTCCAAAAAAGAGCAGTTGCTGGCACTGGTTCAGCACAACCCCTTCATCAGCCAGCAGGACTTGGCCGAGCAGCTTGGGCTGTCACGCTCGGCCGTGGCCGGCCATGTCGCGGCGCTGACGCGCGAGCGGCGCATACTCGGCCGCGCCTATGTGCTGCCGCAGCGCCGGCCGATTGTCTGCATAGGCGGCAGCAATATCGACCGCAAGCTGCGCAGCCTGGCCGCGCTGCAGATGGGCAATTCCAATCCGGCGACTTCAAGCGAAAGCCCAGGCGGCGTTGCGCGCAATGTGGCCGAGAATCTGGCCCGGCTGGGCTTGCCCGTACATCTATTGAGCGCCTTCGGTGAGGACGCTGCCGGCCGCTCGCTGCTGGCGCAGGCGAACAGTTTGGGCATGGACTGCAGCGCCAGCCTGATCGCCGCCGACGCCCCGACCGGCAGCTACACAGCGGTGCTCAACACCGACGGCAGCCTGGCCCTGGGCCTGGCGCAAATGGACTTGTGCGAGCGCATGACGCCCGACTTCTTGCGCCAATGTGCGGCCCAGCGTGCGCAAGCCGGCCTGATTCTGATCGACCTCAATCTGCCCGCCGACAGCATCCAACAACTGCTCGCCGAAGCGCAAACCGAGGGCAGCGCGCCCTTGGTCGCGGTGGCTGTATCAGCGCCCAAGATGGCGCGCTTGCCCCTTGATTTGCGCGGCTTGAGCCTGCTGATGCTGAACCGGGATGAGCTCTCGGCCTGCGCCGGCATGTCGCTGGAAAACGATGCCGACCTTGCCCGCGCCCACCAACTACTTGGCGAGCGCGGCCTGCAGCGCTTGATCATCACTCAGGGTGCCGAGGCAATCTGGTTCGGCGCGGCCGGTGCAGCGCTGAAGTCCCTCAAGCCCAAACGGGTCAAGGTGGTGGACGTGACCGGCGCCGGAGACGCTTTTGCCGCCGGGGTTTGCGCGGGCTTAAGCCAAGCGCCCGAGGATTTCGCCGGCGCCTGCCGATTCGGCATGGACCTGGCCCGACTGACCTTGCAATCCGAGCGCACCGTCTCACCCGAACTCAGCCCAACGCTGCTCAATCTGCACAACTGAACCCTATGAAAAACGCCTCCGAATTCCTGAGCTTTTCCGCCGAAGTCGCCGCCGCACGCGCTGCCGGAACGCCCATCGTGGCGCTCGAGAGCACCATCATTTCGCACGGCATGCCTTACCCGCAGAATGTGCAAACGGCCCGCGAGGTCGAGGCCATCATCCGCGAGGGCGGCGCCGTGCCGGCCACCATCGCGGTGCTGGGCGGCAAGATCCGTATCGGTCTGTCAGACGAGGAGCTGGAACTGCTGGGCCAATCACCCGAGGCGCTGAAGGTCAGCCGCCGTGACCTGCCCTATGTCCTGGCAAGCGGCAAGATCGGCGCGACGACAGTCGCGGCGACGATGATTTGCGCGGCCTTGGCCGACATCCGCGTGTTTGTTACCGGCGGCATCGGCGGCGTGCACCGGGGTGCCGAAACTTCCTTCGACATCTCGGCCGATCTGCAGGAGCTGGCGCAGACCTCGGTGGCCGTGGTCTGCGCCGGCGCCAAGTCGATTCTCGACATCGGCTTGACCTTGGAGTATCTGGAAACGCATGGCGTGCCGGTGCTCAGCATTGGGCAGGACAATTTCGCCGCGTTCTACACGCCGGACAGCGGCTTCAAAGCAGATTTCCGCATCGACTCAGCCGCAGAGCAGGCGGCCTTTCTGCAAACGAAATGGGCCTTGGGACTGGCGGGCGGCGTCGTCATCAGCAATCCGGTGCCGGCCGAAGCAGCGATGCCGCGTGAAGAGATCGAACGCATCACCGCGCAAGCCTTGCAAGAAGCGGCAAGCCAAGGCATCAATGGCAAGGCGGTGACGCCCTTTTTGCTGGCCCGCATCAAGGCCTTGACCGAGGGCCGCAGCTTGGCGACCAATATCGCGCTGGTCAAGAACAATGCCCGGGCCGGAGCGAGCTTGGCCGTGGCGCTGAATCGGCGCTGCTGAGGGCCGCAGCGCTCAGCTGTTGGGATGATCCATTAAGCTCTGCACGTGCCGCCGCGCAGCTGCTGCTTCTTCAAACAAGAAAGTTGGATTCATGCATCGCAAGTTGTCCCTGGCCCTGACCTTCGCTGCCTTGCTCGTCCTGGGCGGCGGGGGCTGGTGGATTTGGCAGCAACAGCAGGCTCGCACGGCAGGCAAGGACGGCACGGCAACCGCCAAAGCCGGCCCGCAAGCGGTCGGCATCTTCATCGCCGTGCAGCAAGATGTACCGGTCACCATCGAGGCCAGCGGCACCGTGGCGGCGCTGAATCTGCTGGACATCCGCGCGCAGACCACCAGCCTCGTCAAGGAGGTCTTGATCAAGGACGGGCAGACCGTGCGCAAGGGCGATCTGCTGTTCCGCTTTGACGATCGGGCGGCCCGCGCCGAACTCGACAAGGCCCGGGCCCAGATGGCGCGCGACCGCAGCAGCCTGGCCGACCTGCAGCGCCAGCACCAACGTGCGGTCGATTTGCGGGCGCAGAACTTCGTGGCTCAAAGCGCCGTCGACACCGCTTTGAGCAATTTGGAGGCGCAGCGTTCGCTGCTGCAGTTGGACGAGGCCGCCGTGCAAGCCGCGCAGGTGGCGCTTAGCTATAACGAGATTCGCTCGCCCATGGCCGGCCGCGCCGGCAATGTCAATGTGGTGGCCGGCAGCCTGGTGCAGGCCAACTCGAGCGCCCTACCCTTGGTCAGCATCGCGCAGATCAACCCGATTGCGGTCGGCTTCACCTTGCCCGAAACGCAGCTGAGCGCCTTGTTGCAGGCGACGCGGCTTGCCAAGGCCGAGCCCTTGATGGCGCAAGTCTTGATACCGGGCGCGCCGACCGCGGCGCCGCAAGGTCGCATCACCTTTGTCGACAATCTGGTGGACGCCGCCAGCGGCACCATCAAGGCCAAGGCCGAGTTCGACAACGCGCAGCAGCTGCTCTGGCCCGGCCAATATATGCGCGTACGCCTGCAGCTGCGGGTGATCAAGGACGCGACCGTGATCCCGGTCGCGGCCATCATTCAGCGCGGCAATGAGCGCTCGGTCTTTGTGGTGGACGCCAACAAGCTGGCGCAGCAGCTGCCGGTGCAGATTCGCCATGCCTTCGGCGAGATGGCCGTGGTGGATGGCCTCAAGCCCGGCGACAAGGTGGTGCTGGACGGCAAGCAGAATCTGCGGCCCGGCGCGGCGGTGAAGGAACAAGCCGCCGCCGTGAACCCGGCAGCAGCCGCCAAACGAGCAGCTTCAGCAGCATCCAGCTCATGAGCATTACCGAGCTGTTCATCCGCCGGCCGGTCATGACCGTGCTGCTGAACCTGGCCCTCATCATTGCCGGGCTGGCCGCCTGGAGCAAGATCCCGGTTGCTGCGCTGCCGTCCTACAACACGCCGGTCATCAATGTGCAGGCCTCGCTGCCGGGCGCGTCGCCCGAAACGATGGCGTCCTCGGTCGCCTTGCCGCTGGAAAAGCAGTTCTCCACCATTGCCGGCCTGGCGACTATTTCTTCCACCAGCATCCTCGGCAGCACCTCCTTGACGCTGGAGTTCGAGTCCTCGCGCAATATCGACGCGGCGGCGGTCGATGTACAGGCCGCGCTGTTCCGCGCCCTGCGCTCGCTGCCAACCGAGATGACCTCGCCGCCCAGCTACCGCAAGGTCAACCCGGCCGATGCGCCGGTGCTGCTGATCGCGCTGACCTCGCCGGCCATCAATCTGTCGGAGCTGAACGACTTCGCCGAGAACCTGCTGACGCCCAGCCTGTCCACCATAGACGGCGTCGCGCAGGTTGCCATCTATGGGCAAAAGCGCTTTGCCGTGCGCATCAAGGTGAGTAACGATTTACTTGGCCAGCGCAATATCACCTTGGAAGAGCTGCAAGCGGCGATTCGCGGCGCCAATGCCAACACGCCGGTCGGCGTGCTGGACGGCAAGCGCCAGACCCTCACCATCCAGGCGAATAAGCAGTTACGCAATGCCAAGGAATTCGGCAGCATTGTGATCGCCAGCCGCAACGGCTCGCCGATCTTTCTGCGCGATGTGGCCGAGGTGCAGGACAGTTTCGAGACCACCAAGTCTTTCTCCAACTTCAACGGCGAGCGCTCCATCGTGCTGGCCGTGCAGCGCCAGCCGGACGCCAACACGGTCAAGGTGGTCGACACGGTGAAGGCGATGCTGCCGCGCTTTGCGGCCCAGCTGCCGGCCTCGGTGCAGATGAGCACCTTGAACGACCGCTCGCTGTCGGTGCGCG
>JADMJQ010000159.1 GCA_018780415.1 Roseateles sp. | reverse complement strand
TCATCGAGTTCGCCTGCGGCGCGCCGCAGCTGCTGAAGGGCGACTTCACCGACCAGGTCTCGACCGGCATGGACAACTGGACGCTGCGCCAGCCGCTCGGCGTGGTTGCCGGCATCACGCCGTTCAACTTCCCCTTCATGGTGCCGATGTGGATGGCGCCGCTGGCCATCGTGACCGGCAATGCCTTCATCTTGAAGCCGAGCGAGCGCGATCCCTCGCCGAGCCTCTTGATCGCCGAACTGTTCAAACAAGCGGGTTTGCCGGACGGCATCTTCAGCGTCTTGCAAGGCGACAAACTGGCCGTCGACGGTCTCTTGAACCACCCGGATGTGAAGGCGCTGAGCTTTGTCGGCTCGACCCCGATCGCCCAGTACATCTACGCCACCGGTGCGGCCAACGGCAAGCGGGTGCAGGCGCTGGGCGGTGCCAAGAACCATCTGGTGGTGATGCCGGACGCCGACATCGAGCAGACCGTCGACGCCCTGATCGGCGCGGCTTATGGCTCGGCCGGCGAGCGCTGCATGGCGATCTCGGTGGCGGTGCTGGTCGGCGACGTGGCCGACAAGATCGTGCCCAAGCTGGCCGAACGAGCGCGTGCGCTCAAGATCAAGAACGGCATGGAACTCGACGCCGAGATGGGCCCCATCGTCACCCGCGAGGCGCGCGACCGCATCGAGGGCTATATCGGCATCGGCGTCGAGGAGGGCGCTGCGCTGCTGGTTGACGGCCGCGGTCATAAAGTAACGGGTTATGAAAACGGCTTCTTCACCGGCGGCACCTTGTTCGACCAGGTGACGCCGAGTATGCGCATCTACAAGGAAGAGATTTTCGGCCCGGTGCTGGCCTGCGTGCGCGTGGCCGACTTTGCCGCCGCCGTGCAGCTGGTCAACGACCACGAATACGGCAATGGCGTGGCCTGCTACACCAGCGACGGCAACGTCGCGCGCGAGTTCGCGCGGCGCGTGCAGGTCGGCATGGTCGGCATCAATGTGCCGATTCCGGTGCCGATGGCCTGGCATGGCTTTGGCGGCTGGAAGAAGAGCCTCTTTGGCGATATGCATGCCTACGGCGAAGAAGGCGTGCGCTTTTACACCAAGCAAAAAAGCATCATGCAGCGCTGGCCCGCCAGCGTGGCCAAGGGCGCCGAGTTTGTGATGCCGACGAGCAGCTAGTCCACTAGAGAAAACGGGCCAAAGCTGCTTTTGCCGGACTTCGCTTGGGCCTTTTCCCAGCCCAGACAGGCAAGGCCCACGGTCAGCGGGACCGTTTTCTCGCCGCTGCGGTAATAGGCCAGCATGCGGCGTGACAGCCCGAGCGCGAGCGCGGCAGCGTCCAGGCTCAGCTCATGCTTGTGCATCCAGTTCCAGATGAACTCATGCGACACGCCGCTGGCCTGGTCGATCGCGCGGGCCCGAAGGTTGTCGGCGGCGAGTTCCAGGTCGTCGTCATTGGCCCAGGCCACCGTGGCGCCGGCTTCTGAAATCTTGGCCGTGGCAAAGACCGCCGGGTCCGCCAGCCTGGCATGCCCTTTGCTCAAGGGCGTCAGATCAAGCTCGAACTGCGCGCCGTCCGCATAGGTCGTCGCGAGTAAAATATCGAGTACCTGTCCAGACGTCATGGATTCAATTCCTTCCATTTGGCGGCCAACACAGCCGCATGGTTGCCGGCCCAAGCCAGCGCCTCTTTGAGCGTCGCGGCGTTCACCGATCCAGCAATCACCGTCAGCGTGGACAGCGCCACCAGCGCCTTGCTGCCGTCGTTTGCCAACACATGAAAGTGCGGCGGATAGTGGTCGTTGACGTACATGGTGAGCTTGCAGGAATGGCGGCTGGCAAGCGTGAGCATGGCGTCATTGTGGTGCAATGATTGCACTTTTTGAAGTTCAAATGCTCCGGGCATCGATGGCTGATGGCAAGTCGCTTTGCACTCGGCAGTGCTTGGGCGCTTGGCGGACGTGTACCGGTGAAATTCAGGCGCACGCCAAGGTTTTTGGTTTGACACTCAGACTTGGCAACTCAGGCATCGAAGTCAGTCGGGCAAGCTCGGGTAGCCATCGCGTTTGAGGCCGATGTTTCCCCGTGCATTTGGTTGAACAGGTTCGTGGTTGGCCCTTTTGGATTGTTCTGATTTGGAGACGCTAAACATAACGGCGCGCTCTGCAGATATGGCAATATCTGCGCCAGGGAAAGTGCTCACACAAAAAGAGTAAGGCAACTGAATGAATTTCACGATGAATGACCTTGGCCTAGCCTATCGAAAGGCCAAGGTCGATCTGTACTACTCGTCAAATGCTTCTATTCTCGCAATCGCCGATTACGAAAGTAGCCTGAACGAAAAGCTCCTCGCGTTACTCGTGCAACTCAACGGGGATAACGAGGACTGGGTACTGACTGAAGTGTTTCTTGGGGGCTGGATGTTGCTACCCAAGGCAATCAACATTCCCGAAAAAATGGGGCAGCGAGGCCGCGGGCTCGTGATCGCGTCACCGATTGCGCATTGGCAGAACATGTGCGACCAGGCAGGTGGAGACGGCCCAGGAAGTAAGCCAATTGCGGAATTTCGTCTGATGGCGGAATGTAGTTTGGACTTCCATGTCTTGTCCGCGTTGTGGATGCTTCAGGTTGGCCATAAATATGACAAGGCCCTGAGAGATTGCGCCTATGGCAATAGGCTCCGTAGAGGGCAGGACGGCAACATAAATTTACTGTCTCTTGGGTCGTTCAAGCCGTACCTAAAGCCGTTTCGAGATTGGCGTGATGGAGGAATGGAAGCGATGCGGGGCGGGCTGGCTGCAGGAAAGAAAGTCGTTGCACTCACTGCCGACATAAGCAGCTTCTATCACGAGCTCAATCCCGGCTTCATGCTGGACGAGACCTTCAATCAGCTATTCGATCTACAGCTATCGCCGGGGCAGCAAAAGCTCCATCGCCTGTTTATCCGTGCCTTGCAGGCTTGGGCGCAACTTACGCCGCTGAAGAAAGGTCTGCCGGTTGGATTGCCGGCAGCTGCCGTGGTTGCCAACGTGGCTCTGATTGAGCTTGACCGCATGATTGAGCGGCAGGTCGCGCCGCTCTATTACGGGCGCTACGTGGACGACATCATGTTGGTCATGGAAAACGGAGCCAACTTCAAATCGTCCAAAGAGCTTTGGTCTTGGCTATTTGCCCGGTCAATCGGAAATCTCAGCTGGGCGAAAGGAAGGGAAGGTGAGGAAATCCGTTTCCGCCCGGAATACCTGAGTGACAGCTGCGTCAGTTTTTCCAATGTAAAGAATAAGGTCTTTTTACTTGAGGGTGAGTCAGGGCAGGCTCTGGTCAATTCCATTGCACAGCAAATTCATCAGCGTGCCAGCGAATGGCGTGCGCTGCCAAATTTGCCGACTTCGGCTCACAACGTCGGCACCGAATTGATTGCCGCCACACAAAGTGACGGGGAGGGTGCCGACAATTTGCGCAAGACTGACGCGCTGACAATGCGCCGCGCCAGCTTTGCAATCAAGTTGCGGGACTTTGAGGCTTATGAGCGCGACTTGCCGC
Source organism: Roseateles sp. (assembly GCA_018780415.1). Taxonomy (GTDB): domain Bacteria; phylum Pseudomonadota; class Gammaproteobacteria; order Burkholderiales; family Burkholderiaceae_C; genus Paucibacter_A. Next base: position 22,307 of record JADMJQ010000159.1, on the reverse strand, counting down.
CAGCTGGGTGGGCAGATCATCGACATGCTTTCTTCAAAGCATTCATCCAGCAAGTTCTTGTGCTGCCGCATTTCTTCGAGCTTTCAATTTACTTGCCGCGTGTCGTGCGGCTGGCGACGGCATGTGAGGACTTTGCGTACCTTCGTCGCTTCATCGATGCGCTGGATCGGATCAGTGCCTCTTTGGAGGAGTACTGCACTGTGACGGTCAAGTCATGTTCATTGCAGAACATGCCGGGACCTAGCGCCGTGCTGATGAGCTGGAAGCACCGTCTACTTTTCACCGTCTATGAAAGTGTTTTGGCGGCCTTCCCTCCTCGGCTTACCAAGGCAGGCAAGGTTGCCTGGCATGACGAAATTGAAGTCAATGCGGTGAATTTGTGGCCTGGCATTCAGTTCAACCGCTACTGGGCAAGTGACAGCAAGAACATTCAAGCTGTGCAGGGATGGCTGTTCTCTCACGACTTGGCGCACATGCCATTTCGTTTCATTGGCCTGCCAAAAGAAATGGTTGCCCAGCGCGGAATTCCCGCAAAGAGTTCCATTACGACATGCGCGGAGGCCGAAGCCTTGCTCCCTCGAAGCGTTGTCGACGGCATTGCCACATTGGTTGGTTGGACAAAGGTCAGCAAAGGTTTACCGCATGGACTCTTGTTTGCGACGAGGCCATTCAGTCTGGCGGAATTGTTCGTGTTGGTTAAAGATCCCTTTGCAAAGACCAGCCAGCCCTCGTTGCAGTCTGCTGTACTCGCCCTGCGTGGGTTCGAGCTAAATGACAAGATGCCGCAGAAGGACAAGAACGGTGTCCTTCAAATTCCCGACGGTGAATTGGGATCAAAGCGTGTTGTCGCTATGTCGAGTTGGAAGACGGACTACAACAACTGGCTGGCCTCTGTAACTCGTGTTGATTCGTCGGACTTGAATCGGTATGTGCGACTGACGCGCTTGGTCAATAGCGTGCTGGCGCACTCGAATGGCGCGAGGTATTTCATCCTGCCGGAGCTTGCTTTGCCTGCACATTGGTTCCTGCGCATTGCCAGCAAGTTGCAAGGGCGCGGTATTTCTCTCATTACGGGGATCGAGTATCTGCATGCCAGCAAAGGGCGTGTGCGCAACCAAGTTTGGGCTGCACTGTCGCACGATGGCCTGGGCTTTCCTTCGACGATGGTCTACCGCCAAGACAAGCAACGGCCGGCCCTGCACGAGGAACAGGAGCTGCAACGTCTAGCGGGGATTGAGATGAGGCCAGCTACCGAATGGAAGACTCCACCTATCCTCCAGCATGGCAGCTTTCGTTTTTCGGTTCTCGTGTGCAGTGAATTAACCAATATTGGCTACCGCGCAGCGCTGCGAGGTCAAGTTGATGCGCTCTTTGTTCCTGAATGGAACCAGGACACGGAAACCTTTAACTCCTTGGTTGAGTCTTCCGCGCTGGACATACATGCTTACATCATTCAGTGCAACGACCGTCAGTACGGTGACAGCCGTATACGAGCCCCATTCAAGGACGCTTGGCTGCGTGATGTACTCAGGGTAAAGGGCGGGATCAACGACTATTGCGTTATTGGCGAGATTGACATCGAAGTGCTACGTCGATTCCAGTCGAGCCACCGGTCACCGTTGGGCCCGTTCAAGCCAGTGCCGGACGGTTTTGAGATCGCCCATGATAGGAAGTCTCTGCCGCTGGCGTGATGCGCCTCGGCTATGAGCCCTCAGCCTATAAGCTTAGGGTGGCGCATGCGTCGTCCTTGCACAAGGGGTGCGCCACGACGTCCTTACTCAGGCCTTCGTCATCGCCCAGCGTTTGCGCCTAAAGTGCGTGCTCATTTGATCCCCCCAGCCAGTATGCCGATGACCAACGAATCCCTCGCCAGCACCCTGGTTGAGCATCAAACCCTGGGCCGCACGGACATGGCCAGGCTGCTGGCCGGCGCGCCGGACGGCTTGCGCTTCGAGCATTGCAACTTCGACGGCGCCGACCTAGCGCAGCTGAATCTGCGCGCCAGCCGGTTCACGGACTGCACATTCGCCCAGACCTCGTTCGAGAAATGCATGCTGGCGGATACGCAATGGCTGCGCTGCAAGGCCGGCCGGGTCAATTTCCGGCTGGCCGATCTGAGTGATGCCGCTTTCAATCACTGCGATCTGAACAACAGTAGCTGGAGCCTGGCCAAGCTGGGTGCGGTGACGTTCAACGAGGTCAAGCTGACCGGCGCCGGCTTCGGTGGCGCGCAGACGCTGGGCCTGCGCTTTGTCGAGTCACTGCTGGTCGGCGCCGATCTGCGCGGGATCTCGTTTCGCAAGCAGCAGCTGACACGCCTGAACCTCAGCGACGCCGACCTCGGCGGCTGCGATTTCCGCGACGCCATCTTCGACGGCGGCAGCCTCTGCGACGCCAATCTGAAGGGTGCGCAGTTCGACGGCGCCGATCTGCGCACGGTCGACCTCGGCGGCCTGCAGCTCGGCCAGCTGTTGCAGCATTTCAAGGGCGCGCAGATTTCGGTCGATCAGGCCTCCGCGCTGATGGCCGGGGTGGGCGTGTGCGTGCGGTGGTGATGCCGGGGCAGGCCACCTGTTTACGGGTATTGGATGGGCCGCATATTCGGCTACGCTTCGCGCTTGTTCAAACACAAGGCTTGGTATGCAGGATCTCCGACCCAGCGAGGTGAGTGGCGAGCAAATCATTGAATGGCTGGCAGGCGCGCGGGCGCAGAAGCAAATCAATCTTGACCTGGGTCTGAGCCTGGCCACCCAGGCCTGGAGCGCCGCCGGCCAGCGCGGCTATGTGGCCGAGCACCTTGAGGCCGGCATCCTGCGCGCCTTCTTTTTGTTCAGGCGCGGTGATTTGCTCGCCATGCTGCAGGCAGGCCAGGCGCTGCTGCCGCCCTTGCGTGAACAAGGTGGCGGCCCGGCGCTGTGTGAGTTGCTGCGTTGGATGGCGTTTGCGTCGGCCGAGCTGGGGGAGTTCGAGGCGGCGCTGGGCCATGTCAACGAGAGCCTGGCGCGTGCGCGGCAGATGGACAACAAGGCCTTGGTGGCAATCGCCCTGAACGCCACCGGCGCCTGCCTCGAGCGCATGGGTGACCCCTGGCAGGCCGAGCGGCTGATGAATGAGGCGGCCGCACTGTTGGGCAGCGCCGCCAGCGAGTACGAGCAGATGATCTCGCACAATAATCTGGCCACCGTGGCCCTGGGGCTGTTTCATCTGCTGCGCCATAGCACGCATGCCGACCATCAGCGCCAAGCCGCCGACGCTTTGCAGCGGGCCCGCCATCACGCCGCCCTGGTGCGGCCCCATGCGACCGCGCTCGGCGACGCGTTCTTGCTGGGCTTGAGCGAAGGCAATTGCGGCGAAGTCTTGCTGCATCAGGGCGAGCTGGGCGAAGCGGAGCAGGTCTTGAGGGGTGCTTTGGCCGTGATCAACGAGCACCACTTCAGCGCCCTGGCCCGGCGCGTGCGCTGCTCCTTGGCCGAGCTGGATCTGCAGCGCGGCCAAGCCGCGCAGGCCGCTCTGGCCCTTGACGCGCTGCTGCTCGAAGCCGCCGGCCAAGCCCAGCAAGCCGTCTGGCAACGCCTGCACTATGCCGCCTATCGCACTCACAAGGCCTTGGGGGACCATGCCCGTGCGCTCAAGCACCTGGAGCTGTACCAAGCGGCGGAACGCAATCGCACGGTGGCGCAACTGACGGCGCAGGCGCGTTTTGTGGTCAGCCGTATCGAGGCCGAGCGCGCCTTGGGTGGCGACACGGCGGCCACTGAACGCGTCGAGCTGGACGCCGAGGGCGGTGGCCTGCGCGACCCCCTCACCGGCCTGGGCACCCGGCGCTGCCTGGAGCTGCGCTTGCCGGCGCTGATGCGCACGGCCGAGCAGGGCGGCGCCGCGCTGACGCTGGCGCTGGTGGACATCGATCGCTTGGGCGAAATCACCGCGCAGCATGGTGAAGGGGTGGCCCATCAGGTGCTGCAGGTGCTGGCGCAAATGCTGCGCGACAACACCCGCGGCAGCGATTTGCTCGTGCGCCTGGACGCCGAGCAAATCCTGATGGTGCTGCCCGACACCATCGCCGACCGTGCCTTTGAGGTCTGCGAGCGTCTGCGTCAAACGGTCGAACAGTATCCTTGGGCGCGGTTGGCCGACGGACTGGACGTCACCTTGAGCATAGGCCTGGCCAACGCCCCGCCCTATGCGACCGATCTGCTCCTGAGTCGGGCCGAAAGTGCGATGTACCGGGCCAAGCACCTGGGGCGCAATCGCGTGGCGCTGGCTTAGAACCAGCGCAAACTAGGCTTCCTGGACGACGTTGCGCCCCTGCGCCTTGGCGCGGTACATGCCTTTGTCGGCGCGCAGCAGCACGGCGTCGGCGCTGACATCCTCGGGCAGTGCCTCGGCCACGCCGAAGCTGGCGGTCAGCGGCCAGCTCTTGCCCTGCCACTCGAAGCAGCTGGCCTCGAGGTTGTAGCGCATGCGTTCGGCCACCAGCGCCGCGCCGGCCAGGTCGGTCAGCGGCAGCAGCACGCAGAACTCCTCGCCGCCGAGCCGGCCGAAGTGATCCACATCGCGCACACAAGGACTCAGCACCTGCACCGCGCGCAGCAGCGCGGCGTCGCCGGCCGCGTGGCCCAGGCTGTCGTTGAGTTGCTTGAAGTGATCCATATCGATCATCACCAAGGCATAGGGCTTGCCACGCTGCAGCCGCGCATGTTCGGCGTCGATCGCTTCGCTGAGCGCGCGTCGATTCAACACATCGGTCAGCGGATCGCGCCGGGTCAGGCGCTGAATCTGCAGAATCATCCGCGTCAGCACCAGCGAGGCCATGGTGGCGTTGATCAGCAGCCCCAAGGCCAGCATGGACCAAAGCCAGCCGATCTGAAACTCGCTGGATGCCAGCAGGTCAAAGGCGACGGTAGGGCGGCGCAACGAGTTCAGCAAGGGCAGCAGCAAGAACAGTGCAATCACCAGCAACGGCGCGCTCAGGCGGGCGGCCAAGCGGCGCGTCAGGCGCGTGCGCAACTGCCGCCATGCATCTTTGGCGGCCAGCAGCGTCAATAGCAAGGCGCTGCCGAAGACGATGCGGGTGTGCCAGCGCATATCGCCTTCATAGGGCAGCCAGGCGAGCGCCGCCGCGGCGGGCAGCAACAGCAGCAAGGCGCTGCGCCAGGCCAGGCCGGCGTCGACCGTGCTCGGGTGCTCGCTCAAGGCCGGCATGACGGCACGCAGCGTCGCCAAGGTGGCAATCGCCAGCACGTCCGAGCCCCAGAACGCCAGCCACACCGGCGCCTGACCGCGCAGCGACTGGGTCACCAAGGTGGCGGCCAATAAACCATTCGCCAAGGCCATGCCGATCGAAACGCGCGGTGCTACGCGGGCCACCCCGGCCAGCAATAGCCACGCCATGCTGGCGAAGCCGCTCACCAGCATGGTGGCGGCCAGCAGCGTGAAGGGATCGGAAGGCAGGCCGTTCATGTGGACGCCATCAGCATGCGGCCGAGCGCGGCATCGGGGTCGGCCACGCAAACACGGTCGCGGCCGGCCGCCTTGGCCCGGTATACCAGCCAGTCGGCCAGCGCCAGCGTGCTGTCGCCCTGCGGGTCATCGGGCTGGCAAGTGACCACGCCGAAGCTGGCCGTCATCGCCAGCGGCGCACCTTGCCACGGCAACGATTGGCGCCGCAGCGCCTCGCACATGCGCTGCGCCACGCGACCGGCATCGTCCAGCGAGGTGTGCGGCAGCAGCAGGCAGAACTCCTCGCCGCCGCGCCGCCCCAGCCTGTCCAGCTCGCGCATATTGGCACGCAGCACCGCCACCAAATGCAGCAGGGCGGCGTCGCCGGCGGCGTGGCCAAACTGATCGTTGATGCGTTTGAAGTGGTCCACATCGATCATCACCACGCTGTGCAGCTGGCCGCGTTCGACCTGCGCCTGCAGCGTTTGCAGCTCGGTGCCCAGGGCGCGCCGGTTCAGCGCGTCGGTCAGCGGGTCGCGCAGCGTCATGTATTGAATGCGCGCGATCAAGCGCATCACGACAATGCTGACCAGGCCCAGGGCGATCAGCAGCGCCATCAGCAAATACAGCCAGGCCAGCGTCGACTGGGACAAGCTGCCCTGCATCAAAAATCCGCGGGCCTCCTGCACCCACAGCAGACTGGCGGTGCGCGCCAGCAGGAGCAGTCCGGTCAGCAGAAAGGGCATCGCCAGCAGCGCCGTCAACCAGGCCGGTTGCACGGCCCGGCAGCCGCTCAAGACGTCGCGCGCGCAGCAAATGGACAGCAGGGCCGAAGCCAGCACCAGCGGCGGCAAACTCGGCCCATTTTCACCGGCCAAATCGCCGGCCAGCATCAACAGCGCCGCGCTGCCGGTGATGACGGCGACATCGCGCCAGTGTTGGCGCAAACGCATCAGGCGGCGCACGCCCAAGCTCATCAAGGCAAAGGCGGCCAAGCTACACAGCGACTGCGGCCAAACACCGAGCGCGCTGGGCCACCAGCTTTGGCAGGGCAAGCACAGCAGGCTGGGGATGAACAAGACATAGGCCGCGCACAACAGCGAGCCGGCGGCCGGCGCAATGCGGAAGGCGCGCACCAGGACCAACCAGACAATGGCCATGAACCCGTTGACGGCGGCGGTTACCAGGGCAAGGGTCTGGGCGTCGAAGGGGGGCATGAGCGCGGCAAGGTCAAGGCTTGGAGCAAGAACTGACCCCAATGATCGCCCAGTGCCGAGGCGGGCACAAGCGGCGTCGGTGTCGCGTCAGCGCCGCTCCACCACCAGGGCGTTCATATTCAGGGCCAGCTTGACCCGCTCGGCCGCCATATGCGCATCGGCGCGTGAGCTGTAGGGGCCGGCTTGCAGGCGGTGCAGGCCGCCGTCTTTGAACACCGCCAGCAGCGGTGCCATCCAGTCCAGCTCTTGCAACAGCTTTTGGCGGAATTGCTCGGCGCCGTCGAGCTTGGCATAGGCGCCCATCTGGACCCAGAAGCCCGGCGCGGCGTGGCGCGGCACGGTCACCACCGGCACCGACGATGTGGGCGGGCTGCTGGTGGCCAATAGCGCGATGCTGTCCAACTGCGGCGCACCGGCAGGCTCACTGGCGGCAAAAAGAGGTGCGTCGGCCGCGCCGCGCTGCCAGGCACCGCTGCGAATGTCCTCAAATGTGATGCGCTCCAGCTCGACCGGGGTGACGCCGCGCAACACGTCCAGCTTCAGCGCCGCGGTGTAGCTGAGGTCGATGATGCGCTTCGAATGAAAGGGCCCGCGATCATTGATGCGCACCAGGACCTCGCGGCCATTGGCCGGGTTGCGCACCCGTGCGTAACTCGGAATCGGCATGGTCGGGTGCGCCGCCGTCATCGCATACATATTGTAAATTTCACCGCTGCTGGTGGAGCGTCCGTGAAACTTCTTGCCATACCAGGAGGCCAGGCCGCGCTCGATCAACGGCGCATCGATGGTGATGGGTTCGTAGCGCTGGCCCAAGACCTCATAGGGCTTGTTGGGCCCGCCCTTGCGGATGGGCTCGATCTGCGGCAGGGCGTCGGGGACTTGCTGCAGATTGGCCGGGATGATGGCTTCGGGGCCATCTTTGCCGCTGTGTGCCGCATTCAGCGGCGCCCGGCTGGCGCAGCCGGCCAGGCCGACAGCGGCCAGGGCCAGCCAGGGCAGGGCGCGTCGACCAAACCAGCCTGAGCAAGAGGGCGAAAATTTCAACATGGGCGCTACCCTAAACCATTTCGGCTGGAGGTCCAAGCGGCGCGAACAGTCGTATGCTGCGCGCACCTTCTTTTTCAGGTCTGAATGCATATGAGCGACTACATCTTCCCTCCGGCCGTTCAGCCCAGCGTGGCCGTGCGCGGCACTTCCGCCCGCTATGCCGTCGCACGGATCTTTTGCGTCGGCCGCAACTACGCCGCCCACGCCCGCGAGATGGGCTCGGACCCGGACCGCGAGCCGCCGTTCTACTTCAGCAAGCCGGCCTGCGCCCTGGTGCCCTCGGGCAGCCAGGTGGCCTACCCGCCCGCCACCAAGAACTACCATTACGAGATGGAGCTGGTGGTGGCCTTGGGTGCGCCGATCTTTAAAGTGACGCCTGAAGTGGCGCGTGCCGCGGTGTGGGGCTATGCCGCCGGACTCGACATGACACGGCGCGACCTGCAGGCCGAGGCCAAGGCGAATGGCCGGCCCTGGGACACCGCCAAGGGCTTTGATCAATCGGCCGTCATCACCGAGCTGGTGCGCGCCAGCGAGGCCGGGACTATGGCGGCCGGCGCCATCACCTTGTCGGTCAACGGGATTGAAAAACAGCGCGGTGATTTGTCCGACATGATCTGGAACGTCGCCGAGATCGTCGCCAATTTGTCCCAGCTCTACCATCTGCAGCCCGGTGATCTGATTTACACCGGCACACCCGACGGCGTCGGCCCAGTGCTGCCGGGCGATGTGATCACCGGCCAGATTGCCGGCCTGCCCGACATCCGCCTGACGATCGCCGCGCGCGACTAGTCTTCTTTCGATATTTATCTAACACCATGTTTGACCATAACGAAACCCTTGCCGAGGCGCGCCAGCGCAATATCCGCGACGCCTTGTTCGAAGACATTGGCGTGTGCGACTGGACCGCGCAGCTGGTGCCGGCCGGCCGCCGCGTCAAGGCCCATGTGCGGGTGCGTGAGGCGGCCGTGCTGTGCGGGCGCGACTGGTTCGAGGGCGTGTTTGCCGCGCTCGATGGCTCAAGTCGGATTGAATGGCTGTACGCCGAGGGCGCCGAGATGGCGGCCGACACGGTGGTTTGCCGCATCGACGCCGATGGGCGCTTGCTCTTGTCGGCCGAGCGGCCGGCGCTGAACTTTTTGCAACTGCTGTCGGCCACCGCGACGCTGACGCATGCTCATATGAGCGCGATCGCCGGCGCCAGCAGCAACCCCCGCGGCTGCGTGGTGCTCGACACCCGCAAGACCTTGCCGGGCCTGCGCTTGGCGCAGAAATATGCCGTTAGGGTCGGCGGCGGTGCCAATCAGCGGCTGGCGCTGTATGACGGCATTCTGATCAAGGAAAACCATATCGCCGCCGCCGGCGGTGTGGCGGCTGCGCTGCGCGCCGCTCAAGCTTTGAGTTCGGGCGTGGGCATCCAGGTCGAGGTCGAATCCATCGCCGAGTTGCAAGAGGCGCTCGAAGCTGGCGCGGTCAGCGTGCTGTTGGATGAGTTCAGCGAGCCCATGATGCGTGAGGCGGTGGCCTTGAGCGCAGGCCGGGCGTTGCTGGAAGTGTCCGGCGGTGTGGCACTGGACCAACTGCGCTGGATCGCCGCCACCGGCGTCGACCGCATCTCGATCGGGCGGCTGACCAAGGATGTGCGGGCGGTGGACTATTCGATGCGGGTGGAGGGGTAATCGGGCTACTCGCTGGCTGTTGCGCTGGTCGCCGCTGCAGGGCCCCGGGCTCTCCGTGCGAACCCGCTTAGGCACTGCGAGCCCGGGACCCTACACCGGCTCGGACCTGTGCCCATCGCCGGAAGATAGACCTTAGTCGTTGGAGCTCAAATGACATTCGAAGAGACGCTGTCAACGCTGCGCGCCCTGGAGTGCGAACTTCACGAGCCCAAAGCCAGGCGTGACGCCGAGCGCCTAGCGCAACTGCTGCATGCGGAGTTCCATGAGTTTGGCCGCTCTGGCCGTTCATACACGCGGGCCGAGATACTTGAGCTGCTGCAAGCGGAAACTGAGCCTACCAAGGTGCATGCGCAAGACTTCCGGCTGGTGAAGCTCGCTGACGCGGCCTTTCTCCTCACCTACCGGTCTGCGCATGTGGCCGCGTCCGGTTTGCTGGAACGTCACACGAACCGAGCCTCGGTTTGGCGACGTGAGCTGGACGCCTGGCAGATGGTGTTTCACCAGGGCACGCCAACCGATGGTTTCGACATCGGCAGCCCGCCGTTTTGACAAGCAGAGTGAAATCCCAACGCAGCCCTTCGGGAAACTGCCATAGCCCGGTGGCACTCCCCTCGCCATACTCCGCCAACCCATCCGCCGGAGCGCCGCCTTGCCAGTCGAGATGAAGCTTGCCCTAGCCCGACTGTTGCGCATCTGCCGCGCTGCTTGGGCTGAGCTGTGTGCGCTGGGGCCGGGGCTGCTGCGCGGCGGCGTGCGCTGTGCGATGCCGCTGCTGTGCTTGCTGGTGTTCGCGGCCTTCGTCGGCCTGGTGCCGCAGGGCCTGGATGTGTTGCGCACCTTGGCCGAGCGAGCGGCCAGCAATGCCTTTGACGCCAGCGTGGCCGGCCTGCTGTGGCTGGCCACTTCAACGACGACCCTGGGTTTGTCGCTCTGGTATTCAATGCGCTGGCTCTTGGGCGCCGAGATGGCCGGACTGCCGCTGGCCGACCGGCTGGGCTGGTGGCGACGCAATCTGCCGCGTGCTGCCGGCGCGGCGCCGGCGGCCATGGTGGCCTTGGGCTTTGCGAGCTTGATCGACGCCGAACGGGCCGATCAGGTCGACCGCGCCGCGCAGGCGGCCGCACGCTGCTTTGGTTTGCTGGCCTTGCTGATCCTGCTAACCCTGATTCTGCGCGGGCGGCTGTTGCTCAAGCTGCTGCAGCTGGGCCTGCTCGCCAGCCCCGCCGGTCGCGCCCCTGCAAGCACCGGCCAGGAGCAGGACCTGCGTCCAGCCAGTTTGCCACAGGGTCAGCCTTTGCCCTGGCTGAGCCGCGTGACCATCGGCTGGGGTCTGGCGTGTTCGTTTTTGCTGACCGCCATGCTGGTGCTGTTTCCGCTCGGCGTGCCGCATCTGATGGGCACGGCGGCGATCGTCGGCTTCGCGCTGGCGTCCATCAACTGGTTCGGCAGCTTCCTGCTCAGCTACTGGCCGCTGCGCAATGGCCTGCCGCATCTGGCGCCCTGGGCCATGGTGCTGGCCGGGTTGCTGGGTTGGTGGACCGACAACCACCATGTGCAACCGGCGGCGCTGGGTGGCCACTTGGCGGCGCCGGCCCGGCCCAGCGTCGGCGAGGCCTTTGCGCAGCATCTGGCCGGGCGCACCGAGCCCGTTGCGGCCAAGCCGCTGCCGGTGATTTTCATCGCCAGCGAGGGCGGCGGCATCCGTGCGGCTTTTTGGACGGCCGAGATCTTGAACCAGCTCGCCGCCGCCGAGCCGGGCTGGCCGGCGCAGACCTTTGCGCTGTCGGGCGTGTCGGGCGGCAGCCTGGGCCTGGCCTCGTGGCTGGCGACGCAGCGCGCTGGCCTGTGCCCGACGCTGGTTTATCAGGACAGCGGCGGCCTCGGCTGGCCGCTTACCCCCGGCCAGCCCAGCCCGGTCGGCCGCTACCTGGGTGACGATTTTCTGTCGGCGCCGGTGGCCGGCATGTTGTTCTATGACTTGCTGCAGCGCTTCTGGCCGTTCGCCATCGACGGCTTTGATCGCTCGCGCGCGCTCGAAGCAAGCTGGCAGCGCGCCCATGCCGACCTGCCCGGCCAACCGTTCGCGCGCCCGCTTTGGCAGTGGTATGCGGGCTGCGAGGGCCGCTTGCCTGAGCTGATGATCAACACCACGGTGGTGGAGACCGGCCAGCGCGCGGTGCTCACGCGGCTGGCGGACGGCTATGACGATGGCACTGGCAACGGAGAATCAATTTTCACCAACGGCCTCAAGCTGGACGGCCAGGACTTGATGAGCGCCGGCCGCTTCAGCAGCGCTGCCCAAAGCGTCGCCGGCCTGGTGCATCACAGCGCGCGCTTCCCGGCGCTCAGCCCGGCCGGCACGGTCAGCTACAGGGCCGCCGCCGAGGCGCCGGCCGAGCCTAAAGTGCGCTTGGTCGACGGCGGCTATTACGACAACTCGGGCGCGCAGACCTTGGTCGATTTGATCGACCATCTGTGCAAGCGGCAGCGCGAACAAGCGTCCCCGCAGCAGCGGCCGTTTCGGCCCATCGTGCTGCTGGTGCGCAATGCGCCGGAGGCCTTTGATGCGCAGCGCCTGGCCGAGCAGCTGAGCCCCAGCGGCTGGTTCCCGGAGTCCGGCTCCATCGTGGCCGGGCTCTACAACGCGCGCAGCGCGCATGCGGTGACGGCGCGGCTGAAGCTGCTGCAGATCATGGGGCCGGATCTGATTGATCTGGCCGTGCCCATCAACTCGGCGGCGGCCAAGGCGCCCTTGGGCTGGACGCTGTCAACCACGGCGCAAGAAAACTTCAGCCAGGAGGCCGCCAGCTTGGCCAAGCGGTTGGCACCCCAACTCAAGGCCCGGCTGGCGGCGGCCGATTCGGCCTGCCAGCGTCGAGTGACGGCGCCGGTGCAGCTGCCGCCTGTGCAGCTGTCGGTGCTGCTACCCTCACCGGCAGCCTCAGGAGCCTCCGCACCATGACGCCTGCCGACTTCAACGAAGCACCACCACCGCAAGCCCCCAAGGCCGCCGCGCGGGCGCATTGGGTCTTGCTCGGCTTGGCCTTGCTGGCTTTGCTGGGGCTGAGCCTGCTGCAAACGCTGTTGAGGCCGGTCGGCGCGGGGGCGTCGCCGATGGCGATCGAGCTGCTCGCCACGGCGCAGCAGTTTCAAAGCCATTTGCTGACTGACTGGCAGGCCGTTGATGCCGGTCTTTGCGGTCGGAGCGGGTGGGGCGAGCCCATGGCAAAGCCCAATTTTGGCCGCTTGAGCTGCCACTTGCTGGTCGACTCGGCGCTGCTGGTGCCGGGCTATATCGGCCTGCTGGTGTTTTTTACGCTCAGCTTGGGGTGCCGGCTGGGCCTGCGCGGGGCGCTGCCGCATCTGCTGTGCCTGCCGGCCGTGGCCGCGGGCATGGCCGACTTGGCCGAGAACGGCATGACGCTGCGCGCGCTGGAGCAGCTGCAGTATTTCGTGCTGGCCGACGCCGCGGTGGCCGATGTGCGAATGGCCAGTTTGCTCAAGTGGGGCTTGTTGAGCGTTGCCGCGCTGCAGCTTGGCATCATGGCGTTTGAGCTGGCTTGGCGCGGCCGCCGATCGGCGGACAACCTGGCCGACAAACCAGCGCGTCTGCTGCCGGTCGCTTTGCTGATGACGGGCGCCAGCTTGGCCTGGGCCGGGGCCTTGCGCTTCGAGTGGTCTCCGGGCTTGCAGCTGGGCATGCTGCTGGCCGCCGCTGGCTTGTTCACCTTGCTGCTGTGGCGGCTGTGGCCTGTGTTGCATGCGGCGGCCGAGGCGCTGCCCGTCGAGGCAGCGAAAAGGGACTGAATGCTCGGTCCCTGGGTGACCGCACGCTTACTTGCCGGCGCTGGGCGCGCGCGGCAGACGCGGCGCCTTGATGCTGGGGCGGCCGGCGGCGGTCGGGTAGGCGTTCATCACGCGGTCCATATCGACCGTGCTCAGGAAGGACGCGTATTGCTGCTCGGTGCAGTCCAGGCTCTGGCCGGCGACATGCTCGCCCTTGTACTGACCCTTGTGATACACAAAGGTGTACTCGGCCGCGTCTGAAGCTTTGGCTTGGTCGGCCTGCGCGTAGTTGGCGCTGTACTTGCTCGCGCATTCACCGCGCAAGGCAAGGCCGGCGGTTGATTCGCTGGCGGCGGGGCTGGCGGCTTGGGCGCTGGCAGCGATCAGGCTTAGGCTCAGGCTGAAAAGGGTGATGGCAATCTGCTTCATGGGGAACGTCCTTTGTCTGGGATGGCGCCAGCTTAGGGCCGAGGTCCGCGATGCGCCACCCCCGGCCGAGGGGGCGGGTCGGCCCGGGTTTGCGCAAAAAATCACGAAATTCACGGCGACGGCCCCCAAGCATTCAGCCCGTACCAGCCGAAGCCCATGGTCCACAGCGTCTGGCTGCGACCGGCCTGCTGGCTGGCCGTGAGGCTGAGGCCCAGCTTGTCGGGCGTCAGCCACCACAGCCCGCCGACGGTCGATTGCGTCCGGCCCATCAAGCTGCTGCGGTCATTGGTCTGCACCTCGGCAAACAGCAAACCGACCGGGCTGGGCACCCAGACCAGGGCCAGATTCAAGGCGGTGGCGGTCTGCCCGCTGGCGCGGTCTTGTTGTGGGCCCAGGTTGGCATGCAGGGCGAAGTCGTCGCTGACCACCAGCGTCGCCAGGCCCAGCAAGCCCTGACCATGGCGCTGCCAGCCGGCGGCGCTGGGCTGCTCGTAGCCCACGCCGACCTTGAGGCCGAAGTTGATTTGCCCTGCCCGCGTCAGCAGTCCCCAGCTCTTGGGCGCCCATTTGAGCGCGATGCCGCCCTCGCCGCGTAACTCGTCGCGGGGGTGAGGGCGGGTGTAGTCGACGCCGATTTCCCAGCCCTCGGCGATGCCGCAGGCCGGCGCCAGCACCAGGGCGCGGTTGCTGCCGGCTTTCTCGCCCCAGCCCTCAAGCTGGCAGATGCCGGGGTCGGCCGTGGCCGCGTCATCGCTGGACAAGGGGCGTCCGGCCTGTGCCGGCAAGCTCAGCGACAGCAGGGCACAGAGTCCCGCCAGCCCGCGCCATGCCTTCAAGCGCCGGGTCTGGGTCAAGTTCATAGGGCCCCCTTGTGCTTGCCGCAGGCCCAACGCCCGCTTTGCTTCATCGGCAGGGGGGTCTTGAACTTGAGCCGAGGCGGCTTCAGCCGGCGCGCAGCCCTTGGTACAGCGCGACGAACTCTTGCGTCAGCTTGTGGCGCGGGTCCAGATGGATCATCGGCCGTGCGAGCTCATGCGATTCCTTGACCTTGACGCTGGCGCTCAAAAAAGGGCTCAGCACCGGCAGGCCTTCGTCGATCAGCGCCTGCACCGTGCGCTGCGGCAAGGCGGCGCGGGCCTGGAACTGGTTGACGATGATGCCCTCGACTTCCAGCTCGGCGTTGTGGTCGGCCTGGATTTCCTTGACGTTCTCGAGCAACTCGTAAAGCGCACGGCGTGCGAACTCGTCGCAGTCAAACGGGATCAGGCAGGTGTCGGCCGCAATCAAGGCCGAGCGGGTGTAGAAGTTCAGCGAGGGCGGTGTGTCGATCCAGATTTCGTCGTAGTCGGCGCCCAGCTCGATCAAGGCTTCGCGCAGCTTGTAGATCTTGTAGCGGCTCTCCAGCTTGCTGTGCAGCTCGTCCAGCAGGGGGCTGGCCGGCATCAGGTGCAGGTTCTCCCAGGGCGTTTCGACGATGAAGTCGTTGGCCTTGGGTGCCCGAATGCTGAATTTCAGCGTGCTGTCGAAGAACTCGGCCGAGCCGGGGGTGGCTTGGTCGGCCAGATCGGCTGAAGCACCGAGCAGATAGCGGCTGGAGTTGCCCTGCCGGTCCAGGTCGACCAGCAGCGTGCGCCGGCCCTGATGCGCGGCAATGGCCGCCAGATTGCTGGTGATGGTGGACTTGCCGACCCCCCCTTTTTGATTGAATACAACGCGGCGCATTCGCTGACCCCTGCTTGAGCTGCAATGCGGGTATTGTGCACTGCAGCAAGAGTCGGGCGGCTCAGGGTATTTGCGGCATTGGCGGCGGGCCAGGTCCTGACACCCCCTCATCCGCGGTGTCCACGGCGCTTCGATGCGCGTTTTGATGACAGTCCACATAGAACTGTCATATGTGCTGGCCACACTGGCGCCGCGCGGTCACCCCTATGGCGGGCCGCATGCTTCCCCTCGGCCCCTTCATCTGGCACACCATGAAACTCAATCGTCTGATTCTTGCCCTCGCGGCCGCCTCTTTCGCGAGCGGCTTCGCCCACGCGGGCAACAGCAACTCCATCAACTTGAACAACTATGCCGTCAAGAGCGTTCACGCGCTCGACACGCTGGGCGGCATGGGCCTGGAGGCCTCGGCCGTCACCTTTGCGCGCGACCGCAACAGCCTGTTCTATGTCGGCGACGAAGGCCTGGGAGTGGGCGAGATCTCGCTGACCGGCCAGACCTTGGGCAAGATGTCCTTCAACTGGGCCGGCACCGGCAGCAGCAAGCATGACACCGAGGGCCTGACCTATCTGGGCGGCGGCGTGCTGGTGGTCAGCGAAGAGCGGCTGTATGACGCCTATCGTTTCAGCTATGCCGCCAACGGCAGCGCCACGCTGGCCAACAAATCCGTGTCGATCAGCAATGCGAATGTGGGCAATAGCGGCTTGGAAGGCATCAGCTACGACGCCCGCAATGGCGGCAGCTTCGTCACGGTCAAGCAAGAAGGGCCGCAAGACATCCTGGCCGGCACGCTGAACTTCGACAGCGGCGCGGCGGCTATGCGCCAGCTTTTCAACCCCAGCTCACTGGGTGTGAGTTCGCTGTCCGATGTGCAAACGCTGGCTTCGGTCGATGCCTTGGCCGGCACGGTTGCGGCCGACCATCTGCTGGTGCTGAGCCTGGGTTCGCGCCAACTGTTGGAAGTGAATCGCCAGGGTCAGGTCTTGAGCAGCTTTGACCTGGCCCATGTGTTGCCGAACAATGGCATCGAAGGCGTCACGGTCGATCAGCTCGGCAATATTTATCTGGTGGCCGAGCAGGATCAGACCGGTGGCGCGGTGGCTAACGCCAAGTCACAGCTGATTGTGTTGTCGGCGATCTCGCCGGTGCCTGAGCCGGCAACTTATGGCTTGATGGCCTTGGGTCTTGTTGGCCTGCTAGGCGTAAACGCACGGCGCCGGCGCTAAAAGGTCAATAGCAGTGGATCGAGCGCTTTGATCTGCTGCTGCGTCTGCGTCCACAGCACGCCGCGCGCAAAGGCGGCCGCCTCAAGCAGCGCCGGCTGCGCCTGCGCTAGGGCCTGCAGCCGGCGCTGCGCGACTTCGGCGTCGTTGAGCTGGCCCAGCAGCTCCTGCAAGGCACTCAGCCGGGCCAGCCTTGCGCGGGCCTTGGCGGACGCAAATGCGCTGAGGAACTCGCTGGCATAACGCAGCTTCTTGACGGCGATACGCAAGGCGTGGCGATTTTCTGCGCTGGCCTGTGTTTGCAGCACCAGGGTCAGGGCCTTGACCTTCTTCAGGCGCCGGCGCAACAAGCGCGTGCTTGCGAATGCCAGCGGCTCGCTCAGGCCTTCGGGGCAGATGGAGGCGGCCCGCCAGCCCTTGGACTTCAGCCAGCGCGTCAGCCGCAGGATCAGGCGTCGGTAGCGTGCCGAATCGACGGCGGCAGCGGCCTCGCGGCGGCGCCGCTGCGCCTCGGCCGCCGCGGCTGGCTGTAGATCCAGTAGCTCCTGCTTGTCCGCGCCGGCCCGCAGCAACTTGGGCAAGGTGCTGGTGGCCAACACCTCGGCATCGCGCGCCGCCCCCAAGGCTTGACCCAGCCAAGTCATTTCCTTGGCCAATGCGTCCGGCAGCGTAATCCAAGGTTTGAACAGACTCAAGGCCGAGCGCAGCCGCCGTAGGCCGACGCGCATCTGATGGACGAATTCGGGCTCGGCGCCGCCGACCAGACCGGCCTGGTTGCCGGCCACCTGCGTCAGGCAACTGGCCGCAATCTGCGCAAAGCCTTGCTCCACGGTGGCGTCAGCGCGCAGCCTGAGCGCTTTGGCGCGGGCGGCCTTCATTGGCGGATCCCGTGCTCGCTGTGCGAGCCAACGGTGAACAGCAAGACCAGGGGCATGGCAATGAAATGGCTCATGTGACGGGGCGGGGCGAGCCGGAAGCGGTGGGTGCTGGGTGATTATCTGCGCAAGGGTCGGGGGCCAGCCGGCGCGCAGCCATCGGCCGCAGCCGCAGTTCAAGCGCGCCATATGGCGCTCCATCGCGAGGCGCTGGTGAGGCGTGGCCGCCGGGCAGAAACTGCCCTCATTGAAGCATCACCGAAGCTTCACCAGCCGGAGCCCGCCATGAACCTCAACGCCCAATCCCTCGTTTTCGCCGTCCTTGCCCTTGCTAGCGCCGCATTGATCGGCAGCGGTTTGACGGACCGCTCGCCGTCGGCGACCGAGATCGTCAAGCTTGAGCGGCTTGTCGTGCATGGCAAGCGCGCTGCGGCACCGCCCGTGAGCGCCAGCTTGCCGCGCGTGGTCATCGTTGGCCGCAGTGTGGCGCAGACCGATGAGCGGCTGGCTTCTGCACAGCCGACCGGCCAAGCATTCTGAGAACGCCAGGCTATGCAGAACGTTGCTGCAGACTGCCCGCTGGGCAGAAAAAGCACATGGGCGAAGTGGCTGTGCGGATGGAGCGCCTCACTCGCCCTGGCGGCGCAGGCGCAGATCGATCTGACGGCGCTGGACCGGCAGATGACGGGGCCACGGGCGCAGGTCCTGGTGCTGGGCAGCGTACATCTGAGCGAGATGCCGCAAGGCTTCAATCCGGCTGCACTGGACGGCCTGCTGAATCGGCTGGCGGCGTTCAAGCCCGACATCATCACGATCGAGGCCTTGGCCGGTGAGGAATGCGATCGAGCGCTTCGTTATGCCAGCAAGTACGGCCCCGACTATTGCCCCCCGACCAACGTGGCGCAGGCGGCCACCGGGCTCGATGTGCCCGCCGCCATTGCGGCGCTGGACCAGGCCTTGCAAGCCTTCTCGCCTGCGCAGGCTACACCGCCCCAGCGGCGCCGTCTGGCCGCGTTATTCCTGGCGGCGAACGACCGCGCCTCGGCCTATGTGCAATGGCTGCAATTGCCAGAGGGCGAGCGTCGTGCCGACGCCAGTTTGAACGCCGCCTTGGTGGCGCAACTGGAGCGCATCGCGACGCGCAATAACGAGAACTACCAAATCGGCGCGCGCCTGGCCGCGCGGTTGGGCCTGCAGCGAGTGCATGCCGTCGATGACCACACCGGCGACAACATCGCCTACACCGACAGGGCGGCATTCGGCCGCGCTGTGGAGGCGGCGTGGGCCGCCGGCCGGGCCGAGTTGGATGCGCGCGAGCAGCAGGAGCTGGCCTTGAAGCAGGCGACGGACTTGCTGCCCTTGTACCGCTTCATCAACGATCCCGCACATCTGCGGGTGCTCGCCGATGTCAATGTAGCTGCGGCCTTGCGCGCAAGCTCGCCGCAGGCCTACCCACAGATCTGGGTCGCCGGTTGGGAGATCCGCAATCTGCGCATGGTCGCCAACATCCACGAGAGCTTCCGCGAACGGCCCGGCGCGCGCGTGCTTGCCATCGTCGGTGTCTCCCACAAGCCCTGGTTTGACGCCTGGTTGGGTCAGCTGCAAGGCTTGGACAGCGTCGACGTGGCGGCCGTGCTGTCAGCCGCGCCGGGTGCTGGTCCAGAGCGCGGCGGCGACGATCAGCGCACCGCCCAGCCAGGCCGTTAGCGTCAGCGACTCACCCAGCCACAGCACCGCGAACAGCGCACCGAAGGCCGGCTCGCTGCCGGTCAACAAGGCCACCCGGCTGGGTGAGCTGTGTTTGAGCGCCCAGTTCTGCGCAAAGAAGGCGAACACGGTGCAGCCCAAGACCAGGTAGAGGCTGGCCCACCAGAAGCCGGCGTCGGTCGGCAGGGCGGGCAGGCCGCCGGGCGACAGCAGGGCCAGGCCCAAGCTGCCCAGGCCGATCACGCCGGCCTGCACCGCCGTCAAGGCCAGGGCGGGCGCGCGCCGGTGGCGGGTCAGCTTGGTGGTCATGCAGACGGTGAGGGCACGCAGCAGGGCGGCGCCCAACATCAGGCCGTCGCCCAAGCCAAAGCTGCCAAACAAGCCGCCACTCAACAAGGCCGCGCCCAGCAAGGACACGGCCGCAAAGCCAAACACCGCCCGCGCCGGCCGTTGCCCGAGCAGACCCCATTCAACAAAAGGCGTGAAGACCACGCACAGGCTGATCAAAAAGGCCGCGCTGCTGGCTTGCGTGAGCGCCACGCCGAAAGTCTCGAACAAGAAAATAGCCAGCATCAAGGCGCCCAGCGGCAGGCCGCTGCGCAGCGCGTCACGGCGCTGTTCGGCATCGGCGCGCAGCAAGGCCGGCAGCAGCAAGGCAAAGGTGATTAAAAAACGCAGCGCCAAAAATCCCAAGACCGGGTAGAAGGCCAGCGCGCCCTTGGCCACGCCGTAGCTGCTGCCCCAGACCATGGCCACCAGCAAGAGCATCAGATCGGACAGGCGCAGCAAATGCGCATTCGGGCGGGGCAGGGCCAAGCTTGACATGATGGATGAGCGTGAGTGCAGACAGAGCCCGAATTATTGATTTTTGCTTCTCTGGTGATAATCAGGCCTGTCAGAACAGCACCTGTGCGTAATGAGCATCAATTACTCGTTCGACAACTTGTCGGATATGGCCGTGTTTGCCTGCGTCGTTGAGGCCGGCAGCTTCTCGGCGGCGGCGCGCCAAGCCGGCGTAAGCCCCTCGGCGGTCAGCCGCCAAATAGCGCGACTGGAGGCCTTGCTGCGGGTGCGCTTGCTGGAGCGAACGACCCGCCATTTGCGCCTGACCGAGGCGGGCACCGCGGCCTACGCCAGCTGCCAGCAGATGCTGGCGGCGGCGCGCGAGGTGATGGCGCTGAGCGATAGCGGTCAGGCCGAGAAGGCGGCGCAGGCCAGCGGGCTCTTGCGCGTCAGCTGCCCGAAGGCGATCGCGCGCCATTTGATCCACCCCTTGGTGCCGGCCTTTCTGGCGCAATACCCGCTGGTCGATGTGCAGCTGATCGTCACCGACCGCACGGTGGATCTGTACCAAGAGGCGATTGATCTGGCGATCCGTGTCGGCGACGCGCCGCCGCTGGGCTTGGCGGGTCGGCCTCTTTTGCGCCTGCGCCATATGCTGTGCGCCAGCCCGGCCTATCTGCGTGAGCAGGGTGAGCCCGGTCATCCGCGCGAGCTGGCCGCGCACAGCTGCCTCTATCTGGGTGAAGACGAGCGTGACCGCCATTGGCGCTTTAGCAGGCGCGGCGGCGAGGCCGTGGTGGTCAAGGTCAAGGGGCGTTATGTCGCCAACCACAGCGAGCTGCGGCTGGAAGGCGCGCTGCATGGCCTGGGCATTGCCAGCCTGCCCGAGTTTGTGGCGCGCGCCGCCTTGGCTGCCGGCCAGCTGCTGCCGGTGTTGGCCGACTGGGAGCATGGCAACGACTATGCCGGCATGGCTTGGTTGCTGTATCCCTCAAACCGCTTTGTGGCGCCAAAGTTGCGGGTGTGGATCGACCATCTGGTGGCGGGCCTGGCGGACTGAGCACCCCCACTCCTCACCGGCGCTCAATCCTCAACGGCGCTTTCCTCACGGAAACTATCGGCCAGATGATCCAGCATCAGGCGCAGCAGTTGCGGCTGATGCTGGCGCGACAAATACACCGCATGAATGCCCAGCGCTTCGGGCTCGAAGGCCGGCAACACGGCGACCAAGCTGCCGGCCCGTAGATCCTCGCCGACCAGATAGGTCGGCAGCAGGGCGATGCCGGCGCCGCGCAGGGCGGCCCGGCGCGCCACCGTCGGCTCGTTCGTCTGCAGCACCCCACTGACCGGCACCTTGATCAGCTCGCCCGCCTGCCACAGGCGCAGCTCGCTGCGGCCCACATGGGCATGCGTGATGCAGCGGTGCGCGCTCAGCGCCTGCGGCGCCTGCGGCGCGCCGGCGCTGGCCAGATAGGCCGGCGCGGCGCACAGCACCGAGTTGCAAACGCCCAGGCGGCGCGCCACCAGCGACTCGTCCAGCTGATTGCCGATGCGCACGGCCAGGTCGATGCGCTCCTCGACCAGATTGACGGCGCGCTCTTGCACCAGCAGCTCGATCTGGGTGCGTGGATACAGGTCCAGAAAGTCCGCCATGGCGTCGGCCAGGCAGGCCTGTGCAAACGAGGCGCTGGCCGCAATCCGTAGCCGACCGCTGGGTTCGATCTGGCGCGCGCCTGCGGTTGAACGAATATCGCGCGTCAACTCCACCACCTGGCGGCAGCCAGTCAGTGCTTCGGCGCCGGCTTCGGTCAAGCTGACGCGCCGGGTCGTACGGTGCAGCAGGCGCGCGCCCAGCCACTGCTCCAGGCTTTCGAGATAGCGCGACACCATCGCCCGCGAGATGTCCAGCGCAGCGGCGGCCTCGGTCAGGCTGCCGCGCTCGGCAATCTCCACAAACACCTGCATGGCGATGAAGCGGTCCATGATTAGCTCAATTTAGTAGATAAACAGTCTACATCTGGGTTATTTATCTACTGAGGCGATTTTTTTAAAGTCTAGGCATTCCTTCACCACACCGAAAGACACGCCATGAACTTCCGTACTCGCACCCTGGTTCGCCTGATCGCTCCGCTGGCCTTGACGCTGGGCGCCGTTGCTCAGGACGCCGCTGCACAAACTGCAACACCCGCCGCCCCACTGACCCTGCAGGTCTATAACGCCGACGCCGGCAGCTTCCACGTCAACGCCGTGCTGATCGCCGGCAAGACCGATGCCGTGCTGCTGGACACCGGCTTCACCCGCGCCGACGCCCTGCGCATCGCCGCCATGGTGCTGGACAGCAAGAAGACGCTGAAGACCATCTACATCAGCCAGGCCGACCCCGACTACTACTTCGGCATCGAG
>JADMJQ010000350.1 GCA_018780415.1 Roseateles sp. | reverse complement strand
AGGTCTGCGGCGCCGTCTACACGCCGACCGAGGTGAAGAATCCGTTCTCGGTGCTGTCCGGCGCGACGCCGGTGATGAAGAGCTCCGAGCATTACTTCTTCAAACTCAGCGACCCACGCTGCGTCGCTTTCCTTGAAGAATGGACGCAAACACCGGGCCGCTTGCAGCCCGAAGTCTTCAACAAGGTCAAGGAATGGTTTGCCAAAGATGCCGACGGCAAGGGCGGCCTCGGCGACTGGGACATCAGCCGCGACGCGCCCTATTTCGGCATCGAGATCCCGGACGCGCCGGGCAAGTATTTCTATGTCTGGCTGGACGCGCCGGTCGGCTATCTGGCCTCGCTGAAAAACTATTTCGCCAAGACCGGTGGCGATTTCGATGCCTATATGGCCGACGAGACGGTGGAGCAGATCCACTTCATCGGCAAGGACATCACCTATTTCCACACGCTGTTCTGGCCGGCGATGCTGCATTTCAGTGGCCGCAAGACGCCGAATCACGTCTATGTGCATGGCTTCATGACCGTCAACAACGGCGAGAAGATGAGCAAGAGCCGCGGCACCGGCCTTGACCCGCTGAAGTATCTGGGCCTGGGCCTGAACGCCGAATGGCTGCGCTACTACATCGCGGCCAAGCTGAACGCCAAGGTCGAAGACATCGACTTCAACCCGGAAGACTTCTGCGCCCGCATCAACAGCGATCTGGTCGGCAAATACATCAATATCGCCTCGCGTGCGGCCGGCTTCCTGGCCAAACGCTTTGACGGCCATTTATCCGGTGACCTCGGTGTCGAGGGCCGCACGCTGCTGGACGGCTTGCGCGCCCATGCCGATCAAATCGCCGTGCTGTATGAGGAACGCGAGTTCGGCAAGGCGCTGCGCGAGATCATGCTGCTGGCCGACCGGGTCAACGAGTATGTGGACCAGAACAAGCCCTGGGACCTGGCCAAGAAGGAAGGCATGGACGCCGTGCTGCACGATGTCTGCAGCGTCTGCATCGAGGCCTTCCGTCTGCTGACGATTTACCTGAAGCCGGTCTTGCCGGAGCTGGCGGCCAAGGTCGAGGCGTTCTTGCGCGTCGAGCCTTTGCAGTTCGCCGACGCCGCTCGGGCGATGGGTCCACACCGGATCGGCAGCTATCAGCATCTGATGCAGCGCGTCGACGCCAAGCTGCTGGACGCCTTGTTTGAAGCACCCGAAGCGCCCAAGGTGATTCCCGGCGGCGAAGAGCTGGCGCCCGAGATCAAAATTGATGATTTCAGCAAGGTCGATCTGCGCATTGCCAAGATCGTCAAGGCCGAACATGTGGAAGGCTCGGACAAGCTGCTGCGCCTGACGCTGGACGCCGGCGAGGGCCGCTTGAGGAATGTCTTCAGCGGCATCAAGAGCGCCTATAAACCCGAGCAGCTGGAAGGCAAGCTGACCGTGCTGGTGGCCAACTTGGCACCGCGCAAGATGAAGTTCGGCATCAGCGAGGGCATGGTGCTGGCAGCCTCGCATGCCGACGAGAAGGCCAATCCCGGCATCTTTGTGCTGGAACCCTTCCCAGGCGCTCAACCCGGCATGCGCGTGCGCTAAAGCCCTCGGCCAAGCGATGCCAGTCAAACCGGCTCGTTTGCACCCTTTCCGTCCCCGCTCGCTGGGGCTGTTGCAGTCCTATTCGCGCCAACGGCTGATTGCCGATATCGGCGCCGGCCTGACGGTCGGCATCGTCGCCCTGCCCTTGGCGATTGCCTTTGCGATCGCCTCCGGCGTCAAGCCCGAGCAAGGCATCTTCACCGCCATCATTGCCGGCTTTTTGATCTCGGCGCTGGGGGGCTCCAGCGTGCAGGTCGGCGGTCCGGCCGGTGCCTTCATCGTCATCGTCTACGGCATCGTGCAGCGCTACGGCCTGGCCAATTTGCTTATCGCGACGATCTTGTCCGGCGGCCTCCTGCTCTTGATGGGTGCCTTGAAACTGGGCGTGCTGGTGCGCTATATCCCGGTCAGCATCGTGATTGGCTTCACCAACGGCATCGCGGTCTTGATCGGCCTGTCCCAACTGAAGGATTTTTTCGGCCTCAAGATCACGCAGATGCCGGCCGACTTCTTCAGCCAGATTGCGGTGCTCAGTGCCCATTGGCGCCAGACGCAGATCTGGGCCCCGCTGGTCGGCGCAGCCTGCATTGCCGTCGTCGTGCTGTGGCCGAAAACCTACGAGATGCAGCGCGACGCGCCATCGCTGCGTGGCCGCATGCAGCGCTGGATGGCGCAGCTGCCGGGCACCGTGATCGCCTTGGTGGGCGCGACCGCCGCCACCTACTGGCTCTCGTTGCCGATCGAAACCATAGGCAGCCGCTTTGGCGGCATCCCGCAAGCGCTGCCAAGCTTCGCCCTGCCCGACTTCAGCTGGGCCACGGTCAAGCTGCTGCTGATCCCGACGCTGACCATCACCCTGCTGGGCGCCATCGAATCCCTGCTCTGTGCTCGCGTGGCCGACAACTTGAGCGAGCAGCCCCGCCACGACCCGAATCAGGAGCTGATGGCCCAGGGCATCGCCAATATCGTGACGCCCTTCTTCGGCGGCATCCCGGCCACCGGCGCGATCGCCCGCACCGTCACCAATGTGCGGGCCGGCGCCACCAGCCCGGTGGCCGGCATGGTGCATGCGCTGAGTCTGCTGATCATCATCTTGTTGGCGGCGCCTTTGGCAGCGCACATCCCCTTGGCGGCCTTGGCCGGCATCTTGTTGGTGGTTGCCTGGAAGATGGGCGAATGGCATGAGTTCGCGCGACTGCGCCAATTCAGCCTGCCTTACCGGACGATTTTGCTCGGCACCTTCGTGCTGACGGTGGTGTTTGATCTGACCGTGGCTGTCGAGGTCGGGCTCTTGCTGGCTTGCCTGTTCTTCATCTTTCGGATGAGCCAGCTGTTCACCGTTGAGCCGCTGCAAATGCCGGGCCAGCCAGTCGACGCTCACATCATGAAGCTGTATGGCTCCTTGTTCTTTGGCGCGGTCGGCAAAGTCGAGAACCTGGCCGAGCAGTTGCCCGCCGCGTGCCGCTGCGTGGTGCTGGACATGCATTTGCTGATCTCGATCGACACCTCGGGCCTGGACGCCCTGCTGCAGCTGCAGCGCACGCTCACCCGCCAGCAGCGCCGCCTGGTGCTGTGCGGCATGCAGAGCCAAGTCGCCAGCCTGGTGCGCCGAGGTGGACTGGCGGCGAGCGTGGGCGCCGCAGGTATTCATGCCGATTTACAGGCCTGGCTGGGCTCGGCCAAGCCCTCGCCCCTGTAAACTGCTGTCTTTCACGTCACCCAAGCCACCGCCATGCCATTGTTCTGGAAGCCCTACAAGTCCGAAGTCAGCAGCTTCATCGATGAACTGAAGGCCAAGAAGCCGACGCTGGAGCAAGAACAGCGCGCCGGCCGCGCGCTGCTATGGGAAAAGCCGGTTGACCGCGCCGAACAAGCCGAGTTCAGGGCCGCTCGCGTGGCCCAGCAGCCCTACGTTTACCAGACCAGCGCCAAGTAGTTTGCGCCCGGCCGATTGAGTGCATGAGCGTCGCTCCCACCAGCGTCAGCCTGCCCGCACTCGACCCCTTGGCGCCGGCCGTGCCGGGTCTGCCCGAGACCGTGGACGCGGTCGCCGTGGCGCGGCTGTACGGCGAGCCGCTGTTCCAGATGCCGCTGGATTTGTACATCCCACCGGACGCGCTGGAGCTTTTTCTCGAAGCCTTTCAAGGTCCGCTGGACCTGCTGATCTACCTGATCCGGCGCCAGAATTTCAATATTCTGGACATCCCGCTGGCCGATGTGACGCGCCAGTACCTGAGCTATGTCGACCAGCTGCGCAAACATAATCTGGAGCTGGCAAGCGAGTACTTGCTGATGGCGGCGATGCTGATCGAGATCAAGTCACGCATGCTGCTGCCGCCCAAGAAGTCCGAGGACGGCTCCGAGCCCGAGGATCCCCGCGCCGAATTGGTGCGCCGCCTGCTGGAGTATGAACAGATCAAGCTGGCCGCCGCGCGGCTGGGCGCCTTGCCGGTCGCGGGCCGCGATTTTCAGCTCGCCCAAGTGCATATCGAACAATCGCTGCAGCCGCGCTTTCCGGACGTGAACGCGAATGACTTGCGCGACGCCTGGGCCGACATCCTGCGCCGCGCCAAGCTCAATCAGCACCACAAGATCTCGCGCGAACAGTTGTCGGTACGCGAGCATATGAGCATCGTGTTGCGGCGCCTGCAAGGTGAGCGATTTTTGGAGTTCCAGCACTTGTTCGATGTCAGCCGCGGCCAGCCGGTGCTGGTGGTGACCTTCATCGCCATGCTGGAGCTGGCGCGCGAGCGACTGCTGGAAATTACCCAGGCCGAGGCCTTCGCACCGATCTACGTCAGGCTGGCCTACAGCCCGAGCTGAGCTTGATTCAGCTGGTGGGCGCCCCGCGCCAGGTCGAGAACATCGTCTCCGGCTGGTGCTGCACCATCTGGCCGACCGCCAAGACCGCCTGGGTTCGAGAGCCCACGCCGAGTGCCTTCAGCACGGCGGCCACATGGTCTTTGACCGTCTCCACCGTGATGCCCAGTTCACGCGCGATGATCTTGTTCGGCTTGCCTTGCAAAAGCAGGGCCAACACATCGGTTTGGCGCGGCGTCAGGGCCAGACTTTCCAGCCCGGTGGACACCTGGTAATTTGACGCCATTGCCTGCTGCTGGATCTGCACCAGCTTGGCCTGTTTGGTCGAGGCCTTGCCGCTCAAACTGGGGCTTTCCTGGGCGCCCAAATTCATCGGTGGCACGTAGATGCCGCCGGCCATCACCAGCTTCAGCGCTTGCGACAGCAATTCGGTGCCGGCCCGTTTGGGCACAAAGCCCATCGCGCCCTGGTCGATCGCGCGGATCACGTCGCTGGCACGGTCGGAGGCCGAGATCACCACCACCGGCAAGGCCGGATAGGCGGCGCGAAACTCATCCAGCACATCAAAACCGCTGGCATCGCCCAGCTGCAAATCAAGCAGCACCAAATCGAAATCGGCATGCTTGCCCAATTCCAGGCGCGCGGCCGCGGCGCTGTCGGCGCCGATCACCTCGACGCTGTCGTCCAGGCCTTCAATGACGGTCTTCAGCGCCGACAGGATCAGCGGATGATCATCGATGAGCAAGACTTTCATGGGCGTCCCTTTTGGCTGTGTACTTTTTTCTTCATATGGCGCAAATGATAGGGCTAGGCGCGCTCGCGGAACTGCCGGGTCAGCGATTCGGCGACGCAGACCGGTTTGGCCGCGCCCTCGCGCTCGACGCTGACCTCAATGCACAGTTGCACGCCGCCGTCGACCGGCTCGAAGCCAAGGAGCTTGAAGCGCCCGCGCAGCCGGCTGTCTACCGGCACCGGCGCCGGGAAGCGCACGCGGTTGAGGCCGTAGTTCAAAGCCATTCGGCTCTCGCGCACCGTGAAGGCGGTTTCAAAAAAACGCGGAATCAGGCTGAGCGTCAAAAAACCATGCGCGATGCAGGCGCCAAACGGGCCGGCGGCCGCCCGCTGCGGGTCGGTGTGTATCCATTGCTGATCATCGGTGGCATCGGCGAAGCGCTGAATGCGGGCCTGGTCCACCAGAATCCACTCACTGAGCCCGATTTCTTGACCCACCAGCTCGGTCAAATCCAGCAGTCGCTCAAACTCACGCATGCCCGCCCTCTAGCCATGCGGTGACGGGCAGCCATTGGGCCAGATCGCGCTCGACCCGGCTCGGCGCCACGTCCCACAGCGTCAGGCCGCGCGCCGCCAACTGCACATAGTTCTGCGTGTCGCGCAGCAGGCCCAGCACCGGCACTCCCAGTTCGGGCAAAAAGTCCTGCAACTGCTGCACCGACAAGGTGCCTTCCTTGGCCCGCATCCCAACGACCGCCACTTGTGGGGCCGAGGCATCGCTGCCGCATTCGGCCTTCAGCTCTTGCAGCCTTTGCACAAAGTCATAGGTGGCCTGAATGTCAAACAGGCTGGGTTGCAATGGGATCAAGATCTTGTCGGCCAATTTGTACAGTGCCCTCAGCTTCTTGCCGCTCAAGCCGGCGGGGCTGTCCATCACCACATGGCTGACGCCCTTGGGCGGTTTGACGGTCTGCTCGCCGTCAAAGTCCCAACCCTTAATGGCCGGCAACTCGGGCGCGCGCAGCGCCAGCCAGCGCCGCGCCGACTGCTGCTTGTCCACATCACCCAGCATCACCGCATGGCCGCGCCGGGCCAGGTAGCCCGCCGTATTGGTGGCGACTGTGCTTTTACCCACCCCGCCCTTGGGATTGGCGATCAAAATCACAGGCATGACAACAGCTCCTTGCTTTGAATACGGCCGCTCATATTAGCCGCCCATACGCAGTCGCAGCAGCGCGCAAACAGCGGCGCTGCGACAATCAGATGATGTTTGCACCCTCACAACTCGACGTCCGGCGCTTTTTTTGCGCCACCTATCGCAAGCTGCGCGACCAGCAACCGCTGATCCCGATGGAGGCCATTGCGGCCGAATGGATAGAGCAGCATCCCGAATACCACGCCGAGCTGGCCGATGAGGCCGCCGCGCTGGCCGCCGTCTACAGCGTCGAAGAAGGCCGCAGCAATCCGTTTTTGCACCTGTCCATGCACCTGACCATCAGCGAGCAGCAGGCTATCGATCAGCCCCATGGCATTCGCCAAGCCATCGATTTACTGGCGGCCAAACGCAATTCTCTGCACGAAGCCCAGCATGTCGCCATGGATTGCCTGGGTGAAATGATCTGGGCTTCGCAGCGAAGTGGCTTGCCGCCCGATGGCCACCAGTATCTCGACTGCGTAAGCAAAAAAGCCACGCTTCGCTAGCGTGGCTTTTTGAGCAAGGGGCTTGGCGCGGGATCAGGCTTGAATCGACCCACCCAAGGCCTTGCGCTCGTTCTTGCCGGAGGCAGAGTACAGGCCGGTGTTTTCACCCGGCATCAGCACATCAATGGCCCGGTCCAAGGCGGCGGTGGCCCGGGCGAGCGACTCGCGCTGCGCCGCCACACGGCCGCCGGCCAAAGCCAGGCGGTGACGTAGATTGGGCGGCACCGAGCCACTGCGGGCAGCGTCGCTGAAACACGAAATCGCTTGCGCCAAGGCTTGGTGCAACTTGGCGGCATATTGTTCGATCGCGCCGGTGTCGCGGCGCAGCAAGGCGTCGCCGAGCAAATTCAGGCAGCTCTCCACCTCCAACAAGGGCTGTTCAAGCTGCTGGCTGACCGCCGCGGCATTTGGATCTGAGGTGGGCAAAGCTTGCATGACTATCCCCGCCATAAGGCGTTGAGAACGCGCAGTTGGCGTCCAGGTCCTGGAAAAAAACTCGCTGCGGCCACCTAGGGGCCGCCGCCGCAACTCAGTGCGGCGTCATTCGACCGAGCATTTCTTGCGCGTTCGCAATCAATTTTTCCGCGATCACATTGGCATTGACGGTGAACTTGCCTTCCGTGATGGCCTGGGAAATCCGCCCGACCTTGGCCGCATCAAAGCTGCCGTCGTCGGGCACGCCTTGCAGCAGCTGGGTGGCGTTGGTTGACAACTCCAGCTTCGCACTGGCTTCTGGCGACTTCTTGCCGCCCACCGGCGTGCTGCCGCCATTGGCTGCCGACCGTCCCGTTTGGCCCGCTGCGGGCTTGTCTATCCCAACCGGGGTAGACGCGACTTCAGGGCTGTTACCGATCTTCATGGTGTTCTCCATAGACGTGGATTGAATCCAAGTCTTTCCAGGTTTTGCTCAAACCCGCTCGACGTTCTCTCAAAACAGAGCGGCTTTTTCGGTGTATCGACAGGGAACGAGAAAACTTTAGAACTTTTGACAAAAAACCTCCCCTGCGTCGTGGCGACCGAGCCACGGCGACGAGACTGCCTGTGTATTGGCGACAGCAAGCGCTCGACTGCATTCATAGCAGCATCTCCACATGCCTGTCTCCAACCGCCCTGCCGGAAATTATCCGGCCATTCTCAAACCGCACCTTGACGTTCTGGCCTTCCAGCCCCGCCGTCAAAGCCTGGCCTTCCCTGGCGACCGAATAGCCCGAGCCTACGGCCCGCACCATCACGGTTTCACCAGCGGCGAACCATTGCCGCACCTTCAAACTGTGGCTACGCACCGCTTCCCCGGCCGCCAGGGGGCGGCTGAGCGTGCGTCCGACCAGTCCGTCGGCATCCGAGAATACCGCACCGGCCTCGGCCGCTATATCTATTTCGGCCGTGCTGAGCAGAGCTTGAGTCAGCATCGCCCCCGCCGGCAAGGCGTCTGCGGCGACCAGGGCGCGGGCATAGACCTTGACCGTGACGGGCAAGCTGACATTCCAGCGTACCGGGCCGTCAAGACAACGCAGTCCGATCCGGCTGCGGCCCCACATCTGCAGGCCAGGTGGCAAGTAGGGCTGCACCTGCTTGCACGGCGCCAACTTCAGCCGGGGGTCGAGCTTACCAATCTGAACCTCAACCCTGGCCTGCGCCGGCGTACCCGCCCGGGCACCGGCCTGGGCTACTTTTTGCACCTGCACCGCCAACTCGGCGTTCAGTGCCCCTTCGTCTTGAGCTTGGGCTGCACGGGCAAAGCCAGCCAGCGCCAAGCACACGACCAAGCACGCAAGGCCGGCCAGTCGGCGAGCACTTTGAAGGGGATGTGGGCGAATCTGGAACATGGCTGAACTTTAGTCCCGGGCTCAGGGCGGGCTTGCCGCGAAATGCGCAGCAAAGCCATTGCTTATCCCGCTAATGTTTTCTGCAGGCCGCAAACACAATCCGTCCACATCGCCTATTCCCTTGCCCAGCGCCCGACTCTCGTCAGCCAGCAAGGAATTGAGCGCCGCACTTGATTGATGTTTGAGTCGGCCGCGAACAAGAGGTACCCATCATGCTGAACCGACTGACCGATGCTTTGAACTTCCAGACCCAGGCCTTGACGCTGCGGTCGGAGCGGCAGCGCCTGCTGGCCAGCAATATCGCCAATGCCGACACGCCGGGCTTTCAGGCCAAGGACATGGACTTTGCGCGCGCCCTGCGGGAGGCAAGCTCAGGGGCCGCTCAAGCCGGCGCCCTCAGAACCACCCAAAGCGCTCATATCGCGCCGCCGGCCGGTGCGCGCAGCGAAAGCCAGCAGCAGTATTCCACCGCGGCGCAAACCAATCTCGACAGCAACACCGTTGACATGGACCGCGAACGCGCCAGCTTCGCCGACAACTCGGTCAAGTACGAGGCGACGCTGCGCTTCATCAGCGGTTCGGTGCGCACCGCGCTGGATGCGATGAAGTCGCACAACTCAGCCTGACGCCAGCGAATCAGCTTGAGAACAGGAGTCCCTCATGTCAATGTTCCAGATCTTCAATGTCGCCGGCAGCGCGGTCAGCGCGCAAAGCCAACGGCTCAATGTGGTGGCCAGCAATCTGGCCAATGCCGAGACCGTGGCCGGCCCCGATGGCCAGGCCTACAAAGCGCGTCAGGTGGTGTTTCAGACCGCCTTGGTCGGCGCAGGCAATGACCCCGCCAGCGCCGGCGTGCGCGTCAGCACCATCAGCGAAGACCAAACGCCGGGCCGCCGCATCCACGACCCCAAGCATCCCAAAGCCGATGCCGAGGGCTATGTGACCTACAGCAACGTCAACACGGTCGAGGAAATGGTCAACATGATTTCGGCCTCGCGCTCCTACCAAAACAATATCGAAGTGATGAGCACGGCCAAAAGCCTGTTGCTCAAAACCCTGCAACTCGGTCAGTCCTGAGGACTGACGCAGAAAGCTCATCATGGCCACAGCCGCAGTCACCAACACCTCAGGCACCTCAGCGACCACCACGCTGGCGGCCCAAAGCGCCAAAAACGCAGCCGACACACAGGACCGGTTCATGAAGCTGCTGATCGCGCAGATGAAGAATCAAGACCCGATGAACCCGATGGACAACGCGCAGGTGACCAGCCAGATGGCGCAGATCCAGACGGTCACCGGCGTCAGCACCTTGGACACCAGCATCAAGGCCTTGTCCTCACAGTTTGTTCAGATGCAAGCGCTGCAGAGCGTTTCGCTGGTCGGGCGGGATGTCACGGTCGAAGGCAACCGCCTGCAGATGGAGGAAGGCGTCGGCGCCGGGGTGTTTGAGCTCGGTGCCGCGGCCAATGCCGTCAAGCTGGAAGTGCTCAGCCCGGCCGGCACTGTGGTCGACACAGTTCAACTTGGCGCGCAGGGCTCAGGCCGGCACAGCTTCGAGTGGGCGGCCGACAAGAACGACCCGGCCGCCAGCTACAACTTCCGCATCACCGCCACCAACGGGGCCGCCGCCGTAGCCAGCCTGGCCTACAGCCTTGACAAGGTGCTGGCCGTCAACACCAGCGGATCAAAGCTGCAGCTGCAGCTGCAAAACGCCGGCCTGGTGGACTACGGCAGCATCAAGACGATCGACTGATTTCACTCCCAACGCACCCCAGAACAAGGCACCATCATGAGCTTCCAACAAGGTCTATCCGGCCTCAATGCCGCAGCCAAAAACCTCGACGTGATCGGCAACAATATTGCCAATGCCGGCACCTATGGCGCCAAGTCCTCGCGGGCCGAGTTCAAGGAGGTCTATGCCGGCGCCCTCAGCGGCGGCGGCGGCAGCCCGATCGGCATCGGCGTGACCTTGTCGACGGTCTCGCAGCAGTTCACCCAGGGCAATGTCACCTCGACCGACAACCCGATGGACATGGCCATCAACGGCGGCGGCTTCTTCCAGGTCGGCGACGGCAAGAACCCGGTGTCCTATTCGCGCAATGGGCAGTTCAAGATCAGCCAGGAAGGCTTCATCGTCAACGGTGAGGGGCTCAAGCTTTTGGGCTACCCGGCGGACGCGACCGGCGTGATTCAACCCGGCTTGGCCCAGTCCCTGCGCTTGCCCACCGCCGGCATCGCGCCGCAACCGACCACCGAGGTCAAGATGGAATTCAATCTTGACTCGCGCGCCACCTACAGCGGCAAAACGTCCGACCCCGGCATCAATTTGAAGGATGCAAAAACCTATAACAACGCCACCTCGATGACGGCCTATGACGCCAAGGGGCAAAGCGTCGCGGTTACCTTCTATTTTCAGAAGGTCCAGCCCGTCACAGGCCCGCTGGCCGACCCACCGACCGACCCGGTGGACCCGCTTGAGACCACCAAATGGAATGTTTTTGCGACCGCCAACGGTGAGTTCTTCACCCAGGGCGCCGACGGCAACCCCATCCTCACCGCGCCGGCCGACCCCACCGCCATCCCGCCGACGGTGGCACGCATGCTGTCTCCGTACACCACGCTGGAGTTCGACCCCAAGGGCGGCAAGCCGATCTCGCCGACGACCGAGCTGGCCTTTCATGTGCCGGCCACCCAGACGACCAAGGGGTCCACCTTGGAAATCCTCGGGGCTTCGTTGAACCTTTTGGGTGCCAGCGAAAACGGCTCCAGCTTCGGGGTGACGAATCTGACCCAGAACGGCTATGCGCCGGCGCAGTTGGCGGGCATCGTGATCGAAGGAACCGGCGTCGTCACGGCGCGCTATTCCAACGGCCAGTCCAAGCCCGCGGGCCAGGTCGAGTTGGCCAACTTCATCAACCCGCAGGGCCTGCAGCCGCTGGGCGGCAACCGCTGGGCGCGCACGCTGGAGTCGGGTGAGGCGGTGGTCGGCGTCGCGGGAGACGGCAATCTGGGCCGCATCCAGTCCGGTGCGCTGGAGGAATCCAATATCGACCTGACCGCCGAGCTGGTCAATATGGTGACGGCGCAGCGTGCCTACCAGGCCAGCGCGCAAACCATCAAGACCCAAGACCAAGTTCTGCAAACCATCGTCAACCTGCGTTGATGATGTTGCACGAGCAATGCCGGACTGAAGGAGGCCCACCATGGACCGCATGATTTACCTCTCGATGGCCGGCGCCAAGGCCTCGATGCAGCGCCAGGATGTGCTCGCCAACAATCTGGCCAATGTCTCGACCAACGGCTTTCGGGCCGAGTTGCAGGCGTTCCGGGCGGTACCGGTCAATGGCGACGGCGCCAGCACGCGGGCCTACGCGCTCGAGACCACCACCGGCTACAACCCCAACGGCGGGCCGGTGCAAGCCACCGGACGCAATCTGGACGTGGCCATGAAGGACAACGCCTGGCTGGCCGTGCAGGGGCTGGACGGCACCGAGGCCTATACCCGCGCCGGCTCGCTGGACATCAATGCCGAAGGCCTGTTGGTGACGCGCAATGGCCTGCAAGTGATTGGTGACGGTGGCCCCATCACGGTGCCGCAAAACACCGAGCTGGCCATCGGCGGCGACGGCACCATCAGTGCCAAAGACAGCCAGGGTAAAACCAGCACGGTCGCCAGGCTCAAGCTCGTCACGCCCGAGGCGCCCCTGACCCGCGGGCCGGACGGTCTGTTTCGCGCCCCCGACGGCGACTTGCCGGCGAATGCGGACGCGCGCGTCGAGGACGGCGCGCTGGAGGGCTCCAACGTCAGCCCGGTCGAGACCATGGTCGGCATGATCGCCGCCGCCCGCCAGTTCGAGCAGCAGATGAAGCTGCTGCAGATTGCCCAGACGCAGGGCCAGCAGTCGTCCAAATTGCTTGGCTCCACCTAACGTCGATCTTCAAGGACAGCCACCATGATTCGCTCCCTCTATATCGCCAAGACCGGCATGGAAGCTCAGCAAACCCAGCTGGACACCATCTCGCAGAATTTGGCCAATGTCTCGACCAATGGCTACAAGCGCTCGCACGCCATCTTCGAGGATTTGATGTACCAAAACCTGCGCCAAAGCGGCGCCAACACGACCGAGCAAACCCAGTTGCCGACCGGCCTGCAGATAGGCCTGGGCGTGCGCCCGGTCGCCACCGCGCGGGTCTACACCCAAGGCAATCTGCAGCAGACCAGCAACAATCTGGACATCGCCATCAAGGGCAATGGTTTCTTCCAGATTCAGCAGCCGGACGGCACCACCGCCTACACCCGCGACGGCTCCTTCCAGCTCAGCGCGGCCGGTCAGATCGTCAACAACAACGGCATGACGCTGCTGCCCGGCATCACCATTCCGAACAATGCCCAAAGCGTGACGGTCGGCAATGACGGCACGGTCAGCATCACGGTGCCCGGCAACCCGGCACCGCAGACCGTGGGTCAGATTCAGCTGGCCAGCTTCATCAATCCGGCCGGCCTCGACCCCAAGGGCCAGAACCTCTTCACCGAAACAGCCTCCTCGGGCACCCCGACCAACGGCGCGCCCAGCTCGGACGGGCTGGGCATGCTGCAGCAAGGCTATGTGGAAACCTCCAACGTCAATGTGGTGGAGGAACTGGTGGCGATGATTCAAACCCAGCGCGCCTATGAGATGAACTCCAAGGCGATCCAGACCTCGGACCAGATGCTGCAAAAGCTCGCTCAAATTTGAGGCCCATCATGAACTCTCTGCACTCCTCTATGCGCCGGCTCGCACTGCCCTGCACGATTGCCTGCACGCTGGCCTGGACCCTGCTCGCCGCCGGCTGCGGCACGCTCTACCGCGAACCCCAGGTCGAGCTGCAGCCGGGCCCGGTCGTGACGCTGCCGTCCTTGCCCCAACACAGCCCCAGCAACGGCTCTATCTACCAGGCGGCCAGCTATCGGCCGCTGTTCGAGGATCACCGCGCCCGCCTGGCCGGCGATACCTTGATCGTGCAGATCGTCGAGAAAATCAGCGCCAGCCAAAGCTCGACCAGCGCCTTGAACAAGAGCGGCACGATCAGCGCCGAGGTGTCGGCGATTCCCTTCGTCAGCCCCAAGGCCTTTGCGCGCGCGTCCACCGCCGGCAATTCGGCCACCACGGCGGCCGGCAAGGGCAGCAACGAAAACTCCAACAACTTCTCCGGCAGCATCACCGCGGTGGTGACCGCCGTGCTGCCCAACGGCCACCTCTTGATCAGCGGCGAGAAGCAGATCGGCGTCAACCATAACGTCGATGTTCTGCGCTTCTCGGGCCAGGTCGACCCCCATATGATCACGCAGGGCAACACCATCGCCTCGGCCTCGGTGGCCAATGTGCGGATCGAACAAAAGGGCCGCGGCGCCACCTCCGACATACATGGAATAGGCTGGTTCTCGCGCTTCTTTTTGAACCTTTCGCCGATTTAAGTTTGCGCAGAATCGGTCGTAGAAGTCCCCCTTCACGACCATCATGCAAACCTCCTCAAAAACCACCTCCTTCAGCGCCAACGGCCCGCTCCTCTCGGCCCTGCTGCTGCTCAGCGCCCTGCTCGGTTGGCCCCATGCGGCCGAGGCGGCCCGCATCAAGGAGGTCGCCTCCGTTCAAGGCGTTCGCAACAATGCCCTGACCGGCTATGGCTTGGTGGTGGGCCTGGACGGCACAGGCGACCAAACCACCCAGTCGCCGTATACCGGCCAAAGCCTGTCGGCGATGCTGCAGCAGTTCGGCGTGACCTTGCCGCCGGGCGTGACGATACAGCCCAAGAACGTGGCCGCCGTGATGGTGACAGCGCAGCTGCCGGCCTTCGCGCAGCCCGGCCAGCAAATCGACATTACCGTCGCCTCGATCGGCAACTCCAAGAGCCTGCGCGGCGGCACCTTGATCTCCACGCCCTTGCGCGGCGCCGATGGTCAGGTCTATGCGATGGCACAGGGCAATCTGATCATCGCCGGCGCCGGCGCCTCAGCAGGCGGCTCCAAGGTCACCGTCAACCACCTCAGCGCCGGGCGCATCCCGGCGGGAGCCCTGGTCGAGCGCAGCGTCGCCACGCCGCTGCAGACCAGCGACTACATCCAGCTTGACCTGAATTCGATTGACTTCACCACCGCCCGCGCCGTAGCGCGTGCCATCAACAAGGCCAAGGGCGCCGGCGTGGCACAGGCGGTGGACGGCCGGGTGGTGCGGGTGCGCGCACCGATGGACGCCGACGAGCGCGTCAACTTCATGGCGGACATGGAAAACCTGACGCTGGAGCTGTCCGAACCCGCCGCCCGCATCATCATCAATGCGCGCACCGGCTCGGTGGTGATTAACCAGGCCGTGACCTTGGCGGCCTGCGCGGTGGCGCATGGCAGCCTGTCGGTGACGATCAGCTCAACGCCGGTGATCAGCCAGCCCAATGCCTTGTCGGGCGGCCAAACCGTGGTCACCGAAAAGACCGACATTGCCATCAAACAAGAACCCGGCAACTTGATCCAACTGCCGGCCGGCGCCAAGTTGGCCGATGTGGTGAAGGCGCTCAATTCCTTGGGCGCCACACCGCAGGACCTGCTGGCCATCCTGCAAGCGATGAAGAGCTCGGGCGCATTGAATGCCGAGCTGGAGGTAATTTGAAATGGCCCTGTCTCTCAATACCCTGAAGTCGGGTGGCACCGACTTCCGCTCGATCGAATCACTGCGCGGCTCGGCGGTGCGCGACCCCAAGTCCAGCATCCGCGAAACCGCCAAGCAATTCGAGTCCCTCTTCATGCAAGAGGTGATGAAGAGCATGCGCGCCGCCACCATGTCCTCCGAAATGATGGAGAACTCGGCCACCAAGCTCGGCACCGAGATGCTGGACACGCAATTCGCCGGCAAGATGACCGGCCTGCCAGGCGGCTTGTCGGGCGCGATCGAGCGCCATTTGCAACGCCAGCTGGGCATCAGCGACAAGACCGGCGACAAGCTCGGCGAAAAATCCAGCGACAAGGCCAGCGTGCAAGCGCTGCCGGCACTGGCCAAAAAAGGCATCGCGCCGCATGTGCAGAGCTTCATTCAAAAGCATGATGGTGCGGCCAAGGCCGCCGAAGCGCAGACTGGCATCCCAGCCAGCTTCATGCTGGCGCAAGCGGCGCATGAGTCGGGCTGGGGCAAGCGGGAAATCACCGGCGCCGGCGGCACACCGTCCTTCAATGTCTTCGGCATCAAGGCGACGTCCAGTTGGACCGGCCGCGTGGCCGAAGTTCAGACCACCGAATTCATTGACGGCAAGCCGCAAAAGGTGATGGCCAAGTTCCGCGCCTACGCCAGCTACGAGGAAGGTTTCAAGGACTACGCCAAGCTGATCGGCAGCAACGAGCGCTACAGCAAGGTGATGGCGCAAGCACAGAGCGGCAGCGCCGAAGGCTTCGCACAAGGGCTGCAAAAGGCCGGCTATGCGACCGACCCGGAGTACGCCGCCAAGCTCGCCCGCGTCATCAACACCACGGTGCGTGTGCAACGCGCCCTGGCCTGATTCGCCTGCGCTGAGGAGCACCTAGCATGGGATCCCTGCTCTCCATCGGCATCCGCGCGATGATGGCCAACCAGGCAGCGATTCAGACCGTCGGCCAGAACATTGCCAATGCCAACACGCCGGGCTACTCGCGCCAATCGGTGCTGTTGACCACACCTAACGGCCAATTCACCGGGGGCGGTTTTTTTGGCCGTGGCGTCAATGTGCTGACGGTGGAGCGCTCGCACAACGAGTTCTTGACCAGTCGGGCCGTCAATTCCAAGGCGCTCGCCCATATGGACTCCACCAGCGCGGACAAGCTGTCGCAGCTGGAGAAGGTCTTCCCGCCGGGTGAAACCGGCTTAGGCGCGGCCGCCGGGCAATTCCTGAGCGCCATGGTCGACGTCACCAGCCGGCCCTCCGACCCGTCGGCGCGCCAGGTGGTGATGGGGCGTGCCACCGAGCTGGCCTCACGTTTCTCCAGCGCCGGCCAGCAGCTGACGGAGTTGCAGGCCGGTGTGGTCAGCGATATGCGCACCAATGTCGATGTGGTGAACCAGTTGGCGAAACAAATTGCCTTCGCGAACCGCGAGATCTCGGGCGCGATCGGCACCGGCCACACGCCGAACGACTTGCTCGACAAGCGCGACCGCCTGGTCTCAAATTTGAGCGAGTACATCCAGGTCACGACCCTGCCCTCCGACGATGGCTCACTCGGCGTCTTCATTGGCGGCGGACAAAGCCTGGTGCTGGGCGGGCAATCACAAAGCTTGTCCGTCACCGTCGACCCCTATGACGTGAAGCGCGCCGGCCTGAGCATTGGCGACCCGGCCAGCAGCCGCGTGCTGGACGAAAGCGTACTGACCGGTGGCTCGCTGACCGCCTTGATGAAGTTCCAGAACAAGGACCTGCAAGACGCCCGCAATCTGCTGGGGCAGATGGCAGCCGCCCTGTCCAGCCGGGTCAATGATCAGCAGGCGCTGGGCATGGATCTGTCGGTGCCACCGGGCACCGGCGTGCCGCTGTTTGCCGTCGGCGCGCCGCGCAGCCTGCCCGCCGACACCAATGGACGCGACGGCAGTGGCCGCTTCTTGACCGATGTGAAGCTGACCATCACCAATGCCGGCCAGTTGCAGGCCAGCGCCTACAAGCTGCAAGCCGACCCGACCGGCGGAGCCGGCAGCTATTTGCTCACCCGTATCAGCGACGGCCTCCAGCGCAGCGTGGCCGAGGGCGATAGCGTCGACGGCTTCAAGATCGACTTCACGGCCGGCGCGCCGGGCAATGGCGACACCTTCATTCTTGAGCCGGTCGGCCAAGCGGCGCTGGAGATGCGCCGCGTGCTGGACCAGACCTCGGGCATTGCCGCCGCTTCGCCCCTGAGCGCGGCGACCAATATCGACAACAAGGGTTCGACCACCGTCAACTCGATGTATGCGGTCAACAACAAGCTGGATCGCGCGCAGGCGCCGATGACACTGACCTTCGGTGACCCCGATCCCAGCGACTCCGCCAAGCTGCAGTACACCCTGACGCTGGCCGATGGCTCGGTGCTGAACGGCACCTGGTCGGCCGGCCAGCGCATCGGCAACGAGCCCAACGCCGTGCCGCCGATCGACCTGGGCTTTGAGCTGAGCCTGAACGGCGTGCCGCGCAAGGACGACACCATTTCCATCGAAGTGACCAAGTACCCGGCCACCAACAATGGCAACGCCAAGGCCTTCTTGAACATCCAGACCGAGAAATTCATCGGCCAGCGCCTGCAGCCCGACGGCAGCCTGGCGGTCGGCTCCACCATCAACGAGGCCTATGCCTCGTCGATGAGCGAGATCGGCTCACGCGTGCAGGGTGCGACCTATTTGTCCGGCGTCTCGGTCAGCGTGGCGGCCGAAGCCGAAGCCAGCCGCGCCGGCCAGGCCGGCGTCAATATCGATGAAGAAGCATCCCGCCTGATGCAGTACCAGCAGGGCTATCAAGCGGCGGCCAAGGTGCTGCAAGCGGCCCAAGCCATTTTTGATGAGCTGCTGCGGATTGCAGCCCGCTAAATCAGGTCAGCCTAGGAGTTTTTGATCATGCGCTTGTCCACCGCCAATATTTTTGACACCAGCATCGCCACTCTGCAGCGTCGCCAGCAGGAGATGCAGGCTGCGCAAACACAGCTGACTTCGGGCAAGAAGATTGCCAATGCCAGCGACGACCCCACCGGTGCGGCGCGCGCCGAGCGGGCGCTGGCCACCATCAGCCGGGTCGACGCCAACCAGCGCGCCCTGGAGGCCAGCCGCAATGGCACCACCCTGAGCGAGGCCGCCCTGGGTGACGCCAATGAGCTGCTGCAGCAGATGCGCGAGACCATGGTGTCCGCCGGCAATGCCAGCTACAGCGACTCGGAGCGGGTCGGTCTGGCCAACAAGATTGCCGGCCTGCGTGATCAGTTGCTGGCCATCGCCAACCGCGGTGACGGCGCCGGCGGGTTCTTGTTCTCCGGCCAGGGTTCGAGCGATCCGCCCTTCCTCGACCAGGCCGGCGGCGTGCGCTTCAACGGCATGTCGGGCAGCATCCAGACCGGCAATATCGACAGCTTCCCGCTGACGGTGGATGGGCGCATGACCTTCGAGCAGGCCCGCAGCGGCAATGGCAATTTCGAGACCATCCCCAAACCCAACACGCTCACCAGTGGCGCACCCAAGGGTTGGATCGACGCCGGCCGGGTCGCCGACCCGTCTCAGCTGACCGGCCACAGCTACCAGATCAATATCAGTGGCACGGCCCCGAACACCAATTACGACATCCTCGACCTGGACACCGGCGCGTCGGTGCAATCCGGCGCCTATGCCACCGGCAAGGCCATCACCTTTGACGGCATGGCGGTGACCTTGAGCGGCGCGCTCGCCGATGGCGACCAATTTGATATCGCGCCGTCCACCAACTCGCTCAAGCTCTTCGATGTGCTGGACCGAACCGTCGCCGAGCTGCGCATGCCACTGCGCACCGGCGCCGAGATCACCCAATCGAACTCCGGCCGCGTGCGCGACATCGATGCGGTGATGGTCAATCTGCAAAATGTGCGCAGCCAGTTGGGTGAGCGGCTGAACAATCTGGACGGCACCGAAGGCCGCATGGCCGCCTTGAAGCAGTACAACCAGGCCGAACGCTCGGCCGCCGAGGACCTCGATATGGTGCAGGGCATCTCCGATTTTCAGAACCAGCAAACCGGTTACGACACGGCTTTGAAGACTTACGCGATGGTGCAGCGCATGTCGCTGTTCCAATACATCAACGGTTGAATGACTAACGCAAAACCGCCCCAGCGTCGTTCTGACGCCTTGTCGTACAGGGCGTACTGCCTGCGGCGTCACGCCTAGCTGGAACAATTTTGCGCAAGTCTTGGATAGACGACTTCATGAACCATCAAATTTTGGGCGCTGTGGCGCTGGGCTACACCCCCTTGATCGACCGCCAGCGCATGGTCACGGCCACGCGGCTGACGGTGATGCCGCTGCGTCCCGACGCCAAGCTGGACGCCTCCGAGCTGCTGGCCGCCGTGGCCGAGGTATGGCCCGCCGGCGGGGCTCAGGTGATTCTCAATGTTCTGAGCGAGGACCTGCTGGAGAGCTTGCTGCGCACCGAGCCCTCGGCCAACTTGATGATCGAGGTGCCGGCCTTTATGGCCACCGACAGCGCCCATGGCGAGCTGCTGCTGGCACTCAAGAAACGTGGCACGCCCCTGCTGCTGAAGGGCGTGCCCAGCATGGCCTTGACGGCCGAGATCAAGCCCTGCTTTAAGTTCCTGGTGCTGGACC
The DNA here is from genome assembly GCA_018780415.1 of Roseateles sp. Taxonomy (GTDB): domain Bacteria; phylum Pseudomonadota; class Gammaproteobacteria; order Burkholderiales; family Burkholderiaceae_C; genus Paucibacter_A. The sequence continues at coordinate 5,993 of JADMJQ010000350.1, read as the reverse complement.
TGGACGACGAAAGCCGCGCCAATACCCAAGCCAACACCCCAACCAACGCCGGCAGCGACCCCGGCCTGCCCAAGCTGCAGTCCGGCCTGCGCAGTGCGGCGGCCATCGACGCCAGCTTTGCGCGCGGCGTCAGCGGCGTAATTGGCTGGCCCATGCAAGGCGTGTACGAAGCGCCGGCGGCATCCGGCGCACCGGTCAAGGCAGAAGTTCAGGCCGACTTGCAGGTCATCGTTGAGCTGATGTCGCGCATCGACCAGGGCGAAGACGTCGAGCGCCTGGAGCAAACGCTCAAGCGCGACCCCAGCCTGGCCTTCAAGTTGCTGCGCTATTTGAACTCGGCCGCCTTTGGCCTGCCGGTCGAGGTGGCCTCGTTCCGTCACGCCATCATGTTGCTGGGTTATGCCCGCATGAAGCGCTGGCTGGCGCTGCTGCTGACGACGGCCAGCAAGGACCACAGCATGCGCCCCATCATGTTCGCGGCCTTGCGCCGCGGCCTGCTGATGGAAGAGCTGGCTCGCGACAGCAGCGATGCGGAGCTGCGCGACGAGATGTTCATCTGCGGCCTGTTCTCCTTGCTGGACCATATGCTGAAGCAACCGTTCAGCAAGCTCTTGCAGTCGATTCCGATGCCGGAGCGGGTTCGCCAAGCCCTGGTCGATGAGAGCGGCCCGTTTCAGCCCTATCTGGAGTTGGTGCGTGCGGTGGAAGACGCCTCGGTGTTTGATTACCGCAGCGCGACCGAGCAGCTGATGCTGGGTGCGGAGGAAGTCAATATGTGCGTACTGCGCGCCTTGAGCAAAGCCGCGCAACTGGAGTGAGTACGCCCGGCCTCGGCTGGCCCGTAAACTCGGGATCAATGTCAGAACAGCTCTCCCTCCTGCCCCAAGACTCGGCCGCCCTGCGCGGCCTGTTTGCTTTGATCAGCGATCCGCTGATGTTGCTCGGCGACTCGCTGGAGCTGCTGGAAGCCAATGCAAGCGCCTTGGCCCTGCTGGAGCAGATGCCGCAACCCAGCATGGCCAAGGGCTTGCATGGCCTGCAAACCAGCCATGGCGGGCGTTTGGGCGACTGGCTGCGGCTGGCTAGCCGGGCCATCAGCGAAGGCAGGCGCGGCCCCCCTGCCCCCAGCATCAAGCTCGGCGGCGGCCAGCGTGCGGGGCTCAGCTTGCTCGCCCTGACCCCCAAGGATGACAGCGATCTCGCTCGCTGGTTGCTGCATGCTCGCCCCGACGAGAAGCTCCGCAACAAGACGCCGGCCGCGGAGCCCTCGGCCAAGGCGCTGCAGCAAGAATGCAGCTTGGAAGTGAGCGCGCGTGAGCATGCCGAGCTGAGCCAATGGTTCAAGCTCTGCCCGCTGCCCATGGTTTTGTTTGATACCCAAGGTTTGCTGCTGAAGAACAACGCGGCCTTTGCGGCCCTGTGCCTGCAGCTGCCGAGCACCTTGCATGAAGCCGACCCGGCGATTCAGCAACTGCTGGGCTGGCACAGCGGCGCCTTGACCGAGGCTTTGCTGGCGCTGACAGAGCCCGAGGCCTCGCTGCTCACGCAGGCCAGCCTGTTGGGGCCGAATGGGCGCACGCTCTGGTTGCTGGGCCGACTTCAGGCCTTCAGCGGCATGCATAGCGGTAGCCAAAGTGGCCTGCCGCGACGCTTTCTGGCCGTGCTGGAGGATCGCACCTTTGAGCAAGAGCGCGATTTGGCCCATCAGCAACTGGATGCCTTGATGGACACCGCCGGCGTCGGCCTGGCCACCTTCCAGCAAGACGCCGGCTGGCTGCGCCCGCGCGCGCCGCGCAGCAATGCCGGTGCGGCGTCGCACGCTGGTGCCGCCCGCAACCCGCTGGCCAGCCTGCAGGGCGTCGGCCGCGACATCGTCGAGCCGGCCTCCCTGCCCGAGTTTGAGCGCCTACAAAAAGCGCTCAAAAAGGGCGACCGCATCGAGGTCAGGTACGCGGTCCGCCACCCCGAGCTGGGCCGGCGCTGGTTGCTGACCCGGGTTGAGCCGGGTCAGCTGAAATCGGGCCAGCGCACCACCTCGGTGGTCACGCTCGATGTGACGGCGCAGGCGCAGGCCGAGGACCGCAGCGAGCAATTGCTGCACGAGCTGACCACCATCATGGACAGCGCCAGCTTAGGTCTGGCCTATTTGCGCGGCGACCAACTGCTGCGCTGCAACCGCGGCTTCGAACATATGCTGGGCCTGACTCAGCCGCAGTCGGCCGGTGCCTCGGTCGGCAGCTTGTTTGCGGCCTTGCCTGAGCTGGGCAGCCAGATTCTGGCCGCACTGCCTAACCTGGCGATTCAGCAGACCTTCGAGGCGGAGTTTTTGCAGGTCGGCAGCGAAGAAAAGCAACCGCGCTGGCTGTCCTTGAGCCTGCGCCGGGTCACCCGACCCGGTGACGCTGCCGAGCTCGGCAATATCGACACACCGGACGCGAGCAAGGAAAGCATCGCCGTCATCAGCGACATCAGCCGCCTGAAGGCGCAGCAGGCCGAATTGGAAGCCTTGGTGCAAGACCGGGAGATGATGTTCAGCCTCTCCGATGTGGGCATTGCGATCTTGCGCAATGGCCGCGTCACCCGCGCCAACGACGCGTTGGCCGCCTTGACCGGCTACCGCATCCACGAGCTGAGCGGGCTGGACCATCAAGAGTTGTTCGACAACTCGATGGACTTTGACAATCAGAGCGAGGCAGTCGCCACCGCCTTGCGTACGCAGGGGCTGTGGCGCGGCGAGCGGCGCGTGCGCCGCCAGGACGGCAGCTTTCTGTGGATGCAAGTCAGCAAGCGCGTGATGCGCCCGGGCGCGCCCGACGAGGGCTTGATCGCCACCTATGTCAATGTGGATGACCGCTGGCGCGCCCAGCAGTCCCTGATGCTGCAAACCGAACGCGAGCGCGCGGTGCTGGATTCAGTGCTGGTGGGCATCGTGACGGTCGGGCGCGGCGGCATCGAGTGGATGAACCGCTCGGCGCGGCGCATGTTCGGCGGTGATCTGAGCGAATTCGCCGGTCAGCCGATGAGCGTGGTCGCCACGCCCGCGTCTGACCACCCGTTCCGGCAAAGCCATTATCTGGACGAGCTGACCGAGGGCCAGACCGAGGCGTTCGAATGCAGGCTGAAGGCCTGCGACGGGCGCGAGTTCTGGGTCGTCGGCAATGCGGTCGTGACCGGCGCGCGCGCCACCGGGCGGCAGCTGACCTACGCCTTGCTGGACATCGACCGGCGCCGCCAGGCCGAGGCGCAAACCCAGCAAGCGCAGGCCAGCCTGAGCCGCATCATTGAAGCGGCGCCGCTGGCGATCAGCTTGCATGACGCCAAGACACTGCGGGTGGAGCAGATCAACCAGGCCGCCGCCGCGTTGGCCGGGCGCAGCGAGGCGGAGCTGATGGGCGCCAGCCCGGAGGATCTGTTCGGCCGCGAGCAAGGCGAGCAAATTCGCCGCGATATGTTGGAAGCGCTGCAGGCCAGCGCGGTGACCCAGCGGGAATACCGATTGGGCAGCGGCGAGCAGATGCGGGTGTGGGATGCGCGCTTCTTGCACCTGGCCGGCACCAGCGAGGGGTCGGAGTCGTCCGAAGTGGGCGCGCCCGAGCAGCTCTTGCTGGTCGCCAGCGACGTCACCGAACATCGCGCCGCCGAAGAGGCGCGGCTGCACGCCGCCATCTCGCAGCGCGAATTGCTGGTGCGAGAGGTCCACCACCGCATCAAGAACAATTTGCAAGGCGTGGCCGGCCTGCTGCAACAGATTGCCGCGCGCCGGCCCGAAGTGGCCGGGGTCATCAACGAAGCCGTCGGCCAGGTGCATGCGATCGCGCAGGTCTACGGCCTGCAGGTGGGCGGCTCCGGGCCGCTGCGCATACGCCGGGTGATGGACGCCATCATTGGCTCGGTGCAAAGGATGACCGGGCGCACGGTCGCCACGCATATCGAGGGCGTGACGGCGGATCGGGTCAATCAATGGGCGCTGCCCGAGGCGGAATCGATCCCGGTCGCCCTGACTTTGAACGAGTTGCTGAGCAATGCGATCAAGCACAGCCACGACGGCGTGGTGTCCTGCAGCCTGATTTGCGAAGCCAATAGCGTCGCGGTGGAGATCATCAATCCGGGCCAGTTGCCGCCTGACTTCAACTTGAGCCAGGTGCCCGGCGGCGTGTCCGGCTTGGGCCTGGTGCGCGCCTTGCTGCCGCGTCGCAGCGCCATCCTGACCTTGGAGCAACGTGAGGGCTTTGTCGTCTGCCGCGTCGAGTTGCTGGCACCCAGCGTCAGTCTGTTGAGCGAGCCCTGAGCGGGCACAAAACTTGCCGGCATCTCAGCCTTGCATGGTTTGGGTGACAATGCCGCAAACAAGGTGGGCCCACAGCCTGCCAAGACGCAGCACAGCGGGGGGCCTCCAACGGTGAGCAATGAAAAAGGCAAGATTCTCGTCGTCGACGACGACCGGCTGGTGCTGGCGACGTTGACCTATGGTTTGGCGCAAGCCGGTTTCGAGGTCATCGACGCCGACAACGGCGACGACGCCATTTTGCTGGCGCGCGAGCACCGGCCCGAGTTGGCGCTGCTGGACATCCGCATGGAAGGCTTGAGCGGCTTTGATGTCGCCGCCTACTTGCGCGAATATCTGCACATCCCCTTCATGTTCTTGTCCGCTTTTGCCGACGAAGAAACCGTCGCCAAGGTCAAGGAGCTGGGTGCGGTGGCCTATTTGGTCAAGCCCCTGGACATTCACCAGATCGTGCCGGCGGTGGAGGCGGCCTTTGCCAACCGCAAGCAAACCCAGCAGCCGCCCGTCGCTGCGGCGCTGACCGAGCCGCCCAAAACGGTGCTGGACGAACTGGCACCGGTCGCCGTGGGGGTGCTGATGCACCGCTATTCGCTGTCACGCCAAGACGCACTGACGCGGCTGCAAAAGCTGGCCGCGGCCGAGGGTCGCGAGCTGGAGTTGCAGGCCAGGCTGCTGGTGGAAGCGGTCGAGATGCTGGCTCAACCGGCCAACGTAAAGTAAAACTGGGCGCCCTCGCCGACCACGGCCTCGGCCCAGATTTCACCTCCATGGCGGCGCACGATGCGGCGCACCGAGGCCAGCCCCACGCCGGTGCCCTGAAACTCACTGGCGCTGTGCAGACGCTGGAAGACGCCGAACAGACGGTCGGCAAAGCGCATATCAAAACCGGCACCGTTGTCGCTGACGCGGTAAATCCACTGACCGGCCTCTTGCTGGGCTTCGAAACGAATCAGCGGCTGCGCACATTTGCTGCTGTACTTCCAGGCATTGCCGAGCAGGTTTTCCAGCACCATGCGCAAGAGCGTGGGGTCACCCTGCACCAGCATATGGGCCTGGATATACACATTGACGTTGCGCTCGGGCGTGGCGCGCGCCAGTTCCTCGACCACAAAGCCGGCCAGCTGCGATAAATTGACTGGTTGGCGTGCCAAGGGCTGGGCCGACAACTGCGCCAGCGACAGCAGCGAATCAATCATGCTGTTCATGCGCGCCGCCGCACCCATCACCCGGTCCAGGTGATCATTGCCGATACGGTCCAGCAAGCGCCCGTAGTCTTCTTTCAAGATACGGGTAAAGCCCTCGACCACCCGCAGCGGCGCACGTAAATCATGCGAGACGGTGTAGCTGAAGGACTCATGCTCATGCGCCATCTGCTGGGTCTGCGGCAGGCTCACCGAGACCTCGGCCCGCCTTTCCCCGGCCGGCAACGCTGCTTGCGGCCACAGGGTCAGGAGCTGAAAACTATCGCCGTCATGCGCAAAGCTGCGCGCGGTTTGCGCCGCCAAAGCTGCCGCCACCGGCTCGGGCAAACGGCCCATGCAATCGGCCCAGCGGCTGCCAATCGAGACTTCGGCGCAGCTAAGGGCACAGGCTTGAGGGTTCAGGGCCAAGATGCGGGCCTCGTCCTTGAGCGCGTCGCCGGCCACCACCCAGGCCGGCCCCGGCAAGGCCTCCCGCCAGCGCCAGTCGACTGCCACCGGCGGCGCCG
>JADMJQ010000096.1 GCA_018780415.1 Roseateles sp. | reverse complement strand
CTTGATGGCCAGCGGGGCGAGTCGTTGCGAGGTCAGCGCGGACGAGGCGCAAAGGCTTAAATTCTGGAGTGGCCGCAAGAACGCTTTTCCCGCCTCCGGCCGCATCAGCCCGGACTATATGTGCATGGACTCGACCATTCCACGCAAGAACCTGGCCGACATCTTGCTGGCGATCCAGCAGATGGAGCAGAAGTACCAGCTGCGCTGCGCCAATGTGTTCCATGCCGGCGATGGCAATTTGCATCCCCTGATTCTGTTCGACGCCAAGGACCCGGATCAGCTGCGACGCTGCGAGGAGTTCGGTGCCGAAATTCTGGAGGCCAGCGTCGCTTTGGGCGGCACGGTGACGGGTGAGCATGGTGTGGGCATCGAGAAGCTGAACTCGATGTGCGTGCAGTTCTCGGCCGCCGAGCTGGCGCAGATGCACGCCGTCAAGCTGGCCTTCGACCCGCAGGGCCTGCTGAATCCCGGCAAGGTGATTCCGACCCTGCACCGCTGCGCCGAATACGGTCGCATGCATGTCAGCCGCGGCTTGCTGGCGCATCCCGACTTGCCAAGGTTCTGAGCCATGCTGATCAGCCAACTGCAGGACCAAATCAAGAGCGCGGCCGCGCGCGGTGCCAAGCTGGAAATTCGCGGCCACCGCAGCAAGGCCTTCTACGGCCAAACGCCAACGGGCGAGCTTTTGGACATGAGCGGCTATAGCGGCATCAGCAGCTATGAGCCGAGTGAATTGGTGGTGACCGTCAAGGCCGGCACGCCGATCGTCGAATTGGAGCAGTCGCTGGCGCAGCAGGGCCAGCGCTTGGCCTTCGAGCCGCCGCGCTTCGGCGGGCGCGGCACGGTTGGCGGCATGGTGGCCGCCGGCCTGAGCGGCCCGGCGCGGGCCAGCATGGGCGCCCTGCGCGATCATGTGCTGGGCGTCACGATGCTGAATGGCAATGCCGAGGCGATGAGCTTTGGCGGCACGGTGATCAAGAACGTTGCCGGCTATGACGTGTCCCGCTTGATGGCCGGCTCCATGGGCATTCTGGGTCTGCTGCTGGAGGTGTCACTGAAGGTGCTGCCGGCCCCGAAGGCACAGGCCACGCTGCGCTTCGAGCTCGGTCAGGAACAGGCGCTCAACCAGCTGAACCGCTGGGGCGGCCAGGCGCTGCCCATCGATGCCAGCGCCTGGTGGGACGGCGCCTTGCTGCTGCGCCTGAGCGGTGCGCGTGCGGCCGTGCACTCGGCTTGCCAGGCGCTGGGCGGCGAGCTGATCGAGGCCGAATTGGCCGCGCCCTTCTGGGCCGGCCTGCGCGACCACAGCGATGAGTATTTTCTGGGTGCGGCGCGCGCCGTCGAAGGCGGGGCCAAGCTTTGGCGGCTGTCCTTGCCGCAAACCGCGCCGGCCCTGAGCCTACATGGCGAGCAGCTGATCGAATGGGGTGGCGCGCAGCGTTGGGTGGCCACGCCGATGGCGGCGAACGTGGTCCGAGAGTTGGCCGCCAAAGCGGGCGGCCATGCCACCTTGTTCCGCGCTGCCGACAAAAGTGGCGGCGTGTTTGCGCCGCTGGCCGCGCCGCTGATGCGCATTCATCGTCAGTTGAAGCATTCATTCGACCCCCAAGGCATCTTCAACCCGGGCCGGCTTTATGACGAACTCTGACAGCGACAGCTCCATCAAGCTGCAGATGCCGCGCTACTACGCGCAGCGCGCACATGAGTATGAGGAGATCTTTGCGCGCCCCCACCGGCAAGCCGATATCGCCAGGATCCAGCGCTGGCTGGGTGAACAGTTCAGCGGCCGCCATGTGCTGGAAGTAGCCACCGGCACCGGCTATTGGCTGCCGGCCGCCAGCGCCCAGGCCTTGAGCTGGCAAGGCACCGACATCAATACCGAGGTGCTGGCCGTCGCCCGGTCCAAGTCACTGGACTTCTCCAAGGTGAGTTTTCGCCTCGCCGATGCTTACGCGCTGGACCTGGTGGTGCCAGGCTCGGCATCGCCGTTCGACGCGGCTTTCGCAGGGCATTGGTTTTCACATGTGCCGGTGCATCGCCAAGCCGCATGGCTGGCTCAACTGCACCGGCAACTGGCGCCCGGCGCCACCGTGATCTTGCTGGACAACCGCTATGTGGAAGGTGACAGCACACCGATCGCGCGCGTCGACGCCGACGGCAATGGCTACCAAGTCCGCAGCCTGAGCGACGGCAGCCGGCATGAGGTGCTGAAGAACTTCCCCACGCGTGAGCAAATGCAGGCGCTGCTGCAGGCCGACGCGCAAGCGCTCGAATGGCAGGAGCTCGACTATTTCTGGACTCTGAAGTACCGCCTGCGCTGATGCAAACCCAACTCGCCCCCGAATTTCAAGGCTCAGCGGTCGGCGCCGAAGCCGAGGCCATCCTCAGCCGCTGCGTGCACTGCGGTTTTTGTACCGCCACCTGCCCGACCTACCAGCTGCTTGGTGACGAACTTGACGGCCCGCGCGGCCGCATTTATCTGATCAAACAGGTGCTCGAGGGCGCCGAGCCGACGCGCAGCACCCAGCTGCATCTGGACCGCTGCCTGACCTGCCGCAACTGCGAAACTACCTGCCCCTCGGGTGTGCAGTACGGGAAGTTGCTGGAGATCGGACGCGGTATCGTCGAGGCCAAGGTCGAGCGGCCCCTGCAGGAACGCGCCACGCGTTGGTTGCTGAAAGAGGGGCTGACCTCGCCGGCCTTCAAGCCCGCCATGAAGCTGGGCCAAATGCTGCGGCCGCTGCTGCCCGCCAGCCTGAAGGACAAGGTGCCGGCACCGGCTGCTGCGCAGGCGCATGACTGGCCGACGCGCAACCACCCGCGCAAGGTGGGTTTGCTGCTCGGCTGCGTACAGCCCAGCATGGCGCCCAATATCAATAGTGCGACCGCCCGCGTGCTGGACGCCGCCGGCATCCAGACCCTGGTGGCTGAAGGCGCCGGCTGCTGCGGCGCCATTCGCAGCCATCTGAACGACCATGCCGGTGGCCTGGCCGATATGCGGCGCAATATCGACGCTTGGTGGCCCTTGGTCGAAGGGCTGACCGAGGCCGGCAAGATCGAAGCGCTGGTGATGAATGCGTCGGGCTGCGGCGTGACGGTCAAGGAATACGGCCACGCGCTGCGCGACGACCCGGCCTATGCGGACAAGGCGGCCAAGCTCAGCGCTCTCACGCGCGACCTGAGCGAATTGCTGCCCGATCTTGTGCCGCGGCTCAAACCCTTGCTGCTGAATGCAAACACCCAGCACAAGCTCGCTTATCACCCGCCCTGCACCTTGCAACATGGCCAGCAACTGCGCGGCGGCATCGAGTCGGGCCTGCGCGATTTAGGCTTCGAGGTGCAGCTGGCCAGCTGCGACAGCCACCTTTGTTGCGGCTCCGCCGGCACCTATTCGGTGCTGCAGCCCACACTCGCCAAACAGTTGCGCGACCAAAAACTGCATGCGCTGGCGCCCCTGCATGCCCAAACCATCATTTCGGCCAATATTGGCTGCATCCAACATCTGCAAAGCGGCACGTCCACGCCTGTGCGGCATTGGGTAGAAGTATTGGATCAAGCCCTGAGCCAGAGTCGCGCGACAGACAGTGCGTAGTTCGCCCAAATCAGGGCAAACACCAAGACCACCCTAGAACCAAATTTCCATAATGGGCCACAACGACAGGAGGGGGATGCCGACGAGGGCCCCAAGCCAGCCAGTCCAGGCCTAGCCGGACAAGCCAGCCAGATCAGTCCGGACGCCGTGATCGGCGCCCGGACTTTTCTTTTTCTGCTTGCCGGATCAGAACTTGGGCACGCGGATGCGGCTGACCATCAAGGCCCCTGAAATGGCGTACATCAGCACCAAGGGGTGCAGATAGAAACCGGCGATCGCCAGCTTGCCGAACCAGAGTTGATCGCCCAAGGCGCCCTGCGCGGCCGCGATCCACATCACGATCACCAACACCAACGAAGTTGGGATGGGCGTGCCCTCAAAGTATTTGACCTTGTCGCCACCTTCGCTGAGCGCCTCGGCCGTCACATTGAAACGCGCCAGCCGTGAAACGCCGCAAGCGACAAAAAAGACCAGCACGATGCGGTCAAACAAGCCTTGCATGCCGCAAGCATAGGCAATCGCCGCCGGCGCCACGCCGAATGAGATCACGTCCGCCAGCGAATCCAGCTCGCGCCCCAACGTCGACGACTGCTGGCGCCAGCGCGCCACGCTGCCGTCCAAGACATCAAACACAAAGGCCAGCGGAATCAGCGCGCAGGCGTAGAAAATATGCCGGACCTCGTTGGTCTGTAAAAACGTCATCACCGAGAACAGCGCGCCCATGCCGGCAAAGGAGTTCGCCAAGGTGAACCAATCGGCGAGATGAAACTCGCGGATCATCGAAAAGGGCTTGGGTTTGCTCATGCGCCAAGCATAAGGCCCAATCAAACGCTGCGGCTGCTGTGTTTGAACAGGCGCAGCCAAGCCTTGCGCCCCAGATGCAGGGACAGGCGCCAGATCGGCATCCGCAGCGCGTGCGAGCGCAAATACAAAACGGCTCGGGCCAAGGCATGGCTGTGACCGTTCACCAAAGGATGATCGGGTGAGAAGGCGCGCAGATAGAGTGCATCGAAGCAGCGGTCCTTGACGGCCCCAAAGCCAGCCATGGCGCGGGCCCGGCTTAAGGCTTCTGCGGGCACCGCGGTGCCGAGCACGGCTTGGGTGTAGCGCAAGGCCAAGTAGACCGGCCAGACCAAGCCAAGCTCAAGCGCTCGCTCCAGCAAGCGCGTCCAAAACTGCGGCTCGGTCGCTGCGAAACTGGTCAGCAAGCAATCAAGGTCATACAGATCGCGCAGCCCGTTTTTCAACTCACCTTCATGGAACAGATGCGTCGCGCTATGAATCACCATATCGCAGGGCGCCAAGACATGAAAGCAGGTACCCGGAACCGGCAGGCTGGCGGCCAGCAAGGCCTGCGCGTCCGGCACATCGCGCGCCGTCAGCGGCAGGATGTTGTGATGCACATCCACCACCGTGCCGCGCTTCAAACTGACCATCGGCGGCAACTCATGCATACAGCGCCGGTAGTAGCGTTGGTCATAGGGATCGATCTGCCCGATGCTCCAGCCATGCAGCATCAACGCCGCTTCAGCTGCGTTCAGCGCCTCACGCGGCACCAGCAAGTCCACGTCCCCAAACAGTCGACCCTTGGCCGCAGGGTGGCCGGACATCGCATAGGCGGCGCCCTTGAGCAGCACCAGACGAACCTGCAAGCCGCCCAGGGCGGCCTGCAAATGCCGACACTCCCACTCGATCGCAGCCTGCTGATGATGGGTCAGGCGTTGAGTGGCGATCAGATGGCGCGCGACTTGCGCTGGCAGATCCGCAAGCAGGCCGGCTTGCGCGGCAGCTTCGGCCAGCCGCCCCAGCAAGTTCGCGCTGCGCGCCAAGCGCAAAACGGCATCCCATTGCCTGAGCGACAGGCCGCGCAAGCGCGCGGGCTCGCGCATCAATTCGATCAGCATGACTTCAGGCATTCTCCGAACTGGCCAACCAATCGAAGACTTCCAGCGCGTCATCGAGGCGGCTGTACTCAAAATCGAAACAGTCACATTGCCGAATCAAACGACCGACCACGTCAAACCCGAGCTCACCCAGAATGCTGTAGTTGAAGGCATTTTCAGCAAAGTGAGTAAAGGTTTGCACCTTGCTGCGCGGCGTCAACAAAGGCTCGGCAGCGGCCACATAACGTGGGAACACGATCCAGCGGGGTTGCGCCGTCTCCTGCATACGGTCGACGCTTGCAATAGGCGGCACCAGATGGGTCACACGGCCCTTGGTGGTGTCATAAATCTCGGGCGACCACGCGGCCGTGGGCTCGAAACTCCGAATCACATCAATCGACTGGTTCTTGAGGTTGATCGACCTTGCCAGTGCATGCGCACGCAAGGACTCGAGCTCGATCAGCGTCAGCTCGTCGGACAATAAGCGCCAGCCGCGCAATGCCAAACCGGCGCACAAGGTGCTTTTCCCCGAGCCCGGCGGGGCCGGCAGAATCACCACCTTGCCGTTACGCTCCAGGCTGGCTGCATGAATGGTCAGCCATTGATGGCATGAGGAGGCGATGGCCCAGTTCATGCCCCATTCCAACATCGCCGCCGCCTGATCACGAGGCAGCGGCTCGAACGGCGATTCACCGTCGATCAGAAACTCGGCTTGGCGGCGCAACCATCGCCGCAGATTCTTCGGCGAACGCAACTCAATGTGAAAGTCGGCTAATTCCGGGTCGACAAAAAACGGATGGCGCCCGTACAGCTTATGAACAGAGCGCGCCACATCGGGCATGCTGGACTTGATGCGGAAGATCAGCGGCCCCGTTTGCAAGGCCAGCTGGCCTGCGCACAATAACGCAGTCAGCCGGGCGAGGGAGATGTCCTCCAGCCGTTGCGACAAGGCGGTCAAGATCTACCCTGGACGAGCCGACAGCTCACAAGTTGCTGGTAAGCGGCTGCTACGGTGTTTGAGAGCTCAGGCTCCAGCAACTCAGGGAACTCTGCGGCGAGTTGCGCCGACACACTGGGCAAATCGATGTCTGGCTCAGCCAACAGCAAGCCGAACACGGCCGCCGTCAAGGCATTCAGGGCATGGGTGTCGCCGTAGCGGCGGTCGTAGATCGTGCAGCCATCGTCCCAATTCGATATCAAGAACCGCACCGACTCACAATCCACAGGCGGTTGATATCAGACCGGGCCGACGATGCCGTTGGTCTTGAGGTAATTGATGACGTCGGCCGCAAACCACTTCACACCGGCGGTCGGCTCAAAGAAGCCGCCCGACACCGACGTCTTCGTCCACATGGTCTGAATATCTGTCAGTTTCAGCGCTTTGCTATCTACCAAGCCCAAGGTGATGTTCAGGTAGGCGGCGATCACATAGCCTGCCAAGGTGCTTTGATTCGTTGACAAAACGGCCTTCATCGTCTTGCTGGTCACACCGTCGGTCTTCATATGAAGGCTACCCGAAAAGAACGGGTGAAACTTGGTGTTCGTCGGGACAGCACTTGGCCAAGCTGAACTGTAGTCAGCGGGCGACTTGGTGTTCGCGCATTGCCCATCCTTGCCGACCTGCGAGGCGCTGGTGTTTTTCGACAGCGACCGCGAAGGCGTAAAGCAAGTCACGCCCAAGGCCGGCTGGCTGGCCAGCGTCAAGACCGCAGGAGCAACCATCGCGCCCTTGCCAAGGAAGCGACGCCGGCCCACATTCGCATGCGGGCCTTGTGTCGTTTCAGGCGAATTTTGCTCGTTCATGTTGGCACCCTTGGAACTTCGCCGGTCGCATTGGACCCTGGCTAACTTGATGGCATCAAACAGAGATGCATACTCTTGGCGCAGAGGGCGCAGTTGCCCCCGGACCACTTCGGGTCAGAGTGTTCCACACAAACCCTTGCCTTCAAAGCCGCACCCCCCCCTTGAACGAGTGGTTAGTGGCAGATTGCGGAAAAATTGCCATTGTCATCGGTATTTAACCGGACCCTGCGTCAAACCGAGAGAAGCGCTGTTGGGCGCCACATCGATTCCGGCCCACAATGGCGCGACAATCCCGCATCTCACTCGAAATATTGAAAATATGACGGTCCAGGCGTGCTGGCGACTAGTTTTGCAATCCCTACTTTGCGGCAGCATCGGCTTAGCCTTTATAGCGCCCAAAAGCGCGCAAGCAACAAATTCAGGCACTGCCTCCCTCACCGTCCTGCTCGAGCCCGTCCCGCCCTTCTCCTACCCCGATGCCAATGGCCAAGCGGCCGGCTATGCGGTTGAGTTGATGGAGGAATTGCTCAAACGCATTGGCTTGAGCCATCAGGTCGAGTTCAATTCCTGGGCGCGCATCTACCAGCGTGCGCTCAGCCAATCCGGCATCTTGGTCGTCAGCATGGCACGTTTGCCGGAGCGGGAAACGCAATTCCACTGGATTGGCCCAACGGCAGCCCGCAAGGTCTATCTGTATCGCCTCAAGTCGCGGCCCGACGTCCAGGCACCGACGCTGGAGGCCGCCAAGGCCTACAAAATCGCCGTCGTGCGCGAGGACGCGGCCGAGCGCACCCTGTTGGCCCATGGCTTCGAGTTTGGCAAGCAACTCGACCGCAGCCCCGACCATGCGGCGATGCTGCGCAAGCTTTTCATTCAACGCGATGAGTTGATCGCCGCCAACAGCAGCGTGGCGGCCGCGGTGATGGACAAGTTGGGCTATGACTTCAAACAAATCGAGCCCCAGGCCAAGCTGTCAGAAGTCAGTTTGTACATGGGCCTGAGCAAGGGCGAGGGCAGCGTGGCGCTGTCCCTCAAGCTGCAAGCCGCGTGGGAGCAGATGCGCAAGGACGGTACCGTGGCGGCCATCGCCGCCCGCCACCCCTATGTCACGCAGACCAAGAACGACTAGACCGCGCCGCTTTTGAAGGTGTCGCAGGCCTTCAAGTCACCGGTCTCCAGGCCGCGCTTGAACCAGCGCATGCGCTGCTCGCTGCTGCCATGGGTGAAGCTCTCAGGCACCACCGTGCCCTGCGACTTGCGCTGCAAGGTGTCGTCGCCGATTTGTGCAGCCGCGTTCAAGCCCTCCTCGATATCGCCCTGCTCCAGCCAACCCTTGCCTCGCTGAGAGTGGAACGCCCAGACGCCGGCATAACAGTCGGCCTGCAACTCAAGGCGCACGCTCAAGGCCTTGTAATCTCGCTCGGACACACGCTGGCGGGCGCTGTCCATCTTGGCCGTGGTGCCCTGCAGATTCTGCAAATGATGGCCGACCTCATGCGCGATCACATAGGCCTGCGCGAAGTCACCCGGCGCGCCGAGGCGGTCGCGCAAGGTGTCATAAAAGGCCAGATCGATATAGACCTTGCGGTCGGCCGGGCAGTAAAACGGCCCCATCGCCGCTTCGCCGAGGCCGCAGCCGGTGTTGCTGCGGTCGCGAAACAACACCAAGCTCGGCGGCGAATAGGTTTGCCGCTGCGCAGCGAAGTAGGCGCCCCAGACATCCTCGGTATCGGCCAGCACCGTGCTGACGAAACGGGCGCCGGCATCCTGCGGCTTGGCACCACGCTGGGCCTGCGCCGACGGCTCGGGCTGGGGCATCGCACCGTCACCGCCGCCCAGCAAACCCAGCACCGTCATCGGGTTGATGCCAAAGGCCCATGAGGCCAGCAAAGCGATGACGATGCCGCCCAAGCTCAAGCCGCGCCCGCCGCCGAGGCCACGACGCCCTCCGCCACCGCCACCGCCACCGCCACCGCCACCATCCCGTTGGTCTTCGACGTTATCGCTCTGACGCTGGTCTTCCCATTTCATTGCTGACTCCTGTTGCGGCGGTGTTCAAAATACGATGGCGCATCGTAACGACAGAAGTGCACAGCGGCGGCGCAAACAATTACCGCAAAATACGCGCCTCAGCGGGAGCAAATAGCCAATGACAGACGCAGACTCTCCCTCAGCCGCCGGATTGGCCGACACCTTGCTGCAGGTGCATGAACAAAGCCCGCTGCTGGTGGCCTTGTTCGACGCACAAGACATCTTGATCTATGCCAACAAGGCCTTCCGCCAGGCCTACACGGTGGCGCCGGACGGCCGGCTGACCTGGGCCGACATGATGCGCGACAACCATGCCCATGGGCGAGGCGCCGCGATAACGACCGACAATATCGACGCTTGGCTGGCATCCGTCTCATCGCGCCGCGGCAAATTGCCCTACCGGGCATTCGAGGCCGATTTATGTGATGGCCGTTGGATCTGGATGACCGAAACAACCCAGCTGCAAGGTTGCATGCTTTGCATCGCCAGCGACATCACCGACCTGCGCCAAAGCAGCCGCTCGCTGCGGCAAGCCCATGTCAAGGCACTTGCCGCCGCCCAGACCGATTCGCTGACCGGCCTCAGCAACCGCCGCCACGGCCTGCAACTGCTGAGCACGGGCTTGGCCAGGAGCGAGCATTGGCCGATCTGCATCGCAGCGCTGGACCTGGACTACTTCAAACAGATCAACGACAGCCTCGGCCATGACGCCGGCGACATGGTGCTGTGCGATTTCGCCCGCCTCCTGCAGGCCGGCAGCCGGCGCGAAGACGGCTGCGCGCGGATAGGCGGCGAGGAGTTTCTGCTGATTTTGCCGGCGGCAGGCTTGCCGCAGGCCAAGGCCATTGTCGAGCGCCTGCTGGCGCGCGTCAGACTGTCCCGGCCCCTGCCCGATCAAGCCGAGCGCGGCTATTCCTGCTCCGTCGGCTTGGCCGAGGCGACCTGGGGCGAAAGCGCCGAGGCGCTGCTCAAGCGCGCCGACGCAGCGCTCTACCAAGCCAAGGCCGCCGGCCGTGACCGCATCGCGATTGCCGACCGACTGCTTGATTGAGGCCGTCAAACGGCATACCAAAGCGCCGCCACAAAGTGGCAACTGCTGCCGGCCAGCACGAACAAGTGCCAGACGAAATGCGCATAGCGCACCCGGTGGTCCAGCATGAACACCACGGCGCCCAAGGTGTAGGCCAGGCCGCCGGCCACCAGCCATGCCAGACCCGCACCGGGCATACGCTCCATCAAAGGGCCGAGCGCAAAGATCACCAGCCAACCCATCGCCACATACAAGCCGGTTGACCACAAGGGGTGACGCAGGCGGTTGAAGAGCTTGGCGGTCACGCCGATCAGCGCGCTGGTCCAGACCAAGGCAAACAGCGCCCAGCCCCAGGCACCATGCAGCACGCCCAGCGCAAACGGCGTGTAGCTGCCGGCGATGAACAGATAGATCGCCGCATGATCAAACCGATTCAGCCACAGCTTGGCGCGGCCCTCGGGCACCGCGTGATACAGCGTCGAGACCAGGTACAGCAACATCATGGTGACCGAGAACACCGCCGCCGCCGCCACATTGCGGGGCGAGCCATGCTGCGCCGCCGAATAGGTCAAGATGGGCAGCGAGGCCACGGCCAGCAAAAAGCCCAGCCCATGGCTGATGGCATTGGCGACTTCTTCGCCGAAGGTTTGTGTTCTTGAGCGCATATCTTGAATTTTGCCTAGCGACTGTGACCAAAAGCTATGTCATATTTGTGGCTCCATGCCATTCAGATCAACAAGCAGCGATTCTTTTCCGGGCGAACGGCGCCGCGCCTACTTGCGCGCGGCGCTGGCAGCACCGGCTTTGCTCTGGGCCAAGGGTGTGGCTTTTGGCCAAGGAACGCCGGCGGAGCCCGCCCCGCCGCTCATGATCAAGGTCTTGATGGAGGAGTTACCGCCCTATAGCTTCACCGGCGCTGAAGGTCGACCCAGCGGCTATGCCTTCGAGTTGGCGAAGGAACTGCTCGTCCGCGCCAAGTTGCCGGCCAGTTTCGAGTTCAACTCCTGGGCCCGGGTGATGCTGCGCAGCCGCACCGAGGCCCAGGTGCTGGTGCCGGCAATCGTGCGCCTGCCCGAGCGCGAGTGGCAGTTCCATTGGTTGGGTCAAATTGCCAGCCGGCGTGGCACGCTGTTCAGACTCAAATCTCGCCCCGATATCAAGCTGGATCGCATCGATCCCGCCAGCCCTTATCGCATCGGCGTCGTCAAAGACGATGTCTCGGAGCGCGAGCTGGTGGCCCTCGGCCTGGACGCGCAGCAGCTGGACCGCAGCGCCGACCACGCCGGCCTGCTGCGGCGCTTCTTTGCCGAGCGCACCGACCTGCTGGCGCTCAACCCCGCCTTGGCGCCCGCCTTGCTGCAACAATTTGGCTTCGACCCGGGCCTGATCGAGCCGGTGCTGAAGTTCTCTGACTCCAGGCCGTCGATCGCCCTGAGCCTGCGCACCGACGATCTCACCCGTCAACGCCTGCAACAAGCCTGGGATGCGATGCGGCGTGATGGCAGCGTGACCACCATCGCGGCACGCTACCCGATGATTGCGCTCGACTGAAGCCTATTTTTTCGCGGCCGGCGGCCAAGGCAAGAGCTGACCCTGCGACTGCGCCGGTGCGCGCAGCCTCAAGATCTTGGCCAGGCTCGGGGCGATATCGACCACCTCGACGGCCTGCGCCTGCTCGCCGCGCCCGACCCACTGCGGCCCCCAGGCCAGAATGGGCACATGGGTGTCGTACGCATAGGGCGTGCCGTGCGAGCTGCCGCTGGGCCGCGAGCCAAACAACCAGCCCGGCTTGACGACGATTTGCAGCGGTGCCGCTACGTCCGGGTGCCAGGCCTTGCGCATCGCGGCCAGATACGGCGTGCTGGTGTCGCTGCCCTGCATTTGCGCCAAGGTGAAGACATCGGCGATGCCGGTCATGGGCAGCAACAAGCGCTTGGCCTCTTCATACATCTCGGCCGGCTTGACCCCGCGCGCGGCCATCAGCTTGTCGTCAAACAAAATGCCGGCCGCCGAGAAATGCAGCGCCCATGGCCCGGCGCCGAACTTCGCCGCCAGGCCAGCATTGAGTTCGGTCATCACCTTTGTCGGGTTGATGCGCCCGACATCGCGGCCCTGCGACTTGGCCCATTCCGGCGTATCCGCAAAGCCATGGTCGGCGGTCAACACCGCCATATAGTTGCCGGCGCCGACCTTGCCGTCCAGATACTTGAAGAAGTCCTGCAGATGCCGATCCAGCTGCAGCATATGGTCATGCGAGAGCCGCGACTCGGGGCCATATGCATGGTTGATGTAGTCATGGCTGGACAGGCTGACCGACAAGATGTCCGGCTTCGCGTCGGAGCCCAATTGCTCGCCTTCAACGGCGGCACGCGCAAAGGCCAGCGTCAGCTGATCGCCAAACGGCGAGGGGAGGATATTGGCGTAGAACAAAGGGCCGGGCTTGTCATGCTTGGCGCCCACAATCGCCGGCAGCTGATTGCCGTTGCCGCCATTGAACTGCCAGGGCTGGCCGTCCGGCACTGAAACGCCATAGGCAGCCTCGGGCAGCAGCGGCGCCCAGGCCTTGCCGAAGAAGGCATCGGCCGGCTTGGCCGCATTGAAGGCATTGACCCAGGGCGGATGGGCGGCCATGTAGTACGTGCTGGAAGCGAACTCGCCGCTGCTGCTCATATACATATAGGCCACGCCCTTGTGGCCGGCGGGCAGGATCGCACCGCGGTCCTTGCCCGAGATGGCAATCACCTTGGAGCCAGCGTCCTGCTCGCGCAACACATCGCCGACCGTCTCGGCGCGCAGATTGCGCGGGCTGGTGCCGGCCAGCGGCTCGGTCTTGTGGCCGATGTATTGGTAGGCGGTGTCACCGGTGTTGTAGACCGGCGCGAAGGTCTTGGCGTCGCGCCATTCATTGCTGATGATGGCGGTGCGCTGCGGGTAGGCCCCCGTCAACATGGTCGCGTGGCCCGCCGCCGTGACCGTGTGGCCATGGCCGTAATGGGCGTTGGCGAACCAGGCGCCTTGGTCCAGAAAACGCCTGAAGCCGTCCGGCTGCAGCTGATCCCGGTAGGCCAGCACTTGGCGCATCGGCAGGCCGTCCACCACCAAGAAGACCAGCAGCTTGGGCGGTGGCGGAACAGCCGCCGCCTCTGCCCCCGGCAGGATCGGCGGCACAGTTGGCGCCGACGAACAAGCGACCAAAGCGGCGCTGCACAAGGCGGCGAGCAGGGCGAGTCTGGGCAGGGTGGTTTGCATGGGCATGATCAAAACTGTGGAGGCGCACAGCTTAGTCGATCTGCTGCCCGGCCAGGCCTGCGGACCGAGCGCCGGCAACATGTGCGATCAAGGCGCCACGCAGGGGATGATCAGCGTGAAGCACGCCCCCTGGCCCGGCTCACTGCTGGCCTCGATGCTGCCGCCCAACACGCCGCTGACGATGTTGTAGCAAATATGCAGCCCCAGGCCGCTGCCGCCCTGGCCCAGCTTGGTGGTGAAGAAGGGCTCGAAGATATGCCCCAGATTGGCGGCGCTGATGCCACGTCCGTTGTCGCTGAAGCTGAGCTTGACCCGGCCATCGCCCAGCGCCTGCGCGGCCAGCGTCAACACGCCGTGACGCTGGCCGTCCAGCCCATGCACCAGGGCGTTGATGATCAGATTGCTCAGCACCTGGCCGAGTGGCCCGGGGTAACTGTCAATCTGCACGCCTTCATCCAGCGCCAGGCGCAGCTCATGCCCGCCCTGGCGCAGCCGGTTGCCCAGGGTCATCCCGACCTCGGCACAAAGCGTGCGCAGATCGAAGCGGCGGCGCTGCTCCGAGGTCTGGTCCACCGCCAACTGCTTGAAGCCATTCACCAAGCTGGCGGCCTGCCCCAGGCTGCGCACCAGCAGGCCGGCCGACTCGGCGTTGTTTTGGCAATATTGCTCCAGCTCCGAGCGGCGCAGGCCGCCCGCCTGCAGATGCTGCAAAAACTCCCCACTCACATCGCGCAAGGTGCTGGCCACCAACAGGCTGTTGCCGATCGGCGTGTTCAACTCATGCGCCACGCCGGCCACCAAGGCCCCCAGCGCCGCCAACTTCTCCTGCTCCACCAACTTGGCCTGGGTCAGTTGCAGCCGCCGATAAGCCTCGGCGTTATCCAGCGCCACCGCCGCATAGGCGCCCAGCGTGCGCAGGATGTCCAGCTCGGCCGCGCCGAAGGCATTCACCTGGTCGCTGAGCACGCTGATGACACCGATCACCTCGCCCTTCAGCAACATCGGCACATAGATGCCGGAGCGGGCGATTTGCGGCTCGCCGCCGTTTTGTAGCTGCGCCCGGTTGGGGCGGCCATCGGTGCTGGAGAGTTCGCGGTTGTCTTGGGTGAACTCTGTGATGCACAACTCGCGCGCCTCGAGTGCGCAGCGCACCGCCGGCTGATCGCTCGCATCGAGGCTGCGCCGGTAGGGCTTGAAGGCCTCGCTGCCCTGCATCACAAAGTCGAAGTTCAAGCTGCGCTCGCGCGGGTCCAGCTTGGCCACGCCGAACACGGTCGCATTCAACAGCTCACGCACATGCTTGTAGAGCGTTTGCTGAATCGCCTCGACGTCCAGCGACGCGGTGATCTGGCGGCCAATCTCGCTCAACAGGCCGATGTCACGGCGGGCCTTCTCGGCCACCTCGCGCTGCGCCAGTGCCACGCTCTTCTCCGCTGCTAGCTGCTGCGTGCGCGTGCTGACCTGCGCCTCCAGCAGCTGCCGGGCCTGCTGCAGTGACCGCACCCGCCAGCGGTAGGCCGCCGTCAAGGCCAGCACCGCCGTCAGCAACAAACCGCTGCGCCACCACCAGCTGCGCCACCAGGGCGGCTGCACCTCAATGTCCAGCAGCGTGCGCGGCTCGCCCCAAATGCCATCCGGGTTGGCCGCCTTGACCCGCAAACGGTAGTGGCCGGGGTCGAGATTGGTATAGGTCGCCAGCCCCAAGCCGCCCTGGCCGACGATCCAGTCGCGATCAAAGCCGTCCAGCATCCAGGCATAACGGTTCAACTTGACGCGGTCAAAATGCAGCGCCGCCAACTCGAAGCTCACCATGGTTTCGCGCGGGCTCAGGGTGATGGCCTTGGCCAGATGCAAGGGCCCGTCAATGCCGAGGTCAGCCAGGCTCGCCGTCCGAGCGGAGGTACTGGCCGCACCGCTCGCCGAGCCGCTTGCCGCAGCATCGCTCAGCAAGGAACGATTGAGCAGCAGCAAGTCACTCAAGACCACGGTCGGCGCCATCGGGTTGTCGCGCAGCTGCTCGGGGCTGAAGCGCAGCAGGCCGGGGCCGCCGAAGTACAAGCTGCCGTCGGGGCCGCGCGTGGCCGCCGCAAAATTGAAGCCACGCTCGAAGACGCCGCGCCCGCCGAAGAAGCGCGCCTGCGCTTGCGCCGGCCGCACCCGGGTCAGGCCTTGCTCGCTGCCCAGCCAGATTTCGCCGTTGTTTGCATCCTGGATCGAATCAAAGCCGCCGGCTGGCATGCCCGGCGTGGCACGCCATGATTTCAGCGTCCAGGCCGGTTTGGCCGGCGGCGGGCTGCCGGCGCTGGGCTGCAGCTCAAACAGCCCTTGATCGGTGGCCAACCAGATGCGCCCTTGGCCGTCCTGCCGCATGCCGTGCACCGCCGGCCTGGCCTGGCCGGCCAAGGCGCCCTGCACCGGCACCGGGGCCGAAAAACTGTCGCTGGCAGCGTCCCAATATTGCAGGCCGCCCTTGCTGCCGATCCAGAGCCGGCCATCGCGGTCGCGCAGCAGGCTGTCGATGATGCCGTGCACCAGTGCACCGGACTGGCCGGCATCGGCCCGGTAGCGCCGCAGTGTCAAGCCGTCATCGATGCGGTACAGGCCTGCCGCGCTGCTGATCCACATGCCGCCGCTGCCGCTGCTGCCATCCCCTTCGTCGGGCAGCAAGGCGCTGACCGACACATTGCTGCCGCCCATATTCTCAAAGCTGATGCGCCGGCTGCGCCGCGTCGCCGGGTCGAACAGCACCAGGCCGCGGTCACCGCCGACCCAGATCTGCCCCTTGGCGGCCGGCGCCAGTGCCTTGACATGGCTGATCGGCATGTCCTTCAGCGCCATCTGCCGCACCTTGCCGCTGGGCAGATGCAAATGGTTCAGGCCGCCGCCGTACGTGCCCACCCAGGCATGCTCGGGCCCGTCCAGCAGCGTCGCCATCACCACCGGCGAGGCCAGGCTTTGCGGGTCACCGGGAATGCTCAGGTAGTTGCTGAAGCCTTGGCTGCTCAGGTCCACCAGGTTCACGCCCACATCGGTTGAGCCCACCCACAACACGCCGGCGCGGTCCTGCATCAAGGAGGCGATGGTGTCGCTGGACAAGCTGCCGCTGACGCCGGGCAGACGCCGGAATGACTCCACCGCGGCCGCGCCCTCGCGCCAGCGATGCAAGACGGCGATATCCCCCATCCCTATCCACATCGACCGGTCGCGGTCCAGCAGCAAGGCATGCACAGACTGCTGCGGCAATCGCAGCGTCTGAGCCAGCGGATCAGGACGCATAGCCCCGGCCTCAAAGCGCCAAGTCTGCAGCCCCCAGTTCAAGCCCACCCACAGCCGCCCGTTGGCGTCAAAAGCCAGGTTGCTCACCACCGCGCCCTCGGTGCTGAGTGGGCCCGGCACAGCGCCTCTCAGGCTGCTGAAGCTGCGCCCTTCGGTATAGGCCTGGGCGCCGGCGGCCATATGCATCACCTGGTCGGCCCGGGCCAACCAGACGCCGTCCAGGCCATCGCTGATCATGGCGGTGATATTGCGGCGCTGGCCAGGTTCAACGGCACCCAAGCTCCCCGTCGACGGGTCGGGCCAGGCCGAGAAGCGCTCGGTCGCGGGCTCGAACAAATACAAGCCGCCCCAGAAGGCCACCCACAAGCGCCCCGCCCCGGCCGGCGCCAAGGCGAGCACGCGGCGCTCTCGTTGGCTCAGCTCAGCGGGCAGGCGCATCCGCTTGATTTGCTCAGTCTGCAGGTTCAGGCGGTCCAAGCCGCCATGGCTGCCGACCCAGATCAGCTTGCGCTGCGGGTCTTCCAGCAGCGCCTGAATCACCGGGTTGCTCAGCGTCGCCGGCCGCAAGGGGTCGCTTGGAAAGCTCCTCACCAGGCGGCCGTCATAACGCGCCAAACCGTTGGTCGTCCCCAGCCAAATCAGCCCTTGCTGGTCCTGCAAGCTGCTCAGCACATAGGCGCTGGGCAAGCCCTCATCCAGGCCCAGCTGGGTGAAGCGCAGGCTGTTCAGCGCTTGCGCGGCCGCGGCCGGCGCCATCAGAATAGCTGCCAGCAGGCAAGCTCGCAGACATGGCTGCCAAAACCTACGCAAGCCAAAGCTCAGTGCTAACACCCGCAGCATGGTCATGCCCAATGAGCCGATTGTGGCGCTCGCAGTCGATTGAATTACTGCGTAGTTTCTTGCTGAAATGTGCGACAGAGAATCCGGTTGAACCCGCGCCTGCGCGTGGACATCGGGGACCGAACAGAAGCCCGTCGCCAAGCGCGGACCCCCATCCTGTCAGAGCTGACAGGATGGGTTTCTACCCTGTACCTTGTTAGAACAGCGTCAGCCCACTGAATCAGGCATTAGGCCAGCACTCAGTGCGGGCCGCAAATCAGCCCCGCGCCAGCAACTGCCAAGCAGCGCCGCGCAGGCAAATTTTGTGCGCATAGATGGCCTTGAATAACGATCTACCTAGACGGCTCAACAAGTATCTGCATGCACATGCCTGGGCTGCAAAAAATGCCAACCGATAGCGCCCAAAAGCCCATCGGACCTGGGATCCAAGCCGCCTACCGGTTTGTAGACAAGGGTCAATGCGGGTGGTCAATTGGCAAGCCGGATCGCCCGGCCCTTGTGTAGCGGCAGTACTTGCGAGCCGCCACGTTCCGCCGGCATGGACGGCAGCGACAAAGCCAAACTGAGGCCCCAAAAGCGCGGGCCTGTTGGCAAGCCAGCCCATTCAGAAAAACCCAACAGGACTTAAATTGGTATCACTGCTTACATGCAGTTACCGCCTCTATAGGGGTTTACATCCATACCTGTTGGTCAATTGGTATCTACATTACCGATCCATAAGCCGCCATATGTGAATTTGTGCCGCTTATCGCCCGGCCCCGGTCGCAGTCCATGCGGGGCAGATTGTGTGTTTGTTTGATTGATTGATGAACCGCAGCACGCCCCGATGCGTCACTCGGATTCAGCCATGGAGTGAGACATGAAACATAGAAGCTACGCTCTTCTTGGGACCCTGGGCCACACGCCTCTGGCGGCCTTGCTGCTTGCGGCGGCGGGCACACCGGCCTTGGCCGTCGACTGCGGCAGCTTGCCGCCTTGGGCGGCAAGCACGGTGTATACCGGCGGCAAGCAGGTGCAAGACGCCTCCAAGGCCTATGCCGCCAACTGGTGGACACAGGCGCAGCCGCCAGCCACCAACTCCGCCGCGGGCGGGGTCTGGAAACCGCTCGGGGCCTGCGACGGCGGCGGGGGCGGCACCGGCGGCAACAAGCCCCCCGTGGCCAACTTCAGCAGCAACGCCGACCGCCTCAGCGTCGCCTTCGACGCCAGCGCCTCCAACGACCCGGACGGGCAGGTCAGCAGCTGGCGCTGGGACTTCGGTGACGCCAGCAGCGGCACAGGGTCTAAAGTCAACCACAGCTATGCCAAACCAGGTACCTATGCAGTTACTTTGACGGTAACTGACAACAAAGGCGCCACGGCCACCAAGGCGCAAAGCGTCAGCCTAGTCGCCGTGCTGAAAGACCCGCTCACCGGCAAATACCTGCTGCGCCAGGCCGATGTGTTGGCGCAGGAGGCCAGGCTGACCGACACGCCCTTGTTCAGATCGGTCAAGGCGTCGATCGCGACCCGGCCCAACAGCGTCGTCAGCGCCGTGGCGCCGGGCGCAGCCGCCAACCCAGTCAACGTCAAACGGGTGGAGCGCATCTTGCCAGCAAGCCAATGGGACTATTTGTTCCCACTGCGCCACCCGAGCTACACCTATACCGGCCTGCTGCAGGCCGTGGCCAAGTTTTCCGGCGTGTGTGCGGACTACAGCGACGGCCGCGACAGTGACGCCATCTGCCGCAAGACCCTGGCCACGATGTTCGCCCACTTCACGCAAGAGACCGGCGCACATGATCGCCATAACGCCATCCCCGAATGGCGCCAGGCGCTCTACTTCGTGCGTGAGGCCGGCTGCAGCGAAGACAGCTATGGCTGCCCCTACAACAATGAATGCCTGCCCAGCACCTGGCAGGGTCAGGTCTGGCCCTGCGGCAAAGATGCGCAGGGCCGCTACAAGCAATACTTCGGCCGCGGCGCCAAGCAGCTCTCCTACAGCTTCAACTACGGGCCGTTCTCCGACGCCATGTTCGGCGATGTGCGGACTCTGCTAGACAAGCCCGAGCAAGTGGCCGACACCTGGCTGAACCTGGCCTCGGCGGTGTTCTTCTACGCCTACCCCGCCTCGCCCAAGCCCAGCATGTTGCATGTGGTGGACGGCAGCTGGCAGCCCAATGCGGTCGACAGCGCCGCCGGCATCAAGCCAGGTTTCGGCGCCACTACCAACGTCATCAACGGCGGTATCGAATGCGGCCAGGGCGCCGAGAAGCCGCAATCGGTCAACCGCATCGCCTACTACCGCCAGCATGCGGCAGCTTTGGGCGTGCCCATTAGCGCGACGGAAGAGTTGGGTTGCGGCGGCCAGAAGCAATTCGTCGTCGGCGGCGCCGGCGCGCTCGATATTTATTGGGATCAGGACTGGGCCTATTACCCAGATAGCCCTGAGGGCAAGTCATTTGCCTGCAAGTTGGTCGGCTACCAGACCGCCTACTCGGCCCTCAAAAGCGGCGACTACCAAAGCTGCGTTCTGAAGTACTTCGACGTCGTCATCAAGCCTTAGAGCTGCCCCCTCTGTTTCCCTAGCAGCCCGCACGCAAGTGCCGGGCCTGGCTTTTTGCAGCCATCTTTTTCTCATTAGCAAGGACCAAGACCATGCGACTTTCAATCTCAATCACCTTAGGGCTAAGCGCCCTGGCCGGCACCGGCCAGGCGCTGGCCTACAACTGCAGCGGCGTGGCCGAATGGTCGGCCGCCGCGGTCTACCAAGGCGGCGGCATCGCCAAACAAAGCAATCAAGCCTACCAAGCCAAATGGTGGACCCAGAACAACAGCCCAGCGACGAATGCCGGCCAGTGGGATGTCTGGAAGCCACTCGGCTTGTGCGACGGCGTGATCGTCAACAAGCCGCCGGTGGCCGACTTCAGCGCCAGCCCGAATGGCTTGAGCGTCGGCGTCAACGGCGCCGCCTCCAGCGACCCTGACGGCAGCATCGCTTCCTATGCCTGGAACTTCGGCGACGGCGGCACGGCCAATGGCGTCAGCGCCAGCCGCACCTACGCGGTGGCCGGTAGCTACAACATTACCTTGACGGTCACAGACAACCAAGGTGCGACGGCCAGCAAGACCGCCCAAGTGACGGTCAGCGGCGGCGTGGTCAACAAGCCGCCCACGGCCAGCCTGACTTCCCCCACCGCCAGCACCGTCGCCGCCGCCGGCGACGCGGTCACACTCAGCGCCACTGCGGCGGACAGCGATGGCAGCGTCGCCAAGGTCGCCTTCTTCATCAATGGCGCCCTGGTCGGCGAAGACAGCAGCGCACCGTTTGCTGTGAGCTGGACGGCCCGCGCCGGCGTCAACGACATCGTCGCCCGCGCCACCGATGACAAGGGCGCCAGCGCCGACAGCGCCGCCCTGCGTCTGACCGTCAGCGGCCTGCCGCCGACCGGCGATGAGCGCTGCCGCCCCGAAGGCCTGGTCACCACGCCGGGCACCACGCCGGCCTATTGCAAGGTCTACGACGAACAGGGCCGCGAGAAGATGGGAGCCGACAAGCCGCGCCGCATCATCGGCTACTTCACCAGCTGGCGCACCGGCAAGAACGGCCAGCCGGCCTACCTCGCCAGCCAAATCCCCTGGGCACAGCTGACCCATATCAACTACGCCTTTGCCCATGTCGACGGCGCCAACAAGCTCTCGATCGGCAATGCCGCCGACCCGGCCAACCCAGCCACCGGCATCAGCTGGCCCGGCGTGGCCGGCGCCGAGCTTGACCCCGCCCTGCCCTACAAAGGCCATTTCAATCTGCTGAACAAGTACAAAAAGCTCTACCCTCAGGTCAAGACCATGGTGTCGGTGGGCGGCTGGGCCGAGACCGGCGGCTACTTTGACGACGCCGGCAAGCGCGTTGCCAGCGGCGGCTTCTACAGCATGACGACGAATGCCGACGGCAGCACCAACGTCACCGGCATCAACAGCTTTGCCGACTCGGCCGTCGCCTTCATTCGCCAATACGGCTTCAACGGCGTGGACATCGACTACGAGTACGCCACCAGCATGAAGGACGCCGGCAACCCGGATGACTTCGCCATCTCGAACGGCCGCCGCGCCCACTTGATGAAGAACTATGTCGTGTTGATGAAGACCTTGCTCGCCAAGCTCGACGCCGCAGGCCAGGCCGATGCACGCCACTACCTGCTGACCGTGGCCGCACCGTCCTCCGGCTATCTGCTGCGCGGCATGGAGAACTACCAGGCGACGCAGTATCTGGACTACGTCAACATCATGAGTTATGACCTGCACGGCGCCTGGAACCAGTTCGTCGGCCCCAACGCCGCGCTGTTCGATGACGGCAAGGACAATGAGCTGGCCGCCTGGAACTACTACAACAGCCCGCAGTACGCCAATATCGGCTACCTCAATACCGACTGGGCGTACCACTACTTCCGCGGCGCGATGCCGGCCGGCCGCATCAATATCGGCGTGCCCTACTACACCCGAGGCTTCAAGGACGTCACCGGCGGCACGAACGGCCTCTGGGGTCAGGCCCCGCAAGCCGACCAGAGCAAGTGCCCACCGGGGACCGGCGGCGGCACGGTGCAGAAATGCGGCGCCGGCGCGGTCGGCATCGACAACCTCTGGCATGACCTGGACGTCGGCAACCGAGAAGTGCCGGCCGGCTCCAACCCGCTTTGGCACACGATGAATCTGGCCGCTGGCCGCCCGGGCAGCTACTTGGCCGCCTACGGCCTGAACCCGGCCACCAACCCGGCCGATCAGCTGACCGGCAGCTATGCCAGTTTCTTTGATGCCAAGTTGGTCGCGCCCTGGTTGTGGAACGCGCAAAAACGCGTCTTCTTGTCGACCGAAACCGAGCAAAGCCTGGCGCTGAAGGCGCAGTACGCGGTCGAGCGCGGCATTGGCGGCGTGATGTTCTGGGAGCTGGCAGGCGACTACGCTTGGGACGCCGCGCGCGGCGAGTACTTCATGGGCAACACGCTGACCAGCCTGCTGTACAACAAGTTCAAGACCGCGCCGGCCTATGGCAACCGCTTGACCAGTAGCGCCATGCCCGCCGAGAGCCTGGACATCGCCTTCAGCATCGCCGGCTTCGCGCTCGGTGACGCCAACTATCCGATCAACCCCAAACTCACACTGACCAATAACAGCACGCAAACCCTGCCCGGCGGCAGCGACTTCAGCTTTGACATCCCTACCGCTATTCCCGCCACGCTGACCGACCAAAGCGGCTTTGGCCTCAAGGTGATTCAAAGCGGCGCCAACACGGCGGGCAACAACATCGGCGGCCTGACCAAGGACTTCCATCGCGCCGCCTTCAAGCTGCCGAGCTGGCAAAGCCTGGCCCCGGGCCAGAGCGTCACGATCGCGCTGAACTACTTTTTGCCGATGCCGATGCCCAGCAACTGGATCGTCACGTTTGGCGGCAAGTCCTACAGCCTCAAGCAAGAAGCCCGTCGCGCTAACTAACTGATCACTCACCAGGAGAACATGCAATGAAACACTCACGCACCCTGCTCAGCCTCGCGCTGTCAATCGTCAGCCCCGCCGTCTTTGCCTACAACTGCACCGGCGTGCCGGAGTGGACGGCCCAAGGCGTCTACACCGGCGGCCAGACCGTACAACAAGCCCAAAAAGCCTTCCAGGCCAAGTGGTGGACGCAGAACAACACGCCCGCCAGCAATGCCGGCCAATGGGATGTCTGGAAGCCGCTCGGTGACTGCGACGGCGTGCAAACCGACACCACCCCGCCGACCGTGCCCAGCGGCTTGGCAGCTGGAGCGGCCACCACCAGCAGCATCAGCTTGAGCTGGAGCGCCTCGACCGACGCCGGCAGCGGCGTGGCCGGCTATGACGTGCTGCGCGGCGGCAGCGTGGTCGGCTCGCCCACCGCCACCAACTTGGTGGACAGCGGCCTGGCCGCCGGCACCGCCTACAGCTACACCGTGCGGGCACGGGACAAGGCCGGCAATGTGTCGGCCGCCAGCAGCGCCTTGTTGACCAGCACCGCCAGCGGCGCCTGCGCCTCGGCCCCGGCGGCACCCGCCGGCCTCAACTCACCTTCGCAGACCAGTTCCAGCGTCGTTTTGAGCTGGACCGCCTCGGCCGCTGCGCCCAATTGCACGGTGCAATACCGCGTGCAGCAGGCCGCAAGCCAAGTGGCGCAGACCAGCGCCGTGAATGCCACCGTCACCAACCTCGCGGCCGACACCGCTTACAACTTCAGCGTGGTCGCCTTCAACCAAGCGGGCGCCTCGCCGGCAAGTCCGGTCGTGAGCGTACGCACCGCCAAGGCCGATGTGGGCGGCGACAAAGTGGTGCTGGGCTACTTCGCGCAATGGGGCATTTACGGCCGCAACTTCAACGTCAAGGACATCGACAAGGGCGGTGCCGCTGGTAGCCTGACGCATATCAACTACGCCTTCGGCAATGTGCGCAACAACCGTTGCGAAGTGGGGCTGACGGTGCCGGTGAACGAGAACACCGGTGTCGGCGGCGACGCCTTTGCCGACTACAGCAAGTCCATCCAGGCCGCGCAAAGCGTCGACGGCGTGGCCGACAAATGGGACCAACCCCTGCGCGGCAGCTGGGGCCAGTTGAAGAAGCTCAAGGCCAAGTACCCCAAGCTCAAGGTCTTGATCTCCTTGGGCGGCTGGACTTACTCGCGCGGCTTCTCCAGCGCGGCCAGGCCTGAGAACCGTGTCGCCTTCGTCAAGTCCTGCGTTGACGCTTACATCAAGGGCGACCTGCCGGTCACCGAATACGCCGGCGGACCGGGCGCGGCGGCCGGTGTGTTTGACGGCATCGACCTCGACTGGGAATACCCGGTCGCCTGCGGCCTGAGCTGCGGCGCGCCCGAGGACAAGGCCAACTTCACCGCCTTGCTGGCCGAGTTCCGCAAGCAGCTCGACGCCGCCAAGCCCGGCCTGCTGTTGACGATTGCCGCGCCCGCCGGCATCGACAAGATCCGCGTGATGGACCCCGCGGCCTTCCACCCTTCGGTGGACTTCATCAATGTCATGACTTATGACTTCCACGGATCGTGGGAGCCCAGCACCGGCTTCCACTCGGCCCTGTATGCCTCGCCCGCTGACCCGTCGACCGGCGACGTACGTCTGTACAACAGCAATGATGCGATGCAGGCCTTCTTGGACCGAGGCGTGCCGGCCAAGAAGCTCAATCTGGGCATTGGTTTTTACGGCCGTGGCTGGACCAATGTGCCCAATGTCGGCAACGGTCTCTACCAGCCGGGTGTCGCAGCACCCGCCACGTATGAGAAAGGCAATGAGGACTACCGCGTCCTCAAGACCCTGGGCTACCCCAGCTTCGTCGACCCGGTCTCGCGCGCGCAGTGGATCTATAACGGCACCACCTTCTGGAGCTTTGACACCCCGGTGCAAGTGATGGAGAAGATGAACTATGTGAAGAGCAAGAACCTCGGCGGCGCCTTCTTCTGGGAGTTCAGCGGCGACGACGCCAACTCCACGCTGCTGAAGGCGATCAGCAGCGGCTTGAAGTAAAACCAAAGCAGGGCCGGGCCGCTATGCGCCCGGCCTGAGCCACAAGAACTATGCCGGGCGCTGTCACAGGCCCGGCATAGTCATTTGAGAGGTCTACGGTGCGAATGCTGACTTTGCATTCAAACGGAGCCTTTCCATGCACAACTTCTCTCATCTCAAACGCGCCGCCCTCGGCCTGGCATTGGCCGCCTCCTTGAGCCCGGCCCTGGCCGCCCAAGACTGGCAACTGGCCGACGTCCAGGCCTTCTACTTGCACCAGCCCCCCGGCAGCTTCACCGGCATCTACCGCAGCCAAGCCATCGCCGTCAGCGGCAATGAATTCGTGTTCTCCTGGCAATATGGGCTGGAGCGCACCGATGCCAACTTCAACTCGCTGCAGCGCAACTCCAATCTCGGCAGTGGCGGCCTGACACCGGGCATCCCCAGCGACTTGTTTGCTCAGGGCCTCGACCATATCGGCGACATCGATGTCCACGGCGGCATCATCTACGCCGCGCTCGACAACACCGACGGCTATAAGCAGCCCCATGTGGCGTTGTTCAATGCCGCCGACCTCAGCTACACCGGCAAGAGCTTCACGCTGGCCGGCACGCCCGCCAACCCAAACGACGACCTCGCCAGCTGGGTCGCCATCGATGCCGCTCGCGGCTATGGTTATGGCAAGGAATGGCGCAACGGCAACACCCTCAATGTCTACAACTTGAGCGACTGGAGCTTCAGCCACACGATTGCGATGGACAGCTCGCTCAAGCGCA
>JADMJQ010000122.1 GCA_018780415.1 Roseateles sp. | reverse complement strand
GATGGAACTGGCCATGCAGCTGATCTTCACGCCCTTCATCTGGCGCATGATGGAACGCCGTCAGCGCGCTCTGTCTCTTTGATCCGGGAGCCGGCAATGACGAACACAACGATGCAAAAAGATCAGGCCAATGCCTTGCGGGCGCTGGCCATGGATGCGGTGCAGGCCGCCAATTCGGGCCACCCCGGTGCGCCCATGGGCATGGCCGAAATGGCCGTGGCCTTGTGGGGCGGGGCGCTGCGCCACAACCCCGCCAACCCGCAATGGCCCGACCGTGACCGTTTTGTACTGTCCAATGGTCACGCTTCGATGCTGCTCTATGGGCTATTGCACCTGAGCGGCTACGCGCTGACGATCGACGACCTGAAGGCCTTTCGCCAGTTGCACAGCAAGACGCCGGGCCACCCCGAGCATGGCCTGACCCCCGGGGTTGAAACCACCACCGGCCCGCTCGGCCAAGGTTTAGCCAATGCGGTCGGTTTCGCGCTGGCAGAACGCCTGCTGGCCGAACAGTTCAATCGGCCCGGACATGCCATCGTCGATCACTACAGCTATGTGTTTGTGGGCGATGGCTGCTTGATGGAAGGCATCAGCCATGAAGCTTGCTCGCTGGCCGGCACGCTCAAGCTCGGCAAGCTGATTGCACTTTATGACGCCAACGGCATTTCCATCGACGGCAAGATCGAAGGCTGGTTTGCCGACGACACGGCGGCGCGCTTCAAGGCCTATGGCTGGCAAGTGCTGGGGCCGCTGGATGGCCATGAAGTGGGCGCCGTCGCGCAGGCGCTGGCCGAGGCCCGCGGCAATGACGATCGCCCGACGCTGATCATCTGCCGCACCGTCATTGGCGCCGGCTCACCGGGCCGCGCCGGCACGGCCAAAGCGCATGGCGAGCCGCTGGGCGCGGCCGAGCTTGCCGCCACCCGCGCGGCCATTGGCTGGCCCCATGCGCCTTTCGAGATCCCCGATGTCGTGCGCCAGGCCTGGGATGGCCGCGAGCTGGGCGCGGCCTTGGAGCGCGATTGGCAGCGCCGCTTCGAGGCCTACCGGGATCAGCATCCGCAACTCGCCGCCGAGTTCGAACGGCGCGTGCTGCGGCGCGAGTTGCCGCAGGGCTTAGAGCTGCTGGCCTTCAAGACCCTGGCCGCCACGGCGCAGCGGGCTGAGGCGGTCGCTACCCGCAAGGCTTCGCAACAAACATTGGATGCGCTGGCGCCGCAACTGCCCGAGCTGTTCGGCGGCAGCGCCGATCTGACCGGCTCCAATCTGACCGACTTCCCGGACTGTGGCAGCGTGCAGCCGGGTGACTTTGGCGGCCGCCATCTCAGCTACGGCGTGCGCGAGTTCGGCATGGCCGCGTTGATGAACGGCATGGCCTTGCATGGTGGGCTGATCCCCTATGGCGGCACTTTTCTGACCTTCAGTGACTACAGCCGCAATGCGATCCGCATGGCTGCGCTGATGCGGCAGCAGGTGATCCATGTGTTCACGCATGACTCGATCGGCCTCGGCGAAGACGGCCCCACCCACCAGCCAGTGGAGCATGCCGAGAGCCTGCGCCTGATTCCGGGGCTAGAGGTCTGGCGCCCGGGCGACGCGACCGAGACGGCTGCTGCCTGGATGGCCGCGCTGCAGGCGCGCGAGCGGCCGAGCGCCTTGCTGCTGAGCCGGCAAGCGCTGCCGGCGCAATCGCGCACGCCCGAGCAGGTGGTGGCGATCGCGCGCGGCGGCTATGTCTTGAGCGATAGAGCTGCGGCGCGCGCGGTGCTGATCGCCAGCGGCTCCGAGTTGCAACTCGCCATGGCCGCGCAGCGCCTGCTGGACGGGCAGGGCATCGCGGTACGGGTGGTCTCGCTGCCCTCCAGCACGGTGTTCGACCGCCAGGAGCGCGCTTACCGCGAGGCGGTGCTGGGCCCGCGTTCCTTGCCGCGTATCGGCGTGGAGGCCGGCAGCACCCGTGGCTGGGGGCACTACGGCTGCGTCGCCGCGCTGGGGCTGGACCGCTTTGGCGAGTCCGCACCAGCCGGCGAGCTGTTCGAGCTTTTCGGCTTCAGCGCCGACAAGCTGGCGGCGCTGGTGCGCCGGACCTTGGCAGAGGAGCCGCTGTGCAACGCTACCAACTGATCTGCTTTGATCTGGACGGCACCTTGGTCGATACCGCGGGCGAAATCGCCGAGGCTGTCAATCGAGCGCTGGAGCAGCATGGTCTGGCGCGCCGCGCTGTGGCCGAGATCACGCTGCTGATCGGCGCGGGC
Source organism: Roseateles sp. (assembly GCA_018780415.1). GTDB lineage: Bacteria > Pseudomonadota > Gammaproteobacteria > Burkholderiales > Burkholderiaceae_C > Paucibacter_A. The sequence continues at coordinate 668 of JADMJQ010000122.1, read as the reverse complement.
ACGCGGGAGCTGATGCTCAAGCTGCTGGCCCGCATCTTCCATGAGCGGCCTGATTTGGGCGAGAAGGTGCAGGTGGACGCGGTGCTGGCCAGCCTGGATCAGCATTACGCGCTCACCAGCGGCAGTGCGGCGGTCGTCTATGGCGGTGCGCGCGAGGCCTTGACCCGCCTGCGTGCGGCGGGCATCAAGACCGCCTGCGTCACCAACAAAGAGCTGCGCCATGCGCGCCAGCTCTTGCGCGCGACTCGACTTGAACAGCAGTTCGACATCATCCTCGGCGGCGATAGCCTGCCGCACAAAAAGCCTCATGCCAGCGTGCTGCGCCATGCCGCGCAACAACTCGGTGCCTGCCTCACGCGCAGCGCCCATGTGGGCGACTCCGCCATCGATGTGCAAGCGGCCCGCAATGCCGGCGTAGCGGCCTGGGCCGTGCCCTATGGCTACAACGCCGGCGAGCCGATTGCTGACGCAGATCCGCAGCGCATCTTTGTCGACCTGCATGCGCTGGCTGACCATGTTCTTTCGCAAACCCCGAACTTCAGCTGACAGGAGAATTTTCAATGGCCCTGATTTCTTTGCGCCAACTGCTCGACCATGCCGCCGAGCATGGCTACGGCGTGCCGGCCTTCAACGTCAACAATATGGAGCAGGTGCAGGCCATCATGGAG
>JADMJQ010000191.1 GCA_018780415.1 Roseateles sp. | reverse complement strand
GTAGGCCCCGGTGTCGTGGATCAGTAGCAAATCGCCGACCCTGGACTGCGGCAGATCACGCGGCGCCACCACCCCGCCATCACTCTGGGTAAAAACATCGCCGGACTCGCACAGCGGCCCCGCCACCACCGTGGCCTGAGACGGCCGCTGCACCCCATCGGCCGGGATCAGGCTCATCGCGTGATAGCTGCCATACATGGCCGGCCGCATCAGCTCGCTGAAGCCTGAGTCGACCATCGCAAAGTGATTGCGGCCGGCGTCCTTGGTCGCACGCACCTCGGTGATCAGCACGCCGGACTCGGCGACCAGATAGCGGCCCGGCTCAATCTCCAGCGCCAGCGGGTGGCCGAGCAGGCCTTCCGCCTGCTTGCGGGCGGCGTCCCATAGGCCGAAATAGTGCGCGGTGTCGACGCTGGCTTCACCGTCACGATACGGTGTCGACAAGCCGCCGCCACTTGAAATCGCATGTAAATCATGGCCGGCCGCATACGCCTGCTTGACGAAGCCGACCATCGCGCCGCAAACCTCGGACAGATGGCCATAGTCGACACCCGAGCCGACATGCATGTGCAGGCCGACCAGCTTCAGCCCATGCTGGCGCACCGCTGCCAAGGCATCCAGCAACTCGGCATGCCAGATGCCATGCTTGCTGTGCTCGCCGCCGGTATTGGTCTTGTTGCTGTGGCCATGGCCGAAGCCGGGGTTGATGCGCAGCCAGACCGAGTGACCGGGCGAGGCCTGGCCCAGCTGATGCAGCATGTCGATCGAGCCGGCATTGACCGGAATGCGGTGCTCGACCACGGTGGCCAGCGTCGCGTGGTCGAACAGATCTGCGGTGAAGACGATTCCAGACGGTTCGCCGCCCGCCACAAAACCAGCCGCCAGCGCACGCAGGATTTCACCGCGCGAGACCGCGTCGACCTTGACCCCCTGCTCGCGCATCAAGCGCAGGATATGGGTGTTGGAGCAGGCTTTTTGAGCAAAGCGAATGGTGTCAAAAGCGCCCAGGGCCTTGATCCGCGCACGGATGGTGGCGGCGTCATACACCCACAGCGGCGTGCCGAAGCTGGCGGCCAGCGATTGGATGCGGGCGGGGGTCAGGGTGGCGGCGGGCATGGGTTGATTCCTACAAGAATGACACGATGCGCGCAGCATGCCTGGGCCATTCCATTCGCACAAATGCTTTGTTTTATTTATTCTATTCAGATCTGATATGGTCAAGCATGAGCGCAGCCCTGACCCATCGGCATATCGAAGTCTTCCGCGCCGTCATGACGGCCGGCAGCGTGACCGAGGCAGCCGCCCTCTTGCACAGCTCCCAGCCCACCGTCAGCCGTGAGCTGGCGAGGCTGGAGTTTCTGCTCGGCTACGCCCTGTTCGAGCGCCTGCGCGGCCGCCTCAAACCGAACGCCCGGGCGTTGGCCTTGTTCGACGAGGTACAGCGCAGCTACCAAAGCTTGGACCATATCGCCGACCGTGCGCGTGCTTTGGGTCGCGCCGAGCAGGCGGTGCGCCTGAGCGTGCTGTGCCTACCGGCGCTCAGCCATGCCTTGTTGCCGGGTGCTTGTGCTGATTTCATGGCCCTACACAGCGGCGTGCAGCTGTCGGTCACGCCGCAAGAGTCGCCGCTATTGGAAGAATGGATGGGCGCCCAGCGTTTTGATCTGGGCTTGACCGAGCAGGTACAGCTGACGCCAGCCGGCACACAGCTGCTGCCGCTGCTGGCGCTGGACGAGGTTTGTGTGTTGCCGGCAGGACATGCGTTGCTGACCAAGACGGTGCTGAGCCCGGCTGATTTTGAGGGTTTGGACTTCGTCAGCCTGTCCGCCGACGACCCCTACCGGGCTCAGCTCGACGCGATCTTTGCGCGGCAAGGTGTGAGCCGGCGCTTGCGGATGGAAACGCATAGCGCGGTGGCTGTGTGCGCAATGGTCAGCGCCGGTTTGGGCCTGGCCATCGTCAACCCCTTGACCGCCTTGGCGCTGGCCGGACCGCAACTGCACCTGAGGCGGTTCAGTGTGTCGGTGCCGTTCAGGGTGGCGGCGCTTTTGCCGCTGCACAGGCCGGCTCAGCCGCTGGTGGGGGAGCTGATTGAATGTCTAAAACGTGAAGCTGAGCGGCTACAAAGTCGCTTGACTGCCGCAACAACCTAAGCGCGCTCTATGCGCGCATAAGCGCTGTGATTGTGACAAGGGCCGTATCGCAATGCGGTACGGCCCTTGCCCAACCACAGCCTTGGCGCTTCAGCGCCAAGCCGCGCAGAGCGCGGGCCTAAGCGCGCTCAATGCGCGCATAGGCGCTGTGGTTGTGAATCGACTCAAAATTCTCGACATCCACCGCATAACGCCCAATCCGCGCGTCGGCGTTCAATCGCAGCGCCACATCACGCACCAGGTCCTCGACGAACTTGGGGTTCTCGTAGGCATGCTCGGTGACCCATTTCTCATCGGCGCGCTTGAGCAAGGGCCAGAGTTCGCTTGAAGCACTTTCCTCGGCGAATCGGACCAGCTCCAACCAGCTGATCGCCGCGCCGCTCAGTTCCGCCCGTATCGTCACCAAAGAGCGCTGGTTGTGCGCGCCGTAGTCCGAAATCTCTTTCGAGCAAGGGCACAAGCTCTTCACCGGCACCCCCACCTCAGCCCATACCGAGGTCAGGCCGGCGCGCGTTTCAGAGATCAGGGCGCCCTGGTAGTCCAGCATGCTCTCGATGCCGGACACCGGCGCACGTTTACGCAGGAAAAAGGCAAAACGCACCTCGATGCGGCCGTCTTGTGCTTCCAGCTTGCTGAGCATCTGGCCATGCAACTCGCGCAAGGATTCCGCCGTCAACGGTGCGTTCAAAGCGTCCAGCCAGGCGACGAAGCGGGACATATGCGTGCCCTTCTTCTCGGCCGGCAGCGCCACGTCCAAGGTCCATGTGCCGAC
>JADMJQ010000192.1:8721-26589 GCA_018780415.1 Roseateles sp. | reverse complement strand
CGACCACCGACGACAGCGGCAGGATGTAGACCTCGTCGCCCACGCCGACCGACATGCCGTCCATGATGGCCATGGTCAGCGGCAGGCGCACCTTCACGCTCATGCCATAACCTTCGGCCGAGTCGATCTCGACCGTGCCACCGAGCGCGGTGATGTTCTTCTTCACCACGTCCATGCCGACACCGCGGCCCGACACGTCGGTCACCACGTCGGCGGTTGAAAAACCGGGCGCGAAGATCAGGCTGTAGACCTCGCTGGCGGTCATGCTGTCGGGGGCGTCGATGCCGCGCTCGCGCGCTTTCTTGATCAGTTTGTCGCGCGACAGGCCCTTGCCGTCGTCGCGCACCTCGATCACGATCGAGCCGCCCTGGTGCGAGGCGCTCAGCGTGATGGTGCCGGTTTCGGGCTTGCCCTTGGCCAGGCGCTCGGCCGGGGTCTCGATGCCGTGGTCGCAGGAGTTGCGCACCAGGTGGGTCAGCGGGTCGGTGATCTTCTCGACCAGGCCCTTGTCCAGCTCGGTGGCTTCGCCGATGGTCACGAAATCGACCTTCTTGCCCAGCTTGGAGGCCAGGTCGCGCAGCATGCGCGGGAAGCGGCTGAACACCATCGACATCGGGATCATGCGGATCGACATCACCGACTCTTGCAAGTCGCGGGTGTTGCGATCCAGATCGGCCAGGCCGGCAGCCAGCTGCTGGTACAGGGCCGGGTCCAGGCCCTGGGTGTTTTGCGCCAGCATGGCCTGGGTGATGACGAGCTCGCCCACCAGGTTGATGAGCTGGTCGACCTTTTCGACCGACACGCGCAGCGTCGAGGCTTCGAGCGCGGCGGCGGGCTTTTCGGCCTTGGGGGCGCTGGCTTTGGGTGCGGCGCCCTTGGGCGACGCCGACGCATCGCCGGCAGTGGGTTCGGCAGCGCTCGCGGCCGCCTGCTCGGGGGCGCCGGGGGCGTTGTCAAAGAAGCCGTAGCCCACGTCGGGCTTTTCGGCTTCGGGGGCACCGGGTGCGCCGTTGTGGAAGCCGTAGCCCGGGCCCAGCGGCAGCAGGTTCACCTGCTCGCGGGCCACGTGGAAGGTGAGCAGGTCCAGCAGGTCGCTGTCACTGCTGGTGGTGCAGACCTTGAAGCGGCGCATGCCGTCGGCGGGCATGCCGTTGTCCAGTGGCTCGATGGTGCCGAGGGCGGTGATTTCCTTGAACAGGTCGACGATGTTGTTGGCGTCGTCGGTGTTCTCCATCGGGCCCACGCGCAGCTCGATCACGCGGGCTTCGGGCTTGCCGGCGGGGGTCTTGGCCAGCACCGAGGTGGCGGCCGGTGCCGCCTGCGTGGGCGCCACGGCGGGCGCGGCAACCACCGGCGCTTCGCCGTCAGACATGGCGCGGATGTTGAAGAGCAGCTCGGTGGTGTCGAGCTCGGCGCCATCGCCATTCTGGTGGCGGGCGAGCTGGCCGCGCAGGGCGTCGCCCGACTGCAGCAGCACGTCGACCATGGCGGCCGTGGGTTCCAGCTCGTGGCGGCGCAGCTTGTCGAGCAATGTCTCCATCTGGTGCGTGAGCTCGGCCACGTCTTTGAAGCCGAAGGTGGCGGCGCCGCCCTTGATCGAGTGCGCGCAACGGAAGATGGCGTTCATCTCCTCGTCGTCGGCCGATTCGATGTCGAGGTCGAGCAGCAGCTTTTCCATGCGGTCGAGGTTCTCGCCCGCCTCTTCAAAGAAGACCTGATAGAACTGGCTCAGGTCAATGCCGGCGCTCAGTTGAGAGCCTTCTGAGGACATCTCGCCCATGGCGTGCTCCTGGATGTTGTGTTGTCTGTCTGTACGAGGCGAAGGAGCAGCGCGCTTACTTCACGACTTTCTTGATCACTTCGATCAGCTTGGCCGGGTCGAAGGGCTTGACCAGCCAGCCGGTGGCGCCGGCCGAGCGGCCTGCCTGCTTCATCTGGTCGCTCGACTCGGTGGTCAGGATCAGGATCGGCGTGGTCTTGAACTTGGGGTTGTCGCGCAGCTTCTTGGTCAGGCTAATCCCGTCCATGCGCGGCATGTTCTGGTCGGTCAGCACCAGATCGAAGTCACGCGTTGAGGATTTCTCCAGCGCGTCTTGCCCATCGACCGCTTCAACCACATTGAAGCCAGCGTTTTTGAGCGTGAAAGCGACCATTTGGCGCATCGAGGCCGAATCGTCCACGGCAAGGATTGAGTGCATTGTTGTCTCTCCGGGGTATCAAGCTGATTTCGGTAACTATCTGGGCTTCTTTAGAACAATTCGATGGAGCCGGCGTCCATTTCGTCTTGCGTGACCGGGTTCGGTCGCAAGGGCGCCAGTTCCACCACGGCCGCGCCGTCCTCGTCGTCGCCGAAGGTGTCGCGTGCCAACTGGTCGGCGCAGTTGCGCAGGCGTTGGCTGGTGTGGGCGATCAACTGGGTGGCCATGTCCTGAAACTGCAGCGCGGTGATGGCGCCGGCAATGTCTTCCATGACTTTGTTCAGCACGGGCCCGGAACTGGCGGCTTGGTCTGTCGACGCTTGGATCAAACCAATGACGTGATTGGAGGCGCTGTAGAAATGCATGGAGAGCGCTTCCCCAGCGTCATCCAGCAGGCGTTGCAGTCGCTCCAAATCATGGGTCACGGTCATCAGGTGATCCTGAAGCTCGGCGGCCGCCAGCAAAGGGGTCATCCCCGGGTCGAAGGGGTCGATTGATTCATTCATCGGCATCGTTGCTCCATGCTTTAAGTTCCCTTGGGGGCAAAACCTGGCCCTCATAAAAGAGAGCGGCTCGGGCCCTCATCGGCGACCTTTGCTTGAGTGCATCTTCGGCATTTCTGGCGCGTCTGTCGACAAGACAATGGCCACAGAAGCAGGCTATTTCTCGGAATCCATACAGGCGCTCAATGAGTGACTAGGGTTTACCCTTTGTTTTGCTGCCAAGCCAGCGCAAACATTTCAAACAGACGGCCGGCCTTGGCCCAGGCTTCACGCAATGCCTGCATACTTCTGCCCCATGCCGATGCCAACCGCCGAGCGCCTGCTGCGCGTACTCCATATAGAAGACTCCGAGCTGGATCATCAACTGATCATGGCGCAGCTGCGTCGTGCCGGTCTGAATATCGAGCTGGAGAGAATTGACAGCCTGGCCGAAGTCAGCCTGGCTCTGACCCAGCCATGGGATGCCCTGATCTCGGACTACAACCTGCCCGGTTTTTCTGGCTTGGTGGTGCTGGATATGTTGAAGGCCAGCAAGCTGCTGCTGCCCTTCATCCTGGTCTCGGGCGAGATTGGTGAAGACACCGCCGTCGCGGCGATGCGCACCGGCGCCTCTGACTATCTGTTGAAGAAAGACCTGGCCCGGCTGGCCCCGGCTCTGCTGCATGCGATCGAGGCCTGCGAGTCCGAACGCGCCCGCATCGACGCGGATCGCGAGTTGATCAAGTCCAAACAACGCCTGCATGAGCTGGCCGGCCACTTGCAGACAAGTGTCGAGATGGAGCGTGCCGCGATCGCGCGCGAGATTCATGATGATGTCGGGGGCTCGCTGACCGCCTTGAAGTTCGACCTGGCCTGGATTCAGCGCCATGCCAAGGACGCGGCCGTGTTGCAGCGCGTCGAGTCGGCGCTGGAGACGGTGACCGGGGCTATCGAAGCCAGCCAGCGCATCATGCAAAACCTGCGCCCGGCCATTCTTGAGCAAGGCTTGGTGGCCGCGGTGCAGTGGATGGCCGCACGCTTTGAGCGCCGCACCGGCACGGTGGTGACACTGCGTTGCAGCAGCGAGCAAGAGATGCAGTTGCCGGCCGGCGTGCCCCTGGTGGCCTACCGTACCGCGCAGGAGGCGCTGACCAATGTCTCCAAACATGCGCATGCCAGCCGGGTTGATATCGACCTCAGCGTCGACTCCGGGGTCTTGACCCTTGAAGTTAGCGACAATGGGGTGGGCATTGCGCCCGGAGCATTGGCAAAGGCACGCAGCTTTGGTATTCGCGGTCTGCATGAACGCGCCGCAACCGTAGGGGGATGGGTGGACTTGAGCAGCAATCACAAGGGCGTGAGCCTGATTCTTTCGGTGCCTTTGCAGATGGAGTCCCAGGACTTCAGCGGCATGGATGAGCAACTGGCCGCCGAGGGCGACCCGGCGGCATCGGGCGCAACGCCAGACGCAGCGGCAAAAGAGCCGAAAACATCTCCCTGGGTGCGGCCATGATCAAGGTGATTCTTTGTGATGACCATGCGTTGATCCGGCGCGGCATCCGCGACACCTTGTCCGATGTGCCCGATATCGAAGTCATCGGCGAAGCCTCGGACTACGGCGAGTTGCGCAGCCTGTTGCGCGATCTGGGCCCGAATTCGGCCATCGATGTGTTGGTGCTGGATATCAATATGCCGGGCCGCAGCGGCCTCGACGTCTTGCATGTGATGAAGGACGAAGGCACTTCGATCCGCACCCTGATCGTCTCGATGTACCCGGAGGATCAGTACGCGATCCGGGCCTTGCGTGCCGGTGCCTATGGCTATGTCAACAAGGGCGGCGACCCGCAGGTGCTGGTGCAGGCCGTACGCACGGTGGCGCAGGGGCGCAAATACGTGACGCCCGAGATTGCGCAAATGTTGGTGGAAAGCCTGACCGCGCCGGTCAATGAACAGGCGCATCAAAAGCTCTCCGATCGTGAGCTGCAGACCTTGGTGATGATTGCGTCCGGCAAGCGCTTGTCCGATATCGCCGAGGAACTGACGCTGAGCCCGAAGACGGTCAGCGTTTACCGAGCCCGTGTGCTGGAGAAGTTAGGTCTGGCCAACAACTCGGAGTTGACGGTGTACGCCATTCGCAACGGCTTGGTGGCCAGCTGAGCTGGGGCCTTAGCGCGGGGTTTTTCCGGCGATGAGTCGTCGCCGGAGGTGGTAGAAATGCAGCCGAGCGACACACCTCAACATCAGCCCGCATGACACCACCCACAACGCAGCAGATCCGCCATACCGACTCGCTGGTTCGGCGCCTGACCCGTTTGAACTTGCTGGTGCTGGCGGTCACCATGCTGTTGACCTTTGGTTTGATTGCCACCGCGGCCTTGTTGGTGGCGCGCGATCAACAAGCGCAGGCGGCCGAGCAAGACGCGCAACTGCTGGCCCATAGTCTGGCGCCGATGTTGGTGTTCGAGGATCTGGCGGCGGCGCAGTCGGAACTGATGGCTTTTTCCCGCCGTGGCGGCGTGTTGGCGGTGCAAGCCCTGCGGATCGGCAATCGACCGTTTGCGCGGTGGGCCGAGGCCGAGGCGGCCGCCCGAGTTCCGCCCCTGATGCCGTCGGTGATGCCGAGTGATTTGGCCAACACCCCGGCTGTGCGCCAAATGCACCTGAATTCTCTCCACGTGTGGGTGCCGATCAAGCTCAAGGGTGAGTGGGTGGGCGGCTTGAATGTGCAGATGAGTTTGCAGGCCTTGCAGTACACGGTGCTGCGCATGGTGGGCGTCGCGGCGGTCTTGATCGGTTTGGCGATCTTGGTCGCCGGGCGGCTCTTGCGCCGGGTGCAGAAGCTCGTGCTGGCGCCGATTGTCGAGTTGTCCGAGTTGGCCGAGCAGGTCTCCACCAGTCAGGACTACAGCCGCCGTGCGCGCGTCCATCATGCCGATGAGGTCGGGCGTTTGAGCGAGCGCTTCAACCAGATGCTCAAGCGGGTGGAGATCAGCCAGACCGAGCTGAATCAACAACTGCAGCGGGAGCAAAGGGCCGGCCAACAATTTGAGCAGTTGGCGCACCAAGACAGCCTGACCAAGCTGCCCAATCGCCTGTATTTCCAGTCGGCCTTGCAACGGCATATGAGCCATAGCTGCCAGAACGCCTTGCTGATGGCCTTGATGTTCGTCGACCTGGATAGCTTCAAGCTGGTCAATGACAAGCATGGCCATGACGCCGGCGACGCCGTGCTGTGCGAGGTGGCGGCGCGTATGACGCGGGTCTTGCGGAACGGCGATGTGCTGTGCCGGTTGGGTGGCGATGAGTTCGGCCTGATCTTGCCGGAGGTGCCCGATGAGGCCGCAGCTGAAGCATTGGCGCTACGCTTGATAGCCGCGATCCGCGAGCCCATGGTGATTGGCGGGCACTTGATGCCCATCGGTGCGACGGTGGGCCTGGCTTTTTGCCCGACCGATGAGGTCGAGGCTTCGCAGCTCTTGAGTGCCGCCGATGTGGCGATGTACGCCGCCAAGCGGGCCGGCAAAAACACCTTCAGGAGGGCCGGCCGTGCGGCGTAGTGCTGAGCGGCTGTTGGCCGCGACCCTGTTGATGCTTTGCTTGGCCGCACCTGCGGTGGCGCAAGGCAGCAGCGAGCCCGAGCAGGAGATGGGTCTGGAAGAGCTGCTGCGCCAGCCGCTCAAGGCGGTACCGCGTGATGTGGAAGTCAGCACCGCCTCGCGCTTCGCGCAAAGTGCGGCGCAGGCGCCGTCCACCACCTATGTGATCACCGCCGGCGAGATCGCCCGTTTCGGCTTTCGCAATATGAGCGATATCTTGCGGGCTTTGCCGGGGCTTTACATCACCAGCGACGGCGCCTTCAGCTATGTCGGCGCACGCGGGCTGGGTCGCCCGGGGGACCTCAACACTCGCCTGCTTTTGTTGCTGGACGGCATGCGGGTCAATGAGAATGTTTACGACGCCGCGCTGCTGGGCGAGGATTTCTTTATCGATGCCGAGCTGATTGAGCGGGTCGAATTCACGCCCGGGCCGGGTTCGGCGCTGTATGGCAACAACGCCTTTCTTGGTGTCGTCAATGTGATGACCAAGCGCGCCGACAAGCTGGCCGGCGCGGAAGTTCGCGCCAGCCGTGACTCCTTGGGTCAGCAACAGGCGCGCGCCAGCTGGGGTCACCGCTCGGAGGCCGGCTGGGAGGGCTGGTTGGCCGCCAGCGAGTCACGCCAAGACCATATTGCGCTGTCTTACGAAACACCGGCCGAGGACGTCAGCGTACAGCGGGAGCGGCTGTGGACGCGCGGCAAGCGCCTGTTCGGCAGCTTCAACGCCGGCGCTTGGGCGCTGCGAGCGGGCTATAGCGAGCTGACCAACGGCTCACCCAGTTATGTGCCGGATAGCCTGCCGGCACGCTTTGATCAGGCCTATATCCTGACCGACAACAGCTTTGTCGCATTGAGTCACGAGCGCAGCCTGGGCCCGGACTGGGACCTGTTCGCCGCGGTTTCGGCCAAGCGCAGCAATTACCGTGAGCGGTTTCCGTTTCTCGACCAGCAAACCACTCAGCAATACATCTACGGCACGACGGCGCGCGGCCACTGGTCAAACTGGGATCTGCGCTTGAGCACCCGGCGCTGGGCCGATCACCGATTGATGGCCGGGCTTGAGGTCCAAAACGACGCCGAGCAAAGAATCCTGGCGGGCTTGGAAGGCGAGCCGCCATTGCAGGAATTTTTTGGCGACAACCGTCGCATCGGCCTGTTCGTGCAAGACGAATGGCAGATCGCCGACAAGCAGTTGCTGATTCTGGGCTTGCGGCGTGACAGCTCCCGGGTCGCCGATCCCAGCGTCAACCCCCGGCTGGCCTGGGTCTGGAGCGGCGTACCCGACGCGAGCTTGCGCCTGATGTACGGCAGCGCCTTTCGGGCGGCCAATTTGAATGAGTTCGCGGTCAATGTGTCCTGGGGTGAGGAGCTGCCCAAGCCGGAGCGCGTGCGCACCTTGGAGGCGGCTTGGGAGCAGGCGCTGACGCCGCAGCTGCAGTACCGGGTCTCGCTGTACAGCTCGCGACTCTATGATCTGATCGAACTGAATCAGGTCGACCTGCCGGTGTTTGAGAACAGCCGCGGCTTGCGCAATATCGGCAGCGAGCTGGAGCTGGAGCGGCGCTGGGATCAGGGTGCGCGTCTGCGCATGGGCCTGTCCCTGCAGCGCACCCGCGACGAGCAGGGCAAGGGGCTCAGCAATTCACCGCCCGCCTTGTTCAAGCTCTTTTATAGCCAGCCCATTTTGGGTGACGCCTTGCAGCTGTCTTGGCAAATATTTGCGATGAGCCGGCGCCACACGGCGGCCGAGGATCTACCGGGCTACTGGACCCATAACGTCAATCTGCTCTGGCGCCCGCGGCTTGATCTGGACGTCAGCCTGGGGGTCTACAACCTCGGCGATACGCGCTACTTTGATCGCCCGCGCATCGAGTCGCAGCCGCTCAAGCAGCCCGGTCGCAGCCTGCAGCTCAGCCTCAGTTGGAGATTCGGTTCATGAGCTTGGCGCTGCGCCTGTTGGCCGGCCTGCTGGCCTGCTGGCTGGCGCTGGGCGCGTGGGCCGCCCCAACGCTGGACGATGCGCAATTGAAGGCCGCCTTCATCTACCGCTTTGCCCAGTTCACGCAGTGGCCACCGCCGCCCTTGCGTGAGTTCACTTACTGCGTCGCCGGCAATGCGGCCATGCAGGCCTCGCTGCAGGCGCTCACATCAAAATCCCATGGCGATGCGAGCAGCCGTTTGCGCGTGCTGACCGAGCCGCAGCAGGCGACGCAATGCCAGCTGCTGCTGCTCGGCTTTGATGACCGGGCCGAGCTGCAACGCTGGGCGGCGGCGCTGGCGGCCGAGCCGGTGCTGGTGGTCGGCGACAGCGCCGAGGCCTTTCGCAATGGCGCGGTGATTGCGCTGGTGGCCGAGCCCAATGGCCTGGCATTTCGCATCAATCACACCGAGGCCAAGCGACGCGGCTTGGTGCTCAGCTCGCAGATGCTGAAGCTGGCGCGCGAGGTCAAATGAGGTTTCAGACCTGCAGGGTTTGAGCTTGCAGCGGCCAAGCGAAGGCTTGCTGCACAAAGCGCGTCAGCGCCTCGGCGCTGCCGGTCGTTTGCAGCGTTGGTATCGCCGCAGCTTGATGACCAAGCCCAAGTGCATGCCATTGCTTGGCGGCTTGTTGTGCCACCGCCGACTCGATGTTCAACAGCTTGACCTCATCACCCAGCACCTGCTGCAACACCGGCTGGACCAAGGGGTAATGGGTGCAGCCCATCAAGACGGTGTCGACCTCGGCCTCGATCAGCGGGCGGCACAACTCGGTCAGCAATGCGGTCAAAGCCGGTGTGTTCAGCTCACCGCGCTCAATCAAGGCGACCAGGCCCGGGCAAGGCTGGCTGAAGACCTGTGCCGCTCCGGCGTGACGCGCAATCAGATCGGCAAAGCGGGCGCTGGCAATCGTGGACGGCGTCGCCATCACGCCGATGCGGCCATTGCGGCTGGCGGCCACCGCGGGCTTGATGCCGGGCTCGGTGCCGACGATGGGCAGCTCCGGCCAGCGCTGTCGCAGTGCGGCAATGGCGTGCGCAGTGGCGGTGTTGCAGGCCACCACCAAGACGCGGGCGCCTGCGCTTATCAAGTGTTCGGCCACGATCAAGCTACGCTGAATGATGTAGTCAGGCTGGCGCTCGCCATAGGGCGCGTGAGCGGTGTCCGCCACATAGTGCATGGGCACGTCGGGTAGCTGTTGGCGCAACTCGCGCAACACCGTCAGGCCGCCAACGCCGGAGTCGTAGATACCCAGGCAGGCCGGGTTGGGAGTGGGACTAGGAGGGGGGGAGATGCTCATTAAGTGCGGCAGTCTAGCTTTTGTCGTCAGGCGACTTCGGCTAAGTGGCTAGAATAGAACGATCGTGCTATTTTTCTGCTTTGCGGCAAAGAAGCTGCAGGGCTGCTGAGCCACCCCCGTAGAATCTGGTTAACGTTAACGTCAATTAGTCTTGGAGTAATCGATGAAAGTCTTGGTTCCAGTCAAACGCGTGGTCGACTACAACGTCAAGGTGCGCGTCAAGAGTGACGGCAGTGGCGTCGATACCGCCAACGTGAAAATGTCGATGAACCCCTTCGACGAAATCGCCATCGAAGAAGCGGTGCGCCTGAAAGAGAAGGGCTTGGTCACCGAGGTGATCGCCGTGTCTTGCGGTGTCACGCAATGCCAGGAAACCCTGCGCACCGCGATGGCCATCGGCGCCGACCGCGCCATCCTGATCGAGACCGATGTGGAGTTGCAGCCCTTGGCCGTCGCCAAGCTGCTCAAGGCCCTGGTCGACAAAGAGCAGCCAGGCCTGGTGATTCTGGGCAAGCAGGCGATCGATGACGACTGCAACCAGACCGGCCAGATGCTGGCCGCGCTGACCGGCCTGCCGCAGGGCACGTTTGCCAGCAAGGTTGAGCTGACCGCCGACTCGGTGTCGGTCACGCGTGAAGTCGATGGCGGCCTGGAGACGGTCAAGCTGACGCTGCCCGCCGTCATCACCACCGATCTGCGCCTGAATGAGCCGCGTTATGTGACGCTGCCCAACATCATGAAGGCCAAGAAAAAGCAGATGGACGTGATCAAGCCGGCCGATCTGGGCGTGGACGTTGCACCGCGTATCAAGACCCTCAAGGTCGAGGAGCCGCCCAAGCGCAGCGCCGGCATCAAGGTGCCCGATGTCGCCACCCTGGTCAATAAACTCAAGAATGAAGCGAAGGTGATCTGAGATGCGCGCACTCGTTATTGCTGAACACGACAACGCCCACATCAAGGGCGCTACCTTGAATACCGTCAGTGCCGCTGTGGCAACCGGCGCTGCGGTAGATGTGCTGGTGGCCGGCTTCAATGCCGCCGCCGCCGCCGCATCCGCTGCACAAATCGCAGGTGTGGCCAAGGTCTTGCACGCCGACGCCGCCGCGCTGGAAAACGGCCTGGCCGAGAACCTCGCTGCCCAGGTCATCGCCATCGCGTCCGGCTATACCCACATCCTGTTCCCGGCCACCGCCTCGGGCAAGAACGTGGCGCCGCGTGTCGCCGCCTTGCTGGACATGGCCCAGTTGTCCGACGTCACCAAGGTCATCAGCGCCGACACTTTTGAGCGCCCGATCTACGCCGGCAACGCGATTGCCACCGTGCAGAGCGCAGACGCCGTGAAGATTTTGACCGTGCGCACGACCGGCTTTGACGCGGCCGCCGCCACCGGTGGCAGCGCCGCGGTTGAAGTGATCGCCGCCGCTGCCGACAGCGGCAAGAGCAGTTTCGCCGGCCGTGAAGTGACCAAGAACGACCGCCCCGAGCTGACGGCAGCCAAGGTGATCGTCTCCGGTGGCCGCGCCCTCGGCTCGAACGACAAGTTCATGGAGGTGCTGACCCCGCTGGCCGACAAGCTCGGCGCCGCACTCGGCGCCTCGCGCGCCGCTGTGGATGCCGGTTATGCACCCAACGATTGGCAGGTCGGCCAGACCGGCAAGATCGTCGCTCCCCAGCTCTATATCGCTTGCGGCATCTCGGGTGCGATCCAGCATCTGGCCGGCATGAAGGACTCCAAGGTGATCGTCGCGATCAACAAGGATGCCGAGGCACCGATCTTCTCGGTGGCCGATTACGGCCTGGAAGCCGACCTGTTCGTGGCCGTGCCGGAACTGGTCAAGAGTCTTTGATTTTTCCCCGTTCGAGTAACTAGTAAGCCTGAAGGCGCCCGACTGCATGGTCGCGGCGCCTTTTTTCTGGAGACAAGAGAATGACTTACCGCGCCCCCGTTAAAGACCTGATGTTCAATATGCAGGCGCTGGCCGACCTGCCCGCCTTGAACAAGATTCCCGCCTTTGCCGACTTTGACCTCGACACCGCGCAAGCCGTGCTGGAGGAATGCGCGAAGCTGTGCGAAGACGTGATCGCCCCGCTGAACTGGGAAGGCGACAAGAATCCGTCCTATTGGAAAGACGGCCAGGTTTTCACCACGCCTGGTTTCAAAGAAGCGTTCAAGCAATTTGCCGAAGGTGGCTGGCAAGGCCTGCAGCACCCGGACGAATTCGGCGGTCAAGGCTTGCCCAAGACCATTGGCGCGGCCTGCGGCGAGATGATCAATAGCGCTAACGTCAGCTTTGCGCTGTGTCCGCTGTTGACCGACGGCGCGATCGAGGCGCTGCTGACCGCCGGCTCGGACGAGCAGAAGTCGGTCTACCTGCCCAAGCTGGTCGATGGCAGCTGGACCGGCACGATGAATCTGACCGAGCCGCAAGCCGGCTCCGATCTGGCGCAAGTGCGCACGCGCGCCGAGCCACAGGCCGACGGCACTTACAAAATCTTCGGCACCAAGATTTTCATCACCTATGGTGAGCACGATATGGCCGAGAACATCGTCCATCTGGTGCTGGCCCGCGTGGTCGGTGCGCCGGAAGGCGTCAAGGGCATCAGCTTGTTCCTGGTGCCGAAATTCATGGTCAATGCCGATGGATCTTTGGGCGCCCGTAACGACGCGCATTGCGTGTCGATCGAGCACAAGATGGGCATCAAGGCCAGCCCGACTGCCGTGCTGCAGTTTGGCGACCACGGCGGCGCCGTTGGGACCCTTATTGGTGAAGAAAACCGCGGCCTCGAGTACATGTTCATCATGATGAACGCGGCCCGCTTCGGCGTCGGCGTGCAGGGCATTGCTGTGGCCGAGCGCTCGTATCAAAAGGCGGCGAGCTTTGCCCGCGATCGCGTGCAGTCGCGTCCCGTTGCCGGCTCCACCGCCGCCGGTGGTGGCGCCGCGCCCATCCTGCACCACCCCGATGTGCGCCGCATGTTGATGACGATGCGCGCCTTGACCGAGGGCTGCCGGGCGATGTCCAGCGTCGCGGCCAGCGCCTATGACACGGCGCACCACCACGGCGATGCGGCGGTTGCCAAGCAGGCGCAGACTTTTTATGAATTCCTGGTGCCGCTCGTCAAGGGCTATAGCACCGAGATGAGTCTGGAAGTCACCGACCTGGGCGTGCAAGTGCATGGCGGTATGGGCTTCATCGAGGAGACCGGCGCGGCGCAACATTACCGCGACGCCAAGATCCTGACCATTTACGAAGGCACAACGGCCATCCAGGCGAATGACCTGGTCGGCCGCAAGACCGGTCGCGACGGCGGCGCCTTTGCCCGCTCGGTGGCCGGCTTGGTCGAAGCGACCGAGGCTCAGCTGGCATTGCGCGACAGCGCCGCCGCTCGCTCGGTGCTGAAGCGCTTGTCGGCAGCACGCCTGGCTTATCTCGATGTGGTGGATTTCATCGCGGCCAATTCACGCAGCAATCCGAACGCGGCCTATGCCGGCTCGGTGCCCTATCTGATGTTGGCCGGCAATCTGGTCGCCGGCTGGCAATTGGCGCGCTCGCTGGTGGTGGCTGAGGACCATTTGGCTGCAGGCAATGACGCCGCCTTCATGTCCGCCAAGATCGCCACTGCGCGCTTTTATGCCGAGCACATCCTGAGCCGGGCTGGCGGCTTGCGTGATGCCATCGTCGAGGGCGCCGACAGCGTCACCGCGATGTCGCTCGACGCTTTTTGAGTGATTTCTGAACGGAGACCCTTTCAATGTCCTTGCCCCCGATTCTGCAAAATCTGCCGCTGCCCATCATCGGCTCGCCGCTCTTCATCATCAGCAACCCCAAGCTGGTGATTGCCCAGTGCAAGGCCGGCGTGGTTGGCTCGATGCCGGCGCTGAATGCCCGCCCGGCCGAGTTGCTCGATGAGTGGCTCAACGAGATTACCACCGAGCTGGCGGCCTACAACCTGGCCAATCCTGACAAACCGGCCGCCCCGTTTGCGATCAACCAGATCGTGCACAAGAGCAATGAGCGGCTTGAGCACGATATGGCGGTCTGCGCCAAGTACAAGGTGCCCATCATCATCACCTCGCTGGGCGCGCGTGAAGACGTCAACCAGGCGGTTCACGCCTGGGGCGGCATCGTGCTGCACGACATCATCAACAACAAGTTCGCCAAGAAGGCGATCGAAAAAGGTGCCGATGGGCTGATCGCGGTGGCGGCCGGTGCCGGCGGTCACGCGGGGGTGAAGAGCCCGTTCGCGCTGATCCAGGAAATCCGCGAATGGTTCGACGGCCCGGTCGCCTTGTCGGGTGCGATTGCCAGTGGGGATGCGGTGCTGGCGGCCTTGGCCATGGGCGCTGACTTTGCCTATATCGGCTCGGCCTTTATCGCCACCGATGAAGCGCGCGCTGCGGATGGCTACAAGCAGATGATTGTGGACAGCAATAGCGATGACATCGTCTACAGCAATCTGTTCACCGGCGTGCACGGCAACTATCTGCGCGGCTCCATCGTCAATGCCGGTATGGACCCTGACAAATTGCCCGAGAGCGACCCGACAGCGATGAACTTTGGCGGCAGCGCCGCAAAGGCCTGGAAGGAAATCTGGGGTTGCGGCCAGGGCATTGGCGCGGTGCGCGAAGTGCTGCCGGCCGGCCAATTGGTCGCGCGCCTGGCGGCTGAATATCAGGCCGCCAGGGCGCGTCTCAGCTTGGCTTGAAGTTCAGGCGTTCAACTTTGAGTTGACGCGGTCCAGCACCTGCTCGGGCGCGTCGGCTTCCAGATCGGTTTCGTTGTTCAGATGCCGGTTCATGCGCTCAACGTCCAGGTCACCGGTCCATTTGGCCACCACCAGAGTGGCCACGCCGTTGCCGATCAAATTGGTCAGCGCGCGCGCCTCGCTCATGAAGCGGTCAATGCCCAGGATCAGCGCTAGGCCAGCGACCGGGATCCCGCCGACGGCGCTGAGCGTGGCGGCCAGCACGATGAAGCCGCTGCCGGTCACGCCGGCCGCGCCCTTGGACGTCAACAGCAGCACGGCCAACAAGGTCAGTTGCTGCGTCAGCGTCATCGGCGTGTTGGTGGCCTGCGCGATGAAGACGGCGGCCATGGTCAGGTAGATCGAGGTGCCGTCCAGATTGAAGGAGTAGCCGGTCGGGATCACCAGGCCGACGGTGGATTTCTTGGCGCCGAGGTTTTCCATCTTGGCCATCATGCGCGGCAGCACCGATTCGGACGACGAGGTGCCCAGCACGATCAGCAGTTCTTCCTTGATGTAGCGGATGAACTTGAAGATCGAGAAGCCATGCGCGCGGGCGATGCTGCCCAGCACGATGACGATGAACAGCAGGCAGGTCAGGTAGAAGCTGCCCATCAGCTTGGCCAGCTGCAGCAGCGAGCCCAGACCGTATTTGCCGATGGTGAAGGCCATCGCGCCGAAGGCGCCGATCGGGGCCAGCTTCATGATGTAGCCGACGATCACGAACAGCACATGCGAGCTTTTCTCGATCAAGTCGAAGACCAGGGTGCCGCGGCCGCCAAAGCGGTGCAGCGCGAAGCCGAACAGCAGGGCGATCAAGAGCACTTGCAGCATCTCGCCCTTGGCAAAGGCATCGACCACGGTGGTCGGGATGATGGCGAGCAAGAACTCGGTGGTGGTCTGCATCTTGCCGGGTGCGGTGTAGGCGGCAATGCTCTTGGTGTCCAGCGCGGCCGGGTCCACATTCATGCCGGCGCCGGGTTGCAACAGGTTGACGACCACCAAGCCAATCACCAGGGCCAGGCTGGAGACGATCTCAAAGTAGAGCAGGGCCAGTCCGCCGGTCTTGCCGACCTTCTTCATGTCTTCCATACCGGCGATGCCCACCACCACGGTGCAGAAGATGATGGGGGCGATGATCATCTTGATCAGCTTGATAAAGCCGTCGCCCAGCGGCTTCATCGCCGCGCCGCTCTCCGGGTAGAAGTGCCCCAGCAACACGCCCAAGACGATGGCGGTGATGACCTGGGCGTAGAGCGATTTGTAAATGGGTGGTCTGGTTTGCACGATGGACTCTCCGATGTCGACTGGGCGGCATCTTGCGTCCGGCGGCCTTGGCTGGATATGAGGGGATTTACATACAGGGCCACAGCGAAGGCTGCGCGGGGCTTATCAACTGGACATACCGCGCAGCGTCTACGGCAGCGGGGGGAGAGGCTGTTTTGAGCTTCTCCCCCGCGCGCAACTGATCGTGCGTGACCGGCTACCGCCCGCGCAGACTACTTCACGGTGATGCTTCTGGTCGACGAGTCGACCGCAAGTTGGTGCTTGCCGTCCCAGTAGGTAAACCGGTACTCGATGACATCGCCCTTTTTGAGTCCACCGGCGACGTAGCGGCTGCTGTTGCCGTCTTGGCGCATACGCACCGACTGGGTTTCGCCGCCATTGACCGTGTAATGCACATCCGCCCAGCCCGCGGAATTCGCCGAGAATTCAAGGCTGCTTGGGCTGGTCTGCTTGGATGCCGTGGTTGCGATTGGCACCAAGCTGGCCGGAGCCGGGCTCTTCAAGGATATCTGTGCATTCGTGATGCCCGAGTCCCAGATGATGTCGTCAATCGCCATCTGGAACGAGGCCGTCGGCAAGGCACCATCGACGCTATAGATCTGGAACATATCCAGCATCGCTTGCAGGGCTACTTTGGATCCGGCGATTTCGGCCACTGGGATGGTGGCCGTGCCCCATTCGCCATTGCGCACCAGGCCGTAGGCGTTTGAGTTGGCTGGGAAGGTGACCGCGTTCTGGTTGGTGTAGTTGTCCTGTATGCCCACCTTGAAGGCAACGTTGGCCGGAATTTTGATCTTCAGTTTGATAGCACCATTGCGAAACCCCGTCATGTCATGCAGTTGCCTGGACTGCACACTGCCGCCAAACCATTGCCCCGGTGTCACATAACGCCAAGCCAATACGCCGCCGCCCTCGAATGGCGGAATGTCGCCTGCGGCAAGGTTGTTCCAGACGAAAACATCGGACGAAACGCCCGGCACCTGCTTGTTATTGACCACCGTCAGATCGGTGAAGACGCCGAACTTGCCGACTTCGGGCTGGGTTTGCAGGCCCAACTTGACCTCGCCCTTGCCGTCCAGCTCGTAGACACGTACATAGTCCACATACAGCGTGCCAGGCAGCGGCGCCGTCACCTGGGCCGGTGTGGCGGCGGGCGTGAAGTTGCCGCCCACGGCCAGGTTCAGAAGCAGGTAGAACGGTGCTTGCAAGGCGGGCGAGTTGACCGGCAGCGGGCTCTTGTACATATCGTATTCACGCCCGTTGTCGAGCACGCTGAAACGCATCTGTGACTCCGTCCAGTACAGACGGTAGGTGACGAAGCGGTTTGCCAGTGAACGCCCCGGGGTGTACCAGTTGCGGGTCTGCCAAGCTGTGGAGCCTGCGCAACTTTCGTTGCCCGGCACGCAAGCGGCTTGCTGGAAGGTGATGACGTTGGCACCGACAAACTGATCGGGCGAAATGGATGGCAATCCGGCCGGCAGTTTGCCGCCCATTTCCATCATGTCGATTTCGCCGTTGCGCGGCCAGACCTGCGGGCTGACGCCCAAGAGCCAGGCGGCCGGCCACAGCCCAATGCCGACCGGCGGCGTGGCCATGCGGACTTCGATCATCCCGTACTGAACCTGCACCTTGCCGGACGAGTCGATCTTGCCCGAGCTGAAGGCGTTGTTGCCGATGGCTTGGCGCAACGCCGTGATGGCCAGCGCGCGCGTGCCCGGCTCGAAAGGTACGTTGCTGATGCTGATATTGCTCGGACTGTAGAACTGCAGCTCTTGGTTGCCGTAGCCGCACAGATTGATCTGGCAGCCGTTGCCGTTGGTGGCGGTCCAGACGCTGGTGTCCAGGTTGGCGGCATTGAACTTTTCGGACCACAGCAGTTTGCCGATGACCGGGCTGGTCACGCTGGCGAGGGCGCCGACGCTGGCGGACAAGAGCGTGCAGCCGAGGAGGGCGGGCAGCAGGCGACGCGGAGCCCAGCAGCGTTGAAATTTGTTTGCTTGACGATTCATGGCGTTCATCCTTGTGTGCTGGCAGTCGGGGCAGTTGGTGCTGACTGCTGCGCTTTACGACTCTGTTGTCGACGTGCTGCTGCGACCCACAAGCCACCGGCCAACAGCAGGACGTAGCTGGCCGGCTCCGGCACCGCACTGACCGTGATGCGAGCGGCTGGCAGGCCGATGAAGCCGCTGTTCACCACTTGCCAAGTGCCCGCGCTCGAGGTGTAGGCCCAGTTGGCGGAGGGCGTATCGGTGCCACTTTGGCAAGAACCCGAGAAGCCGTTG
>JADMJQ010000192.1:0-8711 GCA_018780415.1 Roseateles sp. | reverse complement strand
GTGCCGCCAGCGGCTGCTCGCGCGGGTCGGCGTCGGCGATGGCGGCGAGCCAGTAGTCGCCGGCGGCCAGCGACCAGCCGCTTGGCGCGAGCAGCGAGTTGACGCTCGGGTTCTGCAGGTGGCTGCTGTAAAGCCAGGCGGCGGCGGAAGGCAGGGCGCCTTGCTTGGCCAAGATGCCGACGGTGACACCGCCCAGGCCCTCGATGGATGTGAGGATGGATTCGATAGACCCCGCCACATTCAGGCTGAAGGGGATCGCTACGTCTTGTCTGCCCGCGCCGTTTTGGTAGAGCAGGGTCGGCCAGCCCTCCACCGCATCGCCGGGTCCGTAGGAGTCGAGCACGACAGTGCCTGAAGCATGAGCATGTGCGGCCAGTCCGCACAGCAAAAGCAGTACAGAAGTTCTCAAGAGTTTTGGGGATGCGAGTTTCATACCGATGTCTCCATAAGTCAGTCCGCAGGCTCAGAACCTGGGCTGATTTTTGTTGAAAGAAGTGGGATAGCGCCGAGGCAAGCCTAGGCGCGACGGCGACGCGCGGCGGCGCCGATCAGGCCCAGGCCAGCCAGCATCAAGGCATAGGTTTGCGGCTCTGGCACGGCCGCAGTCATCACGCTCAGATTGATGTCGTCAATCAAGACGGCGTTCTGGCGATTGCTGAGCAATGGGCCTACGGCCGTATTCATTTCCAGCATCAGCGCCACCGTCCCGGCCGGGATAGCGCCGGCTTGGTACTTGATCTCGGACCAGCTACTGGTGCTGAGCAAGTTCTGAAAGAACTGATTGCCACTGGTGCCGAGGATGTCGCCGTTGGCCCCCAGGTAGCGCAGTGAAAACAAGACATTGCCGGTTTCGCTCACATCGCCCTTGGCCCAGAAACTCAGGGTCGGGATGCTGCCGATATTGGCGGCGTCCAGCGCCGGCAGGCCGCCGTGATCGATCGAGTTTTGGAACAGGGTTGAGCCGCCGAAGCCGTTCGGGTTAGTGAGCAGGGCAGCATGCGAGCCGCTGTGCGCATCGGTCGACCACAGGGCCGGGTTGCCGGTGGGCGCGGCCAACCAGCCTTGCGCGAAATAGGTCACGCCACCGCCTGGGTTGGCGGCGCTATTGGCGGTTTCGAAACCCCCGTTGGCAAAGCCGTTGCTGGTGGCCGCGCCGGCGCTGCTGAGCAGGCCTGCAGCCAAAGCTGCAAACAAAAGGGGGCTGGCAATGGATGTCTTCAAATTCAGCATGTCTCGTCCTTAGGTTTTTTTGGGCCGGGAAGAATCTCCCGAAGCGGCGCCAGCACGAGCCAAATTCCAGGTCTGTCGCCGATCTTGAAAGCGATTTCTGAAAGCGCTTTCAAGATGGCCGAACGGTATGACCAAGTGAAACTGCTGTCCATGTGGAATACCCTTGTGTCGGGCCGAGACAAAGCCAAGATGGTGCGCCAAATTGACGCAATGGCTTTGGGACCGGTCTGGGCGCAAAGCCATTTTTCAGTGGTGCTCGGAAGCGGGGAGGGTTGAAACTGCGCTGGCACTGAAGCCAAACCAAGGGTCTGCTACAGCGCTGTTTGTGACCCGAGGAGCCTGGGCGGCAGAAGGAGCGGCGGCTGCAAGGCGGCCGCAGCGGTCCATTTTTCACCGTCTTTTCGCCCCATAGCGGGGCTATGAGGCTTCAAATCCGGCAAAAACTATCCTCGCTGAAGCCGCCTTTCGCTATCGCCGCCTTCTGCCGCCCAGGCTCCTAGCCGAGTTGGTATTTGGCCATCAAGCCGGCTTGCTTGGTTGGTTCGAAATTGATGCGCGCCGGGTCACGGCCCACCACGGCCAAGAGCCGCTCATCCATCACCCGAAACCACAGTGGCGGGATATAGGCGATGCTGAACATGCCGAAATAGCCGCTCGGCAATTGCGGCAGATTCTCGAAATGGCGCAGCGATTGATAGCGGCGCAGCGGATGAGCGTGATGGTCTGAGTGGCGCTGCAGATGGAATACCGCCCAGTTGGAAAAGATGTGATTGCTGTTCCAGGAGTGGTGCGGCTGGCAGGGCTCGATGCGGCCATTGGCAAGCTTTTGGCGCAAGAGCCCGTAATGCTCGATGTAGTTGGCCGAGCTGAGCTGGAAGTTGGCCCAAAAGGCGGTGGCCAGGATGAAGGGCAGCACTTGGGGCCCGAGCCAGACAGCCAAGGCGCCCCAGAGCGCCAAGGTGATCAGCGCCGGCTGCAAGATCTCGTTGTGCAGCGACCAGACCGGCAGATTCGCCTTGCTTAGGCGCGTGGTCTCCAAGGTCCAGGCACGCTTGAAGGCGCCGGGCATTTCGCGCAGCACAAAGCGGTAGATCGACTCGCCCATGCGCGAGGAGGCCGGGTCCAGCGGCGTCGCTACATCCCGGTGATGCCCGCGGTTATGTTCGATGTAGAAGTGCCCGTAGGCGGTGGTGGACAGCACCAGCTTGGCCAGCCAGCGCTCAAGTTGGGACTGCTTGTGGCCCAACTCATGACCCAGGTTGATGCAAAAACCTCCGACCGCGCCGGTGATGATCACCATCGCCAGCAGGCCGTGCCAGGGCAACTCATGTGCGGCCACAAACCAGACGCAAAAGATGAAGGCCAGCCAGAGAATGGGCACCAGCGCATAGGTGATCCGGCGATAGAACAGATCGGCGTCCAGCGCCGGCACGGCGGACTCGGGCGGGTTGCTGCGGTCGCTGCCCAGGAGCCAGTCGATCAGCGGCACCACGCCATAGAGAAAGGCCACCGGCAGCCAGAGCAAGCGCGCGTCGCCGCTCCACAGCAGCAGGGCCGGCCCCAGGGTCACCGCGGCCGGCACCAGCAGACTCAGCAACCCTGCATAGCGCTTGTGGTCCACATAGGGCGCTTGCGCTGGCAAGCTGGGTTTCATGGCCTGGCTCCTGTAGTTGACTGCAGTTTGCCTGCACGCGCATGTGCGAACAAGTCGCTTGACGCAGGCTACTTGAGCTGGGTGAAACGTGCCTCTGGCCGGTCGTCCGAGCGGTGCACCGTATCCACATTGCTACGCATCGCCCAAGGCCGCATCTGGTGATGCAGCGGGATGAAGAAGCTCTCATCCCGCACGCGCAGCAGCGCGTCGCGGATCAAGGCATTGCGCTTGGCCACATCGGTTTCGGTTTTCATACTGGCGATCAGCTGATCGAGCTGCGCGTCGCTGAGCTTTGAATAGTTGAAATTGCCATCGGCGCCGCTGCTGCGGGTATGCGCCAGGCTCTGCAGAGTGAACTGTGCATCGAAGGTGGCCACTCCCCAACCCAGCATATAGAGCGGGGCCTCAAAGCGCTGAAAAGTTTGGCTGTGTTGCGAAAAGGGCAGGGCGGCCAAGCGGGTCTTGATGCCAATCTTGGCCCACATCGCCACCACCGCCTGGCAGATTTCTTCGTCGTTGACGTAGCGGTTATTGGGGCAGTTCAAGGGCACTTCGAAACCGCCGGGGTAGCCGGCCTCGGCCAAGAGCTTCTTGGCCTTGTCGGTGTCGGCCTTCAGCGGCACATCGATATCGGGCGTGTTGCCGTTGACGCCGGGTGCGACCATGATGCCGGCCGGAATCGACAGGCCGCGCATGATGGTGCGTTTGATCGCTTCACGGTCGATCGCCACGTTCATCGCCTCGCGCACGCGTTTGTCCTTGAAGGGGTTTTTGCCCTTGACGCTGGCGCCGGCCAACTCCTCGCTGCCCTGGTCCATCGCAAAGAAGATGGTGCGCACCTCGGGGCCCTCAACCACCTTGAGCTTGGGGTCGGCCTTGAGCTTGGCCACGTCCTGCGTGGGCAGGTCGGTCAGCAGGTCGACATCGCCGGACAACAGTGCCGCCACCCGGGTCGGGTCGGATTTGATCGGGGTGTAGCTGACCTCGGTCACATTGCTGGCGTTTTTGGCGTCCCACCAGTCCTTGTTGGCGACCATGGAAATCTTTTGGTCGGGCTGCCAGCCGGTGATTTTGTAGGGGCCGGTGCCCATCACATGGCGGGAGGCGAAATTGTCTTCCTTGGCCTTGTAGTCCTGCACATTGGTGGTCTTGTTCTTCTCGGCCCAGGCCTTGCTCATGATGCGGAAGTCGATGATGTTGCGCAGCAGGATGGGCGTCGGCGCACTCAGGATGAAGTCGACGGTGTGATCGTCGATCTTCTTGATCTCCTTGATGCCGGCCACATAGGACTGCATCGTGCCTTGCGGCTGGCTGATGCGCCCGAAGGTGAAGATCACATCGTCGGCCGTGAAGGGCGAGCCGTCATGGAACTTGACGCCTTTGCGCAAGTCGAAACGCACCTGGGTGGGCGAGAGATAGGTCCATTTGCTCGCCAGCGCCGGCTCGACCTGGAATTTGTCGTTGTAGCGGGTCAACCCCTCATAGGCATGCATCAGGATGGCGATCGTCGTCGTATGGTTCTGCGAATGCGGGTCCATGGTCAGGACGTCGTTCTGCGCCGCCCAGCGCAGGGTGGCGGCGTGGGTGCCGGCGCTGCTGAGGGCGAGGCCCAGCGTGAGGGTCAAGGCGGTGAGTTTGATGCTGTTCATAGAGTTTCCATGACTTGAATAAAAGAAACCACCGCAGGGGTGGTTTCTTGAGCGTGCGTCGAAGCGTCGCGTGACTACTTCAGCGTGGTGAAGCGGGCTTGCGGTTTGTCGTCGGCGCGGTGCAGCGTCTCAACATTGCTGCGCATCGCCCAAGGCCGCACTTGGTGGTGCACGGGAATGAACAGGTATTCATCGCGCACGCGCAAGAGGGCTTCGCGGATCATGGCGTTGCGCTTGTTGACATCGGTCTCGGTCTTCATCGCCTGCACCAAGGCGTCGACCTTGGCGTCGCTGACGCGGGAGTAATTGCCCTTGCCGTCAACGCCGGTCGAGCGGCTGTGCACCACGTCTTGCAAGGTGTACTGGGCGTCAAAGGTGGTCACGCCCCAGCCGTATAGATAAAGGGGCGACTCCATCTTTTGCAAGAGTACCGAGTGTTGAGACATCGGCAGGGCGCTCAACTTGGCCTTGATGCCGATCTTGGCCCACATGGCCACGACGGCCTTGCAGATTTCTTCGTCATTGACGTAGCGATCATTCGGGCAATTCAGCGGCACTTCGAAACCATCAGGGTAGCCGGCTTCGGCCAGCAATTTCTTGGCTCTCTCAAGGTCGACCTTGGGTATGACGTCGATGTCGGGGGTGTTGCCGTTGACGCCGGGCGCCACCATGATGCCGGCGGGCATGGACAGGCCTCGCATCAGGCTGCGCTTGATGGCTTCGCGGTCAATGGCGATGCTCATCGCCTCGCGCACGCGCTTATCCTTGAACGGGTTCTTGCCCTTGACACTGGCGCCGCGCAACTCATCACTGCCTTCGTCCAGAGCAAAGAAGATGGTGCGATTCTCGAGACCGTCCATCACCTTGAGCTTGGAGTCAGCCCGGAGTTTGGCCACGTCCTGGGTCGGCAGATCGGTCAACAGGTCTACATCACCGGACAGCAGTGCCGCAACGCGGGTGGCATCGTTCTTGATCGGCGTATAGCTGATCTCGGTCACATTTCCTTTGTTGGTGTCCCACCAATCTTTGTTGGCCACCATGCTGATCTTTTGATCGGGTTGCCAGCTGAGAATTTTGTAGGGGCCGGTGCCCATCGCATTGCGCGCGGCGAAGGTGTCTTCCTTGGCCTTGTAGTCCTGCGGGTTGACCGACTTGTTCTTCTCCGCCCAAGCCTTGCTCATGATGCGGAAGTCGGTCAGGTTGCGCAGCAGCACGGGGCTGGGGCCGTCCAGGATCAGATCGACGGTGTAGTCGTCGACCTTCTTGATCTCCTTGATGCCGGCCACAAAGATCTGGTTATTGGCCTGCGGCTGTTTGATGCGGCCGAAGGAGAACACCACGTCATCGGCGGTGAAGGGTGTGCCGTCGTGAAACTTCACGCCACGGCGCAGATCGAAGCGAACTTGCGTCGGGCTGATGAAGGTCCATTTGGTCGCCAGTGACGGCTCGGGCTGGAAATTTTCGTTGTAGCGCGTCAGGCCTTCATAGGCGTAGGCGTTAATGCCGTTGGTGGTGGCGTGATTTTGCGAATGTGGGTCCAAAGTCTGGATGTCATTCTGCGCCGCCCAGCGCAGCGGCACGGCATGCGCCGAGCCGGCGGCCAGGCCAATCGCTAGACCCAAGCAAATGGCTGCCATCGTCTTCAGTTTGAACTTATGCATCTTGATCCCATCCTGCAGTGTCGAATGGTCAAGATGCTAGCCCGCAGCATGGACTTCTACTCTAGTGGCTTGCCCGGGGTTCCCGGTGTGTCGGGCGCCTTGCTAACTTCCAGCTTCGAGTCACAACCACTGCCGGCTGAAATCCAGCGTGCGCTGACGCGCGTGAGCCAGTGCGCCAGGCCGTTAGCGAAACGGCTGTTGCCGGCGCCTCGCCAGCCCAAGGCTCGCAACGGCGCCACCAGCATGCCGCAGACATAACGACTATCGGGTTCTGACCAGCGCAATGCCGTGCAAGCACCGTGGCGGCGCCGGCTCAGCAGCATGCCGATCGGGCAGGGCTCACTCAGGCAGCAAACACCGCAGCCATTGCAAGGCTGGCCTTCGGGCGGCTTTGGCGGCGCGGCAGGCTGAATGTGGATGATTTGATGTTGCCGGGCGGCCATCAGCCACTGTAGCGCCGACAGGCTGCTAGCCTCAGGTCTTGACGCCGAGTTCGCGCAAACGCTCCTGCAAATATTCGTCCGCGGTGTAGCGGTCCGACAGCACCACATCATTGCGTGGGTGCAGGAACAGCGGCAGCGAGATGCGGCTGCGCTTGGCGCCGTCTCCGGTGGGGTTGACGACGCGGTGCTGGGTCGAGGGGTAATAGCCTTGGCTAGCCTCTTGCAGCATGTCGCCGATATTGATGATCAGCATGCCGAAGTCGCAGGGCACATCGAACCAGGCGCCGTTTCCGTCATCGGTCTTGCCCAGCACCTGCAAGCCAGGCTCGTTGGCGGCCGGCAGAATCGTCAGCAGATTGATGTCACCGTGGGCGGCCGCCCGCAGCGCGCCGGCTGGCTCCTGCCCGCTCAGCGGCGGGTATCGAAGCACCCGCAGCAGCGTTTGCTTGCTGCCCTTGATCATGTTGGACAGCGGTTCGCGGTAATGCCGAGCGATCTCGGCCGGCGTGTAGCGCTCGACCCAGGACAGCAGCTCTTGAGCCAGGCTATTGGCCTGGTCGAAATAGGCTTGTGCCTCGCCCTGCAGATGCGGCGGCACGCGGCCCCAGGGGTAGTAGTGGAAATATTCCTTGATGTCCTTCAGCGCCGCGCCCTTGGCGGTCTCGGAAATTTCGGTGGAGAAATAGCCGTCTTGGGTTTCCTTCGAGAAAGCGAATTGCTGCTTTTCCTCGGAGTTGAAGAAATTCAACCAATCGGCATAGATCTTCTCGACCTGCGCCTGCTGGATCGGATGATTGACCAGCACGCCGAAGCCTGTCTCGTGCAGCGAGCGGGTGAATTGCTCGGCCGCATCGGCGGCCCGGTAGTCGACAACCTGTACTTGCATGGGATCTCCTGTGTGTCCCGACGCCAATCCATTCAATCGCGGGGCTTGGCGTGCAGAGCTAAGTCTAGGCCAAGCGCCTGAACTTCGCAAACGTTTGCATGCATTCGTGTCATGGGCTTGCTGGCGCCTGTCGCCTCGAAATGACTTCAAGCCGCGCGCCTTTTTACCGATAAGGCCTGGAGTCCAGGCGCTTGGCCAAACCAGCTTCGGTGATAAAGTCCGCCCCTTGAGACTTATGGTCCTTCCCGTCCCCTTGGCTGGCAACAGCCTCGGTGGGTCGCAATCCGCCAACCGGTAGAGCCGTGCCGCGGAAGGTTTTTCAACCAGCCAGATCCCCGGAAGCCGGGTTAGAGGTGAGCGAAGATGATGCAGCAACACAGGTCCAATTCCTACCTGTTCGGGGGCAATGCGCCCTATGTCGAAGAGATGTACGAGGCCTACCTCGACAATCCAGCCTCGGTGTCCGACACCTGGCGCAGCTATTTTGATGCGCTACAGAATGTGCCCGCAACCGACGGCAGCGATGCCCGCGATGTGCCGCACGCACCGGTGATCGAGTCGTTTGCCCAGCGTGCCAAGGCCAATGCCTTCGGCAACAAGGCCTCCAGCGCCGACCTGGCCGTCGCCCGCAAGCAAGTTCATGTGCAGTCGCTGATCGCGGCCTACCGTTTCCTCGGCTCGCGCTGGGCCGATCTGGATCCGCTGCAGCGCACCGAGCGCCCGCGCATTCCAGAGTTGGAGCCCTCGTTCTACGACCTGACCGAGTCCGATATGGACATTCCGTTCAGCGCCGCCAACACCTATTTCTCGTCCGCCGAGCAGATGACGCTGCGGCAGATTCTGCAGGCCTTGCGTGAGACTTACTGCGGCAGCGTCGGCGCCGAGTACATGCACATCACCGACATGACCGAGAAGCGCTGGTGGCAGGAGCGGCTGGAGAAGATCCGCTCCAAGCCCAGCTTCACGGCCGACAAGAAAAAGCACATCCTCGGCCGCCTGACCGCCGCTGAAGGCTTGGAGCGCTATCTGCACACCAAGTACGTCGGCCAGAAGCGTTTCTCGCTCGAAGGCGGCGAGAGCTTCATCGCCGCAATGGATGAGCTGGTGCAGGGCGGCGGCGCCTCCGGCGTGCAAGAAATCGTCATCGGCATGGCCCACCGCGGCCGCCTCAATGTGCTGGTCAATACG
>JADMJQ010000043.1:12695-26895 GCA_018780415.1 Roseateles sp. | reverse complement strand
CGACCATGTGATCTTCCCGGACGGCAAGCGCATCATCCTGCTGGCCAAGGGCCGCTTGGTGAACCTGGGCTGCGGCACCGGCCACCCAAGCTATGTGATGAGCAGCTCGTTCGCCAACCAGACGATTGCACAGGTCGAGTTGTTTGCGCACAAAGACGCCTACGACATCGGCAAGGTCTATGTGCTGCCCAAGCATCTGGACGAGAAGGTCGCCGTGTTGCAACTGACGACGCTGAACGCGAAATTGAGCGTCTTGACGGATGAGCAGGCAGCCTATATCGGCGTGCCCAAGACCGGCCCATTCAAAGCCGACACTTACCGCTACTGAGTCCCGATGCGCGCAGATCAACTGTTAGTTTCCAAAGGCCTGGCGCCGACCCGCTCGGCCGCCGCTCGGCTGATTGCCGCGGGTGCGGCCGAATGGTCAGGGCCGGCCGGCTGGCAGGTGATCCGCAAAGCGGGCGAAGAGCTGAATGAGCATGGCGAGTTGCGCGTCAGCGACGACGCGGAACTGCGCTTTGTCTCGCGCGGCGGGCTCAAGCTCGAAGGGGCACTCAAGCACAGCGGCATTGACGTGAGCGGCATGTGCGTGCTCGACATCGGCCAAAGCACCGGCGGCTTCAGTGACTGCCTGATCAAGGCAGGCGCTGCCAAAGTCGTCGGTGTCGACGTCGGCCACAGCCAGTTGCATGAGCAATTGCGCCAGCACCCGCAAGTGGTGGCGCTGGAGCACTTGCATGTGCGCGAACTGGCCGGCTCTGCACTGACCGAACATGCCCCCAAGGGCGGTTTTGAGCTGATCGTCGGCGACCTGAGCTTCATCTCGATGCTCGGTGCCCTGCCCCATTTGGCGGCTTGGGCTGCACCCGAGGGTCAGGTCTTGCTGCTGGTCAAGCCCCAGTTCGAACTCGGCAAAAAGGCCTTGGCGCGCGGCGGCCTGATCAAGGACGTCAAGCAATACCCGCTGCTGGAAACCCAGGCTCGCAGCGCCGCCAAAGACCTTGGCTGGAAAGTACTGGGCTATTTTGAGAGCGCAATCACCGGCGGTGATGGCAATAAAGAATTTTTCCTTTGGGCGCAAACGCCAGGGACCGAGAAAGACAGGCCATGAGCACGAAGATTTCCACCCCAGTCAGTTTTGAGTTCTTCCCCCCCAACACGCCGGTCGGGACCGAAAAACTCAAGACCGTGGTGCAGGATCTCAGCGTGCTGAATCCGCATTACTTCAGCGTCACTTACGGTGCCGGCGGTTCCACCCGTGACAAGACCCTCAGCACGGTGATGGACATTGCCAAGGCCGGCTTCGAAGCCGCCCCACATCTATCCTGCGTGGGCTCGACGCGCGAGAACATCGCCGAAATCCTGGCCACCTACCGGGCCCAGAACATCCGCCGCGTGGTCGCGCTGCGCGGCGACCTGCCCAGCGGCACCGCCACCGCCGGCGAGTTCCGTTATGCCGCCGAGCTGGTGGCCTTCATCCGCGAAACCCAAGGCGCCGACTGGCAGATCGAGGTGGCCGCCTACCCCGAGTACCACCCGCAGCAACGCTATGCAGCCAAGGACTTGCAGCATTTCGCCGACAAGATGGCCGCCGGCGCCAACTCGGCCATCACCCAGTTCTTCTTCAACCCGGACGCCTACTTCAACTTCGTTGACGAGGTGGGCAAGCTCGGCGTTACGGCGCCCATCGTGCCCGGCATCATGCCCTTCCACAACTACGCCCGCATTGCGCAATTCGCAGCCCGTGACGGGATTGAGATCCCGCGCTGGGTGGCGCTGAAGATGGAGGGCTATATGGACGACGTGGCCTCGATCCGCGCCTTCGGTCTGGACGTGATGACGCGCGTCTGCGAGCGGCTGATCGCCGGCGGTGCGCCCAGCATTCACTTCTATACGCTGAATCAATCGGGCTTGACGCTGGAGTTGTGTAAACGCCTCAAGCTAGGCTGAGTTTCTTGCGCCAAGTCAAAACCCTACAGCCCTCCGAGTGAGGGCTTTTTTGACCTTGCGTTAGATCAAGGGTTTACCCGTTCGGCCGCATTCAAATCACTTTCATCGGGGCTATTCCCGGCTTTTTGAAAGTAGATCCATGAACAAGAATTTTGCTGCTGCAATCGCTGGCGTCTGCGCAACTGCTGCTTTGAGCATGGCCAGCTTCTCGGCTCAGGCCCAAAGCGCTCAGGAAGGCCCGTGGTTGGTGCGTGTGCGCGCCGTGCACTTGCAATCAGCGAATGACAATGACGCCCAACTGAAGGCGACGCTGACCAGCGTTGTCGGCTCGCCTGCCGAAGCCTCGATCAATAACAAGTGGCTGCCTGAGCTGGACATCAGCTACTTCATCACGCCCAATATTGCGCTTGAGCTGATCCTCACCTACCCGCAAAAGCAAGACCTGTCCGTCACCGGCGTCGGCAAGATCGGCAGCTTCAAGCACCTGCCACCCACGCTGAGCGCGCAGTACCACTTCAGCCCCACCAGCATGTTCCGCCCCTATATCGGCGTGGGCGTGAACTACACCAATATTTCGGATGTGCAGTTTGACGCCAACGTCGCGCCGCTGAGCCTGGGCTTGAAGCACAACAGCTGGGGTCTGTCGGCACAGATTGGCGCCGATATTGAGATTGCCAAGAACCTGTACCTGAACGTGGACGTCAAAAAGGTTCAGATCAAGACCACGGTCTACTCCAAGGGCAGCAGCATCGGCGAGTTCAAGGTTGATCCGCTGCTGGTCGGCGTCGGTCTGGGCATGCGCTTCTAAGCCAGCCTCGCCGAGCAAGGCCGCTGCGCCCCTTGTGCGGGCGGCAGCGGTTTTTTTCGTTGTTCAAACTGCCGCGAACGCATCCCGCGTTAAATTCTCCGGCGGCCCTTCGACGCGGCACACCACATCGTCCTCGATGCGGATGCCGCCAAAGCGGCTCAGGTGTTCGACCAAGGGCCAGTTGACGGCCGCTGCCGCCGGACTGGCGCGCAGCTGACGCAGCAAGGTCGGGATGAAATACAGGCCCGGCTCTATCGTCACCACCATGCCGGCCTGCAATTGGCGGGTCAGGCGCAGATAGGGGTGGCCTGCGGGCTTGGGCGCCACGGCGCCGCTCTCGTCGGCCATGAAGCCGCCAATGTCATGCACCTGCAGGCCCAGCAGATGGCCAATGCCGTGCGGCATGAAGATCGACGTGACGCGCTGCTCAAGCAGGGCCTCGACGCTCATCTTGACAATGCCTTGCGCCTGCAGGATCGCCGCAATGCGGTGGTGCGTGCTGAGGTGAATGTCGCGGTAGTCGACCCCGTCGCGCACTTCGTCCACCAGCGCCAGCTGAGCGACTTCCATTGCAGCCAACAGAGCTTCAAAGTCGGCATCACCCCCTTGACTCCAAGTGCGGGTGATGTCGGAGGCATAACCATTGACCTGCGCGCCAGCGTCGATCAAAAACGAGCGACTCTCGAGCGGGCGCTGCACATCCTGGTACTGGTAGTGCAGCACGGCGCAATGCTCGTTCAGCGCCACGATATTGCCGTAGGGCAGATCACGGTCGGTGTGGCCACTGGCGACCAAGTAGGCGCGGTGAATCTCGGCCTCGGACGCGCCGGCCATGAAGGCATCGCGCGCAGCCAGGTGGGCGATTGCGGCGCGGCCTGAGGCCGCGCGCATCTGCGCCAACTCATAGCCGCTCTTGCGGGCGCGCTGGTAATGCAAGAGATTGAGCAAGTCGGGCGGGTTGTTCGGCACCACGCCGTCCAAGGCCGCATCCGCTTCACCAATGATGGCCAAGCGCCCTGCAACTTTCAAATGCGCGGCCGCATCCTCGGCGCGGCTGATGATGATCAGCTCGACCTGCTCCACCCATTCGCCGGTCGGGCTGCTCGGCGGCACATGCCAGTAGTCATCGGGCTGGTAGTAGACGACGCGCGGCTTTTGGCCGGGCCGCACCAGCACCCAGCTATTCGGGTGATTGCTCAGCGGCAGCCAATGCTTGAAATGCGGATTCGGCTGAAACAGATAGGGCCGGTCATCCAGAAACGCGTACTTTTCGATGCCGGAGGCGATCAGCAAGGCGTCAAAGCCGCAGCGGGCAAGCGCGCCTTCGGCTTGCGTTTGCAGGAGGGTCAGGTGTTGTGCGTAGGTACTCATGCGGGCATTCTCAGGCATTCCGCTCCCACATCACGCCATCCTCGGTCAGCATCGCGTCCAGCGGCACATCATGCGGCTCGGCCTTCAGCAGCGGCTGAAACCCATGCGCGTAGCCAATCCCGGCCGTAGCCGGGCGCGGCTGCAGCGTCGCCAGGGTGCGGTCCATGAAGCCGCCGCCATAACCCAGGCGCAGCCCGCAAGGCCCGAAGCCGACGCAAGGCACCAGCAGCAGTTGTGGCGCGAAGACCTCGGTGTCCTTGGGCTTGGGAATGCCGTAGGCGTCCTCCTCCATCGTGCAGCCGGGATACCAGACCTGGAAGCGCAAAGTGCCATGGGCCTTGTCCACCACCGGCAGGCCGATGCGACGCTCAGGATTGTTCTCACCCCAGCGATAGAGCGCCGGCAAGGGGTCGAACTCGCCCTTGATCGGCCAGTAAGCGCCAATCGTCAACTCGGGTCGGCGCAGCAGCCAGACCCGCAAGACCTCCTGCAAATGGTCGGCCAGCGTCTGCCGGTTCGGCAGATTCAGGCGCGCTTGGATCAGCTTGTGGCGCAAGGCGCTACGGTCATTCAAGTCCACGGACAATCTCCCTCCAACAGCACTTGGGCCGGTGGCCCCGATTGTGTGCCAATACATTTGAGTCATGGCCAGCAAAGAACTACTCCAACACAGCCTAGAACTGTTGGCGCCCTTGGGCGCCTTGCGCAGCCGCCGTATGTTCGGCGGCTTTGGCATTTATGTCGATGAGTTGTTCATCGCCATCATCGCCTTCGATCAGCTCTTTCTGAAGGTTGACGAGCAGACCCGGCCGCTGTTCGAGGCCGCCGGCTGCGCGCCATTCCAGTACGAGCGCGAGGGTCAGGTCATGCGGCTGGGCTACTTCGCCGCGCCCGAGGATGCGATGGAGTCACCGATGCTGATGGCAGACTGGGGCCGCCTGGCCATCGCTGCGGCGCTGCGGACCCGCAGCGCCGCCAAGAAGAAAGCCAGCAAGAAAACGCCGCCATGCAAGCCCTGCTGAACGCCATCCAGACCATGGCCCTGCCCAGCGACGCCGGGCGCATCTTCCACGGCCGCGGCGGCCGCTTTCCAGGCTGCGAGCATTGGGCGCTTGACGCCTTCCCGCCGGTCTTTCTACTGACCAGCTTTCAAGCCGTGACGACACCGGAGTTGGACGCCGTGCATGCGGCCCTGGCGACGCGCTGGCAAGACCTGGCCCCGGCGCAGCCGCTCAATCTGGTTTACCAATTGCGGGATGAGGGTCGCAGCGAAACTCGGTTGCTGGCCGGCAGCGTGCCCGAGCCGCATGCGGTTACCGAGCAAGATTCGCGTTATCAGGTCCATGTCCTGAAGGGCCAGAACCACGGCCTGTTTCTCGACATGGCCTGCGGCAGGCGCTGGGTGCTCGAGCATGTGCAAGCCCATCCCGGCGCCAGCGTGTTGAACTTGTTTGCCTACACCTGTGCCTTTTCGGTGGTGGCCCTGCAGGCCGGCGCCGGCAGCGTCGTCAATGTGGATATGAGCAGCGGCGCTCTGAACATCGGGCGCCAGAACCATCAGCTGAACGGGCTGGCGGATCAGGTCAAGGCCAAGCGGGCCAGCTTCTTAGCCCATGACATCTTCAACTCCTGGGGCAAGATCACGCGCGGCGGCCCCTATGACCTGGTCATTCTGGACCCGCCCAGCTTCCAAAAGGGCAGTTTCGTCGCCACCAAAGACTATGCCCGCTTGCTGCGCCGCCTGCCCGATCTCTTGGCCCCAGGCGGCCACGCGGTGCTGTGCCTGAACACACCCAAGCTGGGCCTGGCTTTTCTGCAAGATCAGATGCAGGAACTGGCAGCGCCGCTGCAGTTCGTACAGCGGGTGGCCAACCCGGCGGCGTTTGCGGACAGCGATGAAGACCGCTCGCTCAAGGTGCTGATTTACAAGGCGGCCGACTGAACTTACAGGCCGACGGCGGCACCAACAACTGAAAGGCGGCCTGCGGCCAGGCTTCCAGCACGACGCGGCTGCCGCTGGCCAGCGCAACGCTTTGGCCGGCCTCCAACCACACATCCTCGGCCGGCGCCTGCGACTTGCCTTGGCGTGTCAGCCAGACGCGCCCCTTGGCAACGGCAAGCTCGCGTGCGCCCGGGCCGATCTCCAGGCTCAGCGCCTCACCCTGCGCCAAGGACCACAATGCTTGCGAATGACTCATGATTACAACTCCAGTTCACGGCCCCAATTGCGCCGTCTATGGGAATGAATACTAGGGATCGCCGGCTGCAACGTCCAATGAGATGCGCGCACAGCATTGATACCATCCACGCATGAATCAAGTCCCCCCCGCTGCGCCACCAAAGCCCACACGCCAACGTCCGCTCGCCGTCGGCCCCCTGCGCGCCTTCGAGGCGGTGGCGCGGCTCTTGAGTTTTCGCGGCGCGGCCGATGAGTTGTTCTTGACCCAGTCGGCCATCAGCCGGCAGATTCGTTCGCTCGAAGAGGAGCTCGGCTTCAGCCTGTTTCTGCGTGGCACCCGCCATGTCGAGCTGACCAGCGACGGCGCGACCCTGCAGTCAACAACGATCGCGGCGCTGGAACGGCTTGATCAAACCGTGCGGCAACTGCGCCAGGCGCATGGCCGTCGTGTCGTCAACCTCACCACCTTTGCGTCATTTGCCTCGCTTTGGTTGATCCCGCGCCTGGAAGCCTTTCAGCGCGATCATCCGGACATCGACATCCGCGTTTCGGCCAATGACCAGGTGCTCGATCTGGACGACAGCGAGTTTGATATCGCCCTGCGCTACACCGCGGCGGGCAACTTGCCGCCCGGTGCCGAGCGACTGTTTGGAGAGACCTTGACGCCGGTGGTGAGCCGCTGGCTGTCGGCCCAGGGCGATCAAGGCGAGCGCCCGCCGCTGCGTCAGGCGGCCGACTTGGCCCACTACACCTTGGCCGAAGAAGATGACTGCCGACCCACGGCCGAGTTCCTCGGTTGGCGGCGCTGGTTGCGCGAGCATGGTGCGGCCGACCTGCAGCCGCGCCGATGGATGTATCTGAACTTTACCTACCAGCAAGTTCAAGCGGCATTGGGCGGGCAAGCGGTGGCGCTGGCTAGACTCGCACTGGTCAGTGAACAGCTGCAGCGCGGTGACCTGATCGAACCCTTTGGCCCGGCCGGCCGCATGAGCAGCCCGATTGCCTACTGGCTGCTGCGCTCCCGCCACAGCAAGAACCGCCCCGAGGTGCAGCTGTTCAATGACTGGCTGCTGGCGCAGGCGGCGCAGGCACGCCTGGTCATCGGCGAAGCTGAACTGCCCTAGGCTTCTGGCATCAAGGCGAAATCACTTCCCGCTCGGTCAAAACCAAGGTCAAGGGCTGGTCATGCGGCTCGGCCGCGAAGTGACACTCGCCCAGGCTCCAGGCCAGGCCAATGCTGGTCACGCCGGGATGTGCCGTCAACCAGCGGTCAAAGTAGCCGCCGCCGTAGCCGAGCCGGTAGCCCTCGCGCGTGAAGCCCACGCAGGGCACCAACACCACATCGGGCACCACGACCGCGCCCTTGCTGCTGCCGATACCGCATTCGTCCTGCACGCTGGGCGGGGTGCCGTCCCAGCGCCGGTAGTCCATGCGGCGCGGTGATCTGTAGGCGAAGGGCAAGGCCCAGTGCATGGGCTCGGCTTCGACAAATTCCTCGTCATCATCATCGGCGCCCTGCTCGGCCTCGGCAGCCGGCGGCGGCTTGGCTTCCAAGAGTTGGCCAAGGTTTACTGCACCCAACAAGGGCAGCAAATGCTCGGCTGCGTTAAATTCCCCCTCCAGGGGCCAGAACAAGCCAAGGCATTGCGGCTCCAGCTGTTCGATCAGCGCGCGCAAGTTATGCCCCAAACTAGCGGCCGCTGCATGGGCTGCGGGGGTGGTGGCCCAGGCGGCACGCTGGGCCAGAAGATGGGCACGCAAGGCCGGCCGTTCATGCGGCAGCGATGATGATGATGGCAATGATGTTTGAGACGTGGACAACTGGGTACCCTTTGATGCGCAAGAGGAACGTGTTTTCAGCAGTATATGGAGCGCTGAGCCTAGCGGCGCTGGCGTCGAGCCTGGCCCTCGGCTTGGCTGTGCCCGGCCTTGCCGTGGCTCAAGCGCCCGCCTCAGCCACCCTGACGCCAGGCAGCTTGGCGCTCGAGGCCCATGACGCGCAGCGTCGCAAAGACCGTAAACGGCTGGCAGCCATCAACGAGCTTGCGCAGGCGCAGCGCCACCCGCTCTCGCCATGGATAGATTACTGGGAGCTGGGCCTGCGGCTGGGCGAGG
Organism: Roseateles sp.; assembly: GCA_018780415.1. Lineage (GTDB taxonomy): Bacteria > Pseudomonadota > Gammaproteobacteria > Burkholderiales > Burkholderiaceae_C > Paucibacter_A. Next base: position 18,472 of record JADMJQ010000043.1, on the reverse strand, counting down.
TCAGTCAGCCCGAGGTGACGGCCTTTTATGCCCGCTGGCCCGGCACTTATGTTGAGGACAGGCTGCGCAATGACTGGTTACTTGAGCTGGGGCGACGGCGCGACTGGAAGAATTTTGCCGTTGATCATCAGCGTTATCAAATGCGCGACGACCGCGAGGTCGCTTGCTATGCGCTGCTGATCGAGCACCTGAACGGACGCAATGTGGCCGAACCGGCGCGCGCCAACTGGCTGGCTCAGCGTGACGGCGATGATGGCTGCCATTTGCTGGCCAGCACCCTGCTCGAGGCCAAGCAATTCAGCGCGGCCGACGCTTGGCTCAAGCTTCGCCTGAGCGTTGAAGCGCAGCGCCCGCGCGCCATCAAGCAGGCCGCAAGTCTGCTCGGTCGCCCGGTCGAGTTGGCCACGATCGAACTGCAAGACAACCCGATGCGCTATATCAGCCGCAAGGCCAAGGGCGGGGCGCGCACGCACACCGAACTGGCGACCTTGGCGTTGATGCGGGTGGCGGCCAATGACCCGTCGCAAGCGGCCGAGTTGATGGCCAAGCGCTGGGAGGCCGAGTTGCCGGTCGAGTTGGCGGCCTGGACCTGGGCGCAGATTGGCCGCCAAGCCGCCTTCAAGCTGCAGCCGGAAGCGCCGGCCTACTTCGAACGCGCGGCGAAGCTGCAGGCCAAGCACAAGCTGCCGCCCGAATGGAGCTCAGAAACGCTGGTTTGGGCGGCACGGGCTGCGCTGCGCAGCGGCCAGTGGCCGCAGGTCCTCAGCGCCATTGCCAAGTTGAGCGCCGCCGATCAGGCCGACCCCGCTTGGCAGTTCTGGCGGGCGCGGGCGCTGTTAGCGACTGCTGCCGAGGGTGCCGCCGGCGAGCAGATTCGAGCCGAGGCGCGCAACTCGCTGCTGAGCCTCTCCTCGCCGCTGACCTTTTACGGTCGCCTGGCCGCCGAGGAAACTGGCCTCGCCCTGCAACTCCCGCCCACGCCCAGCCCCTTGACCGCGGCCGAACGTGGCCGAGCGCAGGCCCATGCCGGCTTGAACAGCGCCTTGCTCTTGATTGATATCGGCCTGCGCAATGAGGGCGTCAGGGAGTGGAATTTCAGCCTGGCACGCATGAGCGACCGCGAGCTGCGAGCCGCCGCGCAAGAAGCCTGCGACCGCGAGATCTGGGACCGCTGCATCAACACCAGCGAGCGCACCCGTGTCGAAATCGATGTCAGCCAGCGCTTCCCGACGCCGCACCGCCAGCAGTTGCTGGCCAAGTCACGCGAGGTCGGTGTTGACCCGGCCTATGTCTACGGCTTGATCCGGCAGGAATCGCGTTTCGTGATCGACGCCCGCTCACATGTCGGCGCGTCCGGTCTGATGCAGGTGATGCCGGCGACGGCACGCTGGACGGCCAAGAAGATCGGCACCGAGTTCCGCCCCGAACTGATGAACGACCGCGACTTCAACATCAAGATCGGTGCCAGCTATCTGAAGCTGGTGCTGGACGACTTCGGCGGCTCGATGGCCATGGCCGCCGCCGCCTACAACGCCGGGCCCGGACGGCCCCGGCGCTGGCGCGAGGGGCCGGTACTGGAGGCCGCGATCTGGGCCGAGAACATCCCCTTCAATGAGACCCGCGACTATGTCAAAAAGGTGCTGACCAATTCGACCCTTTATGCGCAGGTACTGGGCCTTGAGAGCCAAAGCTTGCGCACCCGTCTGGGGCAACCGATTGGTCCACGCGCCAACAGCCCGACGATCACGCCCGCGGAGCAGCAATGATGAGCATAAACCCCAATATCCTGATCCTTGGCGGCAGCGGCTTCATTGGCCGCAGCTTGTGCGAACAGCTAACCCGCAGCCTCGGCGGGCGCGCTCGCATCACGGTGCCGACACGCCGACTGGCGCACGCCCAGGCGATCCAGGGCCTGCCAGGGCTGACGGTGCTGCAGGCAGATGTGCATCAGCCTGCGCAGCTGCAGAGCCTGCTCGCCGGCCATGATCTGGTGATCAATTTGATCGCGATTTTGCAGGGCAGCGAGGCGCAGTTTGAGCGCGCTCATGTGGACTTGCCGCGCCGCCTGGCCGATGCTTGCTTGGCGACCGGCGTACGGCGGGTGATTCATATCAGCGCCCTCGGGGTGACCAGCGACGGCAAGCCCGCGCCGTCCCGCTATCTGCGCTCCAAGGCGGCCGGCGAGGCGGTGCTGCGCAAGGCCGATTTAGCACTGACGCTGCTGCGGCCCTCGGTGGTGTTTGGCGCCGCGGACCGCTTCGTCAATCTGTTTGCCAAGCTGCAGGCGGTTTTTCCGCTGATGCCGCTGGCGGGTGCCCGAGTCAAGTTCCAACCGGTTTGGGTTGAGGATGTGGCCGCGGCCATCGTCGCCTGTGTGCAAGACGCAAGTACGGCCGGGCAGACCTTCGAGCTGGCCGGCCCGCAAGTGCTGACGCTGGCCGAGATCGTGCGCCTGAGCGGCCAGCTGAGCGGCCATGAGCGGCCGATCCTGGCGCTGCCTGCGCCGCTGGCTTGGGCGCAGGCATTGATGATGGAATTGATGCCGGGCGAGCCGCTGATGTCGCGCGACAACTTGGCCTCAATGAAGGTGGCCAATATCGCAAGCGGCTTGTTGCCTGGCCTTGAGACCCTGGGCATCAAGCCCAGTTCCGTGGCAGCGGTGCTCCCCAGCTACCTGAGTCCCGGCCAAGGTTGCGCCCGGCTCGAGGCCTGGCGGGCAAAAAGATATTGATGCGCCCAGAGCATCACCGCCTTGCATAAACCTCACCCATCAAGGTGCGCGCCTTGGCTAAGCTAGCGCTTCTATTTTCGCGAGGTGGAATGAGATGAAACTCTATATCGGCAACAAAAACTACTCGTCTTGGTCGATGCGGCCCTGGGTGCTCTTGAAGGCATTTGGCATCCCTTTTGACGAGGTCAAGCTGCGCTTTGATTTCACGCCGGGCTCGGCCTTTTACCGGGCCCTGAGCCCGCTCACGCCGACGGCCAAGGTGCCGGTCTTGCAAGAAGACAATGGTTTCGCTGTCTGGGACACCCTGGCCATCACCGAAGCGCTTGCCGACCTGTTCCCTGAGCATGCGATCTGGCCACTTGAGCGCCAGCAGCGCGCCCGCGCTCGCAGCCTGTGCGCCGAAATGCATGCCGGCTTCGGCAAGCTGCGCAGCCTATGCCCGATGAATATCGATGCCGATTTAAGCGCCGTCGGCGCCAAGCTGCTCGACTCGGAGCCGGCCTTGCGGGCCGATTTAGCGCGGGTGGATAGCTTGTGGTGCGAGGCCTTGGCCAGCAGCGGCGGGCCGTTTTTATTCGGCGCCTTCGGTGCGGTAGACGCCTATTTCGCGCCGGTGGTGATGCGCGTCACGCGCTATGGTCTGCCGCTGAGCAGTGTGGCCAGCGCCTATATGCAGGCGGTTGAACGGCATCCAGCGGTTGCCGCCTGGGTCAAGGACGCTGTCGAAGAGCAGGACTTTTTAGACTTCGAGGAGCCGTATCGACAAAAGGATAGGCAAAACGCCTGAGTTGCTGTTCCCGAAAAAAAAGAGCGCCACCAGGGCGCTCTTTTTATATCGGGCCTTGCGGCCCAACAGCTCTGACTGTCCTGGAGATCAGGCAGCCGAGCGGCGACGAGCCACGAAACCGACGGCACCCAGACCCGCCAACAGCAGGGCGTAGGTGCTTGGCTCTGGAACGGCTGTCACGGTCAACTCGCCGGAGTAGTTGCCCTTTGGCAACGCAGCGCCGTTCAGCGTCAACACGAATGGCGTGCTCGCGGTGCTTTCCAGGTAGCCAGAAACCGACTTGTTCTTGCCCTGCGGGGCGCTGAAGTCAACCGTCAGGCCATTGAAAGTGGAGTCTTGCCATGTGACGTTCTGGCTGGACATGGTGAGCGTGAACTCATACTTGCCGGCAGCCAAGCCAGCAAAAGTCAGCACGTCGTTGCCACCGTCCAGCAAGACGGATGTGCCAGCGAAGCTCGACACAAACGAACCTGCGTCCGCAGTGAAGTTCAAAACTTGGTCAGCGGCGCTTGCAGCAAAAGACGAGACGGCCAGCAAAGCTGCGGCGGCAAAATTCATTTTTTTCATGGTTTTCTCTTTAAGAATTCAATACGCCCACCCTGGGCCGATTCGGGAACTTCCTGCTGCTCCCTTGCTACGCACTGTAGCGACGAGCACCTGGTCCGACCTCCCCCGGTTTGAGGGGAAATTGAAACAAATTGTGCACTGCAGCACATATTCAGCAGTGGCCCTGTGCCCGCAGGGGTCGGCGGAGACTCAAGGCAGCCAAGTTGCCAGCCCTGAAACAACAAAAAGCGCCACAAGGGCGCTCTTTTTAAACCGGGCCTTGCGGCCCAATCTAGCGTTTGTCTATGGCTTAGACAGGCTTGCGGCGGCTGGCCACGAAACCGACAACACCCAGACCTGCCAACAGCAGAGCGTAGGTTGTAGGCTCAGGCACTGGTGCCAGCGTCGAAGTCAAGGTGTAAAGGCCAGCGAAAGCGCCAGGAGCTACAGTGCCTTCGATTTTGTAGAAGTAGCTACCGGTCGAAAGCACCAAGCTATTGAACGTGTTGCCGGTCGTGCCATCGAAATTGAACGAAGCAATTTGTGTATCAGCTGCACCGCCAACACCATCGCCGCCATCGCTCCACAGCGAATAATTACCAGCAGTGATGTTCAAGATGTTCAGGTTGTTGTTCGCTACAACCGTGCTGGTCACTGTCGCCGCTGGGTTCAGCGTGAACTGGAAGTAGTCGCTAAAGCTGCCGAAAACGACAGCCGCGCCGACTTCGGCAAAATCATGGTTGCCCCAATCAGTTGTATTGGCTTGTGCAGCAACCGCACCGAAACCCAAAACAGCAGCCGCAACTGCGGACTTAGCAAAATTCAATGTCATGTTTTTTCCCTTGAAGTAGCCGCACCTCAAGTGGAGGCACGAAACTGTTAAAACGCTCAGGTCACAATGTAGCCGCGGCGCCTCCTAAGGGCATCCCCCACTCAGGGGGGATTCGGCTTATATATCACTTTATCGCTTGAATATGACAGTTCTCTCACTACCGGGGTCGCCGTGAAGCAATATTTGGTGGGCGGTGCGGTACGCGACCGGTTGATGGGCTTGGCGGTGAAGGACCGAGACTGGGTCGTCGTCGGCGCCGATCCGCAGGCGATGTTGCAGGCCGGCTACACGCCGGTCGGACGCGATTTCCCGGTATTTCTGCACCCACAAACGCATGAGGAATACGCCTTGGCCCGCACCGAGCGCAAGACGGCGCCCGGCTACCACGGCTTTGATTTTCAGGCCTCGCCCGAGGTGACGCTGGAGCAAGACCTGGCCCGCCGCGATCTCAGCATCAACGCGATGGCGCAAGACGCCAATGGCTCGGTGATTGACCCTTACGGCGGCCAAGCGGACTTGGCCGCCAAGGTCTTGCGCCATGTTTCGCCCGCTTTTGCCGAGGATCCGGTGCGGATCTTGCGCCTGGCCCGCTTCGCAGCGCGCTTTGCGGACTTCCAAGTCGCCCCAGAAACATCGGCCTTGATGCGGCAGATGGTGGCGGCCGGTGAGATTGATGCGCTGGTGGCGGAACGCGTCTGGCAGGAGTTTGCACGCGGCCTGATGGAGGCACAGCCCTCAAGAATGCTGGAAGTCTTGCGTGATTGCGGCGCCCTGGCGCGGCTTTGCCCCGAAGTCGACGCCTTGTTCGGCGTGCCTCAGCCCGCGGCCCATCATCCCGAAATCGATACCGGCGTCCACCTGTTGATGGTCTTGCAGCAATG
>JADMJQ010000043.1:235-12685 GCA_018780415.1 Roseateles sp. | reverse complement strand
CCGCGCCGCTGGCGGTGCGCTATGCCTGCCTCTGCCATGACCTTGGCAAGGGCCTGACCCCAGCAGACTCGCTGCCCCGCCACATCGGCCATGAGAGCCGTGGCCTGCCCCTGGTCAAGCGACTGAGCGAGCGCTGGCGGGTGCCGACCGATTGCCGTGAACTGGCCGAGGCGGTGGCGCGCGAACATACCCATGTGCACCAAAGCCTAGGCTTCGGGGCCGAAGCGCGGCTGCGCTTGCTGGAGCGCTGCGATGCCTGGCGGCGACCCGAACGTTTCGAGCTGCTGCTATGGGCTTGCGAATGCGATGCGCGGGGTCGCCTGGGGCTGGAGCAAAAGCCCTATCCGCAGCGTGAACTCTTGCTGCGCGACCTGCGCGCGGTCTTGGGCGTAGATCTGGGCGCGGTCAGCGCCGCAGCCATGGCTGAGGGCAAGAGCGGGCCGGCGGTCGGCCGGGCCGTGCAGGCGGCCCGCTTGAAGGCATTGCTCGAGCTACAGACTGTGTGAGCGATCACCGGCCGCAAAGCCGATGGCGTCAAAGCCGTCGCCGGTGGCAAAGCCAATCACCTTGAACAATTCGCCCATCTCATGTTCGGCAATCAGCTTGTGCGCCATCACGCGCTCGGCCAAGCCGGCCGTCTCCAGCAAGCCCACCAGGCCGCAGTTGAACAAGAAGTGAGCTTGGTTGGTATAGCCCAGCACGCTCAGGCCAGCGTCTTGGCCGGCCAAGGCGATGCCGCTGAAATTGACGTGCGCGGTGATGTCTTTTTGCCCCAGCAAGACCAGCGGGTCGGCGTCGGCGCGGTGCTCGTGGTGGCACATCAAGGTGCCGCCCGAGCGTTGCGGGTGGTAGTACTCGGCCTCGGGGAAGCCATAGTCGATCAAGAAAATCGCCCCGCGCCGCAGACCGGCCGCCAGCGTGCGGACAAAGCCCTCGGCCTGCGGATGGATTTCGGTCACCGCACCGGGCGGGAAATGCAGGGCGCCCTCAACCGGCGGTCGCGCCTCGGTGGGCCTGTCGGCAAAGGCAAAGGCCAGGTCTGGCCCCAGCACCGCGCCGCGCTCGGCCCATGCCTGGCCGTCAAATGCCAACAGCTGCACCGGCATCGCATCCAGCACTTCATTGCCCAGCAGCACGCCGTCGAAGCTGGCGGGCAACTGATCCCACCACTTGACCTTGTCACCCCAGGCCTGCAAACGCTCGGCCTGACGCTGCCGCAGGCTGCCGGACAAATCGACGATGTTGTAACGCGTGAGCGGGCAAGCCTGGGCGTCCAGAGCCTGCAGCACTTGCTCGGCCAAGGCGCCGGTGCCGGCACCGAACTCCCAGACCTCCGTTGTCGATGTGGCCGCCAAGGCCTGTGCGACCTGCACGGCCAGTGCACGGCCGAACAACGGCGACAACTCGGGCGCGGTGACAAAGTCTGAGCCACCGTCCTTGCCGCCTGGCATCAAGCCAAATTTGCGCCGCTGATTGCTGTAATAGCCCAGGCCGGGCGCATACAAGGCCAAGGCCATGAAGTGGTCGAAGCCCAGCCAGCCGCCGGCATCGGTGATGGCTTGGCGGACTAGCGCGTCGAGCGGGCCGTCGGACTTGATCGCCATCATGCCCGCTGCGCCAGCCAATGCTCGAAGGCTTGCGCCGACATCGGCTCGCCAATCATTTCGCCCTGCAGCCCGTCGCAACCCCATTCGATCAGCAAGTCGCGCTGCGCCGGCGTGCGCACGCCCTCGGCGCTGACCTGCAGCCCCAGGCCGGCAGCCATCTGAATGACGGCGCGCACGATTGCCGCCGCGCCGGCGTCCGCTGGCAAGGGCGCGACGAAGCTCTGGTCGATCTTGAGCTTGTCCAGCGGCAGCCGGGTCAGGTGCGCGAGCGAGGTGTAGCCGGTGCCGAAATCATCGACCGACACCGTCAGACCCAAGCCACGCAGGGCCGCCAAGGTGGCCGGAGCGCTGGCAATCTCGTCCATCAACATGCGCTCGGTCAGCTCCAGCTCCAGCCATGCGCCGGGCACGCTCAGCTCACTCAGCACCTTGGCGACCAAGTCGGCAAAGCCGTCCAGGCGGAACTCCATGCGCGACAGATTGACGGCGATACGCACCGGCGCGACCCCATGCTGATGCCAGGCGCGCGCCTGCAGGGCCGCGGCGCGCATCACCCAGGCGCCCAGGTCCAGCATCAGGCGGTGCCGTTCGGCCACATCGATGAAGGCGTCGGGGCTGAGCAGGCCGCGTTGCGGATGCTGCCAGCGCAGCAAGGCCTCGGCACCGATCAGCTCGCCGCTGGCGGCCGCCACCTGCGGCTGAAAATACAGCACAAACTCGTCTCGCTCGATCGCCTGCACCAGCTGACTCTCAAGCACCAGCTCCGCATAGGCGCTGTCCGCCTGGCTGGGCTCATAAAAGCAATAGCTGGCACTGCCCTTGGCCTTGGCCAGATACATCGCCATATCGGCATGCTGGATCAGGTCCTCTACCCGGGCGCCATGGGCCGGATACATCGCCACACCGATAGACGGGGTGACGGTCAGCACATAGCCATCGGCGTCGACCGGCACCTCGACCACGGCCAACAAGGCCATCAGGACCACCAGCACATCGGCTTGTTCATGCACATCGCTGAGCAAGATCACAAACTCATCGCCGCCAAAGCGCGCCACCAGATCGGACGCACGCAGGCAGTCGCTGATGCGCTCGGCCACGGTCTTCAAGACCTTGTCGCCCTCCAGATGGCCGAGCGAGTCATTGACGCGTTTGAAGTTATCCAGATCAATGAAGAGCAGGGCCAGGCTGCGCTGCTCGGGTGCTACCGACGGCGCCGCAATCAAGGCTTGCACCTGCTCCATAAAGGCGCTGCGGTTGAGCAGGCCGGTCAGGCCATCGTGATGGGCCAGGAATTGGATGCGTGCCTGCGTGGCCTGCCGCTCGCGAATGTCACGCACGATGCACATGCGCAAAATCTCGCCGCCGCAGTTCAAACTTCGCACGCTCAGTTCGACCGCGATGCTGTGGCCGTCGCGGTGGAGCATGGCGGTCTCATAGGTCAGTTCGCGACCGGCCTGCATGATTTCAGCCGCCTTGACCCGCTCGCCGGGGCAAATCAAATCAAGCGCCCGCCGGCCCAGCAACTCTTGCAGGCGGTAGCCGAACAGTTCGCACAGCGGTGGGTTGACGTCGGTAATGACGCCGTCGCAATGAAACGCAATGCCTTCCATAGAGGCTTGCATGAACTTTTGCAAGCGCGCCTCGGACGCCAACCTCGACGCATCGGCCAGCCAGCGCAGCCTATCGGCCTGCAGCGCCTCTTGCCGGATGCAGACAAAAGCCTGCTGGGTCGAATCCCAGCGCCCTCGCAACACAAAGCCGCCGCGCAGACTGAGCTCAAAGTCGGCCGCGGTGCTCAAGGCCTGCTGCAATAGCTGGCGCTCCTCACCCTGCAGGCCCGACCAGTCGTCGCCCAGGTCGCGCGGCCACAAGGCGTTGGCCTTCAAAACGCGGCCTTGGGTGTCCAGCAGCGCCAGCGGACAAGGCAGCAAAGCCGCGTCGAGGCTGAAGCTGGCCTGCGTGGCCGTGCTCATGCTGGGTCCAACCCTTGCAGCGTCGCATGCACCAGGCAAAGATCCTCCCAGGCGCGCGCCTTGTCAGCCAAATTGCGCAATAGGTAATTGGGCGCAAAGGTCACGATCACCGGAATGCCTTGGTAGGCATGCACGCGCCCGCGCAACTTGCCCAGCGGCTCTTGGCTGCCCAGCAAGGTCTGCACCGCCAGCCGCCCCATGGCCACAATGATGCGCGGCCTCAGCAACTCGATCTGCCGCGCCAGATAGGGGCGGCATTGCTGCAGTTCTTGCGGCCCCGGCATGCTGCCCGGCGGCGGACGGCACTTCAAGGCCACACTCAGAAAGACCTGGCGCTCGGGCGGAATCCCCGAATCTGGCGTCGCAGCCGAGCTCAGATTGATCGCGCGCAGCATATTGGCCAGCAACTGCGCCGCTTGGCCGGCGAAGGGCTCGCCTTGAGCGTCTTCCTGCTCCCCCGGTGCTTCACCGACGACCAAGCAGCGCGCCGTGCTGGGCCCGACGCCGAACACACTGTTGCTGCGCCCGCCACAAAGCCCGCAGGCCCGGCATTCGGCGGCGCTGCGGCGCAGTTCCTCCCAGCCCATCGCGGCGACCGCCGGCAGGGCTGAGCCGGGCACAGCCTGGTCTTGCTGCGCAGGCGGCCGCAGCTGTACCGGCAAAGCCTGTACCGCGGCGACCGGCAGCGGCCGCACCCGGTCCGCTGCGGGTGCCGCGGGCAATGCGGGCGCCGCCACCGCTTCGAGCGCCGCCATCGGCTGCGGGGCCGGTGACCAGACCCGCAAGCCCATTTCGGCCAACATCGCGCGCTGGCGCTCGTCCCAGCTCACGGCGGCACCGCCAAACTCATCAGCACGGCATCTTCACGCGGGCCCTCTGCCACCGGGTAATAGGCGCGTCGCAAACCCATTTCCACGAAGCCATAGCGGCGATAGACAGCGCGCGCCCGCTCGTTGCCGACGCGCACCTCCAACCACAGCTGCGCACAGGCCTGCTCGCGGCAGAGGCCGCACAAGGCGTCCAGCATCAGGCGCGCCAGCCCGCCGCCTTGCGACTCGGGCGCCACCGACAGATTGAGCAAATGCATCTCATCCACGCCCTTCATGGCGAGGAAGTAGCCCAGCATCTGACTGCGAGGAGCGCGCACCACCGGCGCGCTGCGCAGCACAAAGGCCGCGTAACCGGCCGCCAGCGAGTCGATGAAATTGCCTTCGGTCCAGGGCATGGCATAGACCCGGCGCTCTATCGCCAGCACTTCTTCGATATCGGCGCTGCGCATCGGCCACAAGCGCGATGAAGCGGCCGCAAGTTGCGCGCTCATAAATTGGCCGTCATGGGTTGACTCTCATACGCTGGCGCGCGCCGCCAGGCGCTCCGCCGTGGTCTGCGCCACCTTGTCGCGCACATAGACCGGCACCGCCTCGGCAGCATCCATCTGCGCCCCGGCGTCCCAGGCCTGCGCGGCCAGAGCGGCCAGGGCCGCGGCACGCAATTCGCTGCGCGGCCACATGCGGCAGTCGGGTAAGTCGACAAGGCCGAGTGGCTCGGCAAACACCGTCAAGGCCGAGCCGGCCAGCGCCGCCGGCGGCTGCGAAGCCCACAGCTCGCACAGCGCCGCCGGCGAATACAGCGCCGGCGCACTTTCAACCGACCAAACGCCCTGCTTCCACGCATATTGGGCGGCGTAAATTTCGCCCATGCGGGCGTCCATGGCGACCCAGATCGGCCCCTCCAGGGCAGGCGCAGCGGTCTCGGCTTGGGCCTGAAGGCGGGCGGCTTCGGCCACCAGCATCAAGCTGTCGATGGACAAGACCGGCTTGCCCGCGCCGAATGCCAAGCCCTGCACCACCGAACAGGCCGCGCGCAGACCGGTGAACGCACCGGGGCCACAACCGAAACCAATCGCGTCCACTTCGGCCAGACTGAGGCCGGCGCGCGCCAACAAAGCCAAGGCTTCCGGGATCAGCCGTGCCGATGCCTGCGGCCCGCCTTCGGCTTCGAACAGCCAGCGGCCAGCAGGGCCGGTCAAAGCGACAGCCATCGTTTCGGTCGAACTATCCAGGGCCAGCAATATGCTCATGTCGGCAGTGTAATTTGCGCTTGCGCAGAAAGAAAAACCCAGCCGATTTGCAGCGGCCGGGTTCTCGACTGCGGTGTGGCCGAATCAGAACGGGTTGTTACGGGCCCGCGTCGCCGCCATCTGGGCGATTTGAGCGTGCCCGGCCGGCGCATACAAACGGTCGGTCGCCCACAGATAGCTGTTCCAGTTGTCGCTGGTGGTGGCCGCCGTCGTCAGCGTCTTGGTCGTGCAGTCAGGCATGGCCGGCGTCGGCAAGCAAGCCGCATCGGTCAAATTGGAGATACCGAAACTGCTCGGGTAGCGCGCAATCACCTGGGTGTTTTCATCGGTCAAGACCAAGCCGATCAAGCGACCGTCGTTGATGATTTCCACCCGCATCTCGAGATTGAACTCGCGCGTCAGATCACTCAAAAACTGCGGCAGCGTGGCGTCGCGCTTGGCGTCGAGGGCGGCCAGCGGCGAAAAGCCCATATCGGGCAGCGTCGACAAGATGATGCGGCCGTTCGCGTCGGCCAAGCGGTTGACCTGACGGCCCAGCTCCTTGCCGCGCTCACGCGCCTGGCCGAGCAAGGCGTCCTTGCTTTGGGCCGGATATTTGGCGTACAGCTCCATCACGTCATTGACGCCAACCAGCACCGCGATCAGATCCTTCGGGCCCACCCCGCCCACCAGCAAGGAATCGATGCGCAACTTCACATCGGCCACCTTGGCACCCGTTTGCGCATACATCAGGCCCTGCGGCGAGGCCACCTTGTTTGGATTGCACTCGGCGAACACCAGGCCGAAGCTAGAAGCCAGGGTCTGCACCCAGATTTGGTTGTTCTGGCATTCGAGCGCGCCGGTCGTGGCATTGAGCGCATTGACCGTGTGCTTCTTGCCCTCGGGCGTGATCAGTCTGTACTCATCCCCAAGCGCAATGATGCGGGTTGGGCTGAACGGGTCAATCTGTTCGGTGCCGCCGCCGCAAGCCGCCAACAGCATCAGGGCCGCAATTGACAACAGGGCGCGGCCAGAGCGGCCCCGCTTGCGTTGAATACTCTTCATGAAAACTCCGTCCAAAAAATTCCAGCAAGCAAACCCTGGCCCAAACTAGGCCTCAAACGCCGCAGCGGCACGGGTCAGGCGGTCCCTGACCCCATCCCATTCGCTGCCCTGCGGCGGCAACTCAATCCATATTTCTTGCGCGCCGGCGGCGTCCAGCTCGCGCAGCACGGTAAACAACTGCTGAGCCGCCGCCAAGGCGTCGTCCGGCATCCGGCGCATCAAACCGCCCTTGGCCGCGCCGACGGTACGGGAATATACCGCCAGCCCGGTCGGGGTCGGCCCGGCCAGGCGTTCGACCAGCTCAGGCGCGCCGAACAAGCGCACCGTGGCACGCGGGGCGTAATGGGCGGCCAAGGTGCCGGACGCGCGCGGCGCCTGGGCGTCCGGCGCCTGCAAGGGCTGGCCCAGCACAGTCTCGATTTGCTCCACCGTCAACACGCCCGGCCGCAGCAGCACTGCGCCGCCGCGGCTGCAGTCAACGATGCTGGACTCAATACCGACCGCGCATTCGCCGCCGTCCAGCACCAGCAGCTCGGCGTCAAACTCGCTCGCCACATGTTTCGCCTGGGTCGGGCTGACACGGCCGAACCGGTTCGCGCTGGGCGCCGCCACGCCGAGCACGCCCAAGCCCCGCGCCGCGACCAGCAAGGCGCGCGCGACCGGGTGGGCCGGGCAGCGCAGGCCGATGCTGGACTGCCCACCGGCGGCGGCCGCCGCCATGCCCGGCGCACGCGGCACGATCACCGTCAGCGGGCCGGGCCAAAAGGCGTCCATCAAGCACTTGGCCAGCGGAGGCAATTCACTGGCGAAACGGGCCGCGTCGGCGGCGTCGAGCACGTGGACGATCAAGGGGTGATCGGCCGGCCGGCCCTTGGCGGCAAAAATCTTCGCTACCGCCGCGTCATCATCGGCGCGCGCGCCCAGGCCATAGACCGTCTCGGTCGGCAAGGCGACCAAGTCGCCGGCCGCCAATCGGGTGGCGGCCAAAGCGATGGCCTGGGGGTCGGCGCCGTTCAGCAACATACAAACAGTCTCAACAAAATCACCAATCGCTGGCCAAGCCCAGCAAGGCGGCGGCTTGGCGCGCGCTGCTTTCGGCCTGCTCGGATGTGGCCGCCGTGATGTTCAGATGACCCATCTTGCGGCCGGGCCGAGCGCTGGCCTTGCCGTACAGATGCAGATGCGTACCGGGCAGCGCCAGCACCTGGTCCCAGGCGGGTGTGCGCTCAACATCCGTTGCAGTTGGGCTGAACCACAAATCACCGAGCAGATTCAGCATCACGGTCGGCGAATGCAGGCGCGGCTGCGTCAGGGGCAGGCCGGCCATCGCCCGCACCTGCAGATCAAACTGCGACAAATCGCAGGCATTCATCGTGTAGTGGCCGGAGTTGTGCGGTCGCGGCGCCATCTCGTTGACGATCAGGCGGCCGTCTTGCAACACAAAGAACTCCACGCAGAGCACGCCGACATACTGCATGGACTCGGCAATGCGGGCGGCGGCGGCCAGCGCCTGGGCTTGCAGTTCGGCGCTGACGCCCGGCGCCGGCACTTGGGTGACGGCCAAGACGCCGTCTATATGCAGGTTCTGCTGAACCGGAAACTGCACGATCTCGCCCTGCGCATTGCGGGCGCTGATGACCGAAATTTCCAGCGCCAGCGGCAACATCTGCTCCAGCACGCAGCGCACTTGTTTGAGCTGCGCCCACGCATCGACCAGCTCGGAGCGGCTGCGCACGCGCACCTGGCCCTTGCCGTCGTAACCCATGGTGGCGGTTTTCAAAATTCCCGGCAGCAAATCGTCACTCACCGCCAGCAGATCGGCCTCGCTCGCAATCACCGCATAAGGCGCGCAGGCGACGGCGCTGGCGGCGAAATGGGCTTTTTCGGCCGCCCGGTCTTGGCAAATCGCTACCGCCGCCGCGGCCGGAGCGACCACGCGCGTCTGCGCCAACTGCTGCAAGGCCTGCGCCGGCACGTTCTCGAATTCGGTCGTGATGGCCTGGCATTGCCGGGCCAACTCGCCCAAGGCCACGGCGTCCAGATAATCAGCGCGAATATGTTGATGCGCGATCAGGCCGGCCGGGCTGTCTGCATCGGGGTCCAAGACGACGGTGCGAAAGCCCAGGCTTTGAGCCGCGTGCACGAACATGCGGCCCAATTGCCCGCCGCCCATCACGCCCAAGCTGGCTTCACCCGGCAGCAATGGCGCCGTCATCAGACCAAGTCCTGGCTCATCGCCCGTGCCACTTCGGTCTGGTGAGCCCGGTACGCGTTCAGCCGCTCGCGCAGCTCGACGTCGTGGTTGGCCAGCATGGCAATGGCAAACAGCGCCGCATTGCCGGCACCGGCATTGCCGATCGCAAAGGTGGCCACCGGGATGCCCTTGGGCATTTGCACAATGGAGTGCAGAGAATCAACGCCTTGCAGATGGCGGCTGGCGACCGGCACGCCCAGCACCGGCACGACGGTCTTGGCGGCCAGCATGCCGGGCAGATGGGCGGCGCCGCCGGCTCCGGCGATGATGGCCTGCAGGCCGCGCTCGGCCGCCGTCTCGGCATAGGCGAACATATCGTCGGGCATGCGGTGGGCCGACACCACGCGCGCCTCAAAAGCGATGCCGAACTCGGCGAGAATGGCGGTCGCATGCTTCATGGTGTCCCAGTCACTGCTGGAACCCATCACCACGCCGACCAAAGGAGTTGCTGCTGCTATGTTCATTGAGACGCTCGGCAAGTCCGGTACGGCTGGATAGCTGCCCGACTTGCTTGCAAGACTGGAAAACCTTGAATTGTAGGCGGCGAGCGCCATTTGCTCTCCGCCGGCCCGTTTTTACGGGCACCGACCCGCCACCACAGCCCAGCCGCCATGATTGACATCACGCTACAAAACTTCGAATCCGAACTGATCCATGGCTCGTCGCAGCAGCCTATGTTGCTGGACATCTGGGCGCCTTGGTGTGGCCCCTGCCGCACGCTGGGCCCGATGCTGGAGCAGCTCGAAGTCGCCTACGCCGGCCGCTTCAAGCTGGCCAAGGTCAATGCCGACGAGGTGCCCGAGATCTCCACCCAGCTGAGCCAGATGTTCGGCGTGCGCAGCATTCCGTTTTGCGTCATGTTTGTGGACGGCCAGCCGGTAGATGGCTTTGTCGGCGCGCTGCCGGAAGCACAAATCCGCGAGTTCCTGGACAAGCATGTGCCCGCCGGCGAAGTGCTGGCGGCGCAAGAAGATGTCGCCGAGGCCGAGGACTTGATGGCCGAGGGCGACCTGGAAGCCGCGCTCACCAAGCTGCAAAGCGCTTTGGAGGCCGACCCGGCCAACGAAGCGGCGCGCTTTGACTATGTGCGTGCGCTGCTGGAGCTGGGCCTGCTGGCGGACGCCCAAGCCGCCTTTGAGCCGGTGGCCGCCAAAGCGGTCGACACCATCACCCCGCATGCCCGCTTTGCGGCGCTGGGCCATTGGCTGAGCGCGGCCGAGCGCGCCGCCGCCGGCCTCAATAGTGCGGAATTGCAAGCCGCGGTCGCCGCCAACAAGCGCGACTTTGATGCCCGCTTCGGCCTCGCTCAAGGCCTGCTGGCCGGCCAGCGCTTTACCGAGGCGATGGACGAGCTGCTGGAAATCATCATGCGGGACAAGACTTGGGAAAACGGACTGGCGCGCAAGACCTATGTCGCCATCCTGGAGCTGCTGAGCAAGCCGGCGCCCAAGGCCGCGGCGACGGAAGCCAAGGGCACCCTGGAGCTGGCCGGCCAGGCGGCGGTTGTTCCGCGTGACCCGCTGCTGGATCAGTACCGGCGCAAACTCAGCATGGCGCTGAACTAAGCTGCCCTTAGCGGGGCCGCAGCTTGCAGTGAGCCAGGGCCTGACCCCATTGCTGCTGCTGCTCGGCAAATGCCAGCCAGCCGGCGCTGGCCTGCGCCTCATGCTTGGCCGCTGCATCCACTTCACCCAGGGCCGCAAAAACTTGCGCCAAGCGGCTGTGTGCGGCGGCGCGGTCATCGGTGTCGCACAGCGCGTCCAGCTCCGATTCGGCCTCATGCGCCTGCTGCAAGGCCAAAGCGGCCTGCCCCGTGTTGGCACGGCACCAGGCCAGATCGGCCAATAAGCTGCTGCTCCAGCGCGCCAGGCCGGCCGCCATCGTCTGCGGTAGATGGGTCTCAAACAAGTTGCGGGCCTGCTCGAAGTTGCCCTCCACGGTCAGAATCTGGGCCTGCAAGATGGGTGTCAAATCAGGCAAAACGGACCCACCCACCGCCGCGTCGTAATGTTTGATCGAGTCGGCACCGAGCAACAGCCCGGAACGCTTCACCAGACCATGCGACAAGGCGTCGCGGCGCACCTGCGCCGTGCGGGTGGCGGCCATGTTGTACATCAGCGCCGACAGCGAGGCATCATCGCCATCCGCCAAGGCATGCGCGCGCGCCTTGGCATACCAGTCGCGCGACAAATCGGCGCGACCGGTCAAGTCATGAGCCAGGCCCAAGACGGTGCAGAGCCGGTAGCGCGCGTCGTGGTCGTCCGCCTTGGCCTGCTCATCACAGGCCTCGGCCTGGGCCAGCATTTCCATCAAGTCGTGGCGCAGATAAGCAAACTGCGCCAGCCATGCCGAACACAAAACGCTCAACTCGGTCAGCGCCGCCGCCTTGGCCATCGCCTGTGCACGCACCACCTTCTCCTGCGCGGCGCTGCTGAAGTCGGTGTAATAGCTCATCAGCCCCTCGGCGTAATGCAGCCAGGCCGCTACCTCGGGGTTGGGGTGTTGAAAGGCCAGCAGATGCAAGGCGGTCAGATCCTCGCGCGCCTGGCTCATCTGCCCGTGCCGCATACGCACGACGGCGCGCTGCACCTTCAGGCTGGCGCTTTGGGTGACACCGGCCGCCGCTGCAATATCGGCGTCCAGCCGCTTCAGCAATCGGCTCTTGATACTCATGCCTGGGTCAAGCGCTGCAGAGCTTCCTGGTACTTGGCGGCGGTGTTGGCGATCACCGCGTCGGGCAGCGCCGGCGCCGGCGCGGTCTTGCCCCAGGGCTTGCCGTCGACCTCGGCCTGTTCCAGCCAGTCACGCACAAACTGCTTGTCGTAGCTGGGCGGGTTGATGCCGACCTGGTAGCTCTCAACCGGCCAGTAGCGCGAAGAGTCCGGCGTCAAGACCTCGTCCATCAGCGTCAGCGTGCCGTCGGCGTCCAGACCGAATTCGAACTTGGTATCGGCAATGATGATGCCCTTGGTCAGCGCGAAGTCGGCCGCTTTTTTGTAGAGCTGAATCGAGATTTCACGTACCCGCGCCGCCAAATCGGCACCGATGATGCTCACCATCACGTCGAAGGAAATATTCTCGTCATGGTCGCCCATCTCGGCCTTGGTGGCGGGCGTGAAGATCGGTTCGGGCAGCTTGGAGGCGTTCTGCAAGCCGGCCGGCAGCTTGACGCCGCAGACCTCGCCCTTGTCCTTGTACTCGGCCCAGCCGCTGCCGGCCAGATAGCCGCGCACCACCGCCTCGACCGGCAGGGGCTTCAAGCGCTTGACCAGCATGGCCCGGTCCTTGACCTGGGCTTTTTCGTCCGCGCTGCTGACCACCGACAGCGGGTCTTCGCCGGTCAGATGATTGGGCACGATGCCGTCGAGCTTGGCAAACCAGAACAGCGCCATCTGCGTCAGCAAAGCGCCCTTACCGGGAATCGGCTCGCCCATGATGACGTCGAAGGCAGACAAACGGTCGCTGGCAATCATCAAAATGCGGTCGTCGCCG
>JADMJQ010000043.1:0-225 GCA_018780415.1 Roseateles sp. | reverse complement strand
GCATAGTTTTCGCGCACCTTGCCGCGGGCAATCAGGGGCAGCGAAGTGATGGTGGAGTTCAGCAAGGCAGCGGTAGTCATGACGGTGGTCCGAAAGATAAGGCGCGATTTTAGGCGGCAATCCGGGCGCAAAAAAACCCGCCGGGAACAATCCGGGCGGGCTCGCAACGAAAGGCGTCGAAAGATTCTCGCGATTACTTGATCATTTGATTCAGCTCACCCCGCG
>JADMJQ010000209.1 GCA_018780415.1 Roseateles sp. | reverse complement strand
GGCACCGGGGTTTCTCCAGGCACAAAAGGCCTGGGTGCGTAGGCAATGTCGGCGTACTGCTGAACCAGCGCGGCGATCTCGCGGCGGATGGCGTCGGGCGACTTTGGGGTGAATTGAATCGGCGAGGTAGTGGTCATGCTGGTCGTACTTTCTGGTCGGTCGTGTACTGCTGGATCTGCGTCAGGCACAGCTGGCGGATGTCTTGCTTGGCCAGCCAGGCCTGATGCCAGCTGGTGATCTGATGAAGCGCGGTGGCGAGGTTCCAACGTGGGCGCCAGCCGAGCCGGGCTTTGGCCTTTGAGATATCCAGTTTGAGGTAGTTGGCCTCGTGCGGGTGTTCGCCACCGTCGAGTTGCCAACTGGCGCCGCCTCCCCAGTCGCGCACCAAGTGCTCGACGATCCATTGCACCGGCTGCGCGTCATCGTCTTGCGGGCCGAAGTTCCAGCCTTCGGCATAGGCTTGGCCGTCGTTGTACAGACGCTCAGCCAAGAGCAGGTAGCCGGACAAGGGTTCGATCACATGCTGCCATGGGCGCGTGGCATGTGGGTTGCGGATGACAACCGGTTTGTCCTGCTCAAAAGCGCGCAGGATATCGGGCACAAGGCGGTCGGCCGCCCAGTCGCCGCCGCCGATCACATTGCCGGCGCGGGCAGAGCCCAGTGCGATGCCGCTATGCTGGAAGAAGGAACGGCGATAGGCTGACGTGACCAGCTCGGCGCAACCTTTGCTGTTGCTATAGGGGTCGAATCCGCCCATCGGTTCATCCTCGCGATAGCCCCAGGCCCATTCGCGGTTCTCATAGCATTTGTCGGTTGTGACGTTGACGATCGCACGCACGCCGCCGACGCTGCGCGCCGCTTCCAGCATGTGGACGGTGCCCATCACATTGGTGGCGTAGGTGGCCACGGGTTCGGTGTATGACAAGCGCACCAGGGGCTGTGCGGCCATGTGGATGATGATTTCCGGCTTGACGGCTGCCACGCAGGCGCGCACGGTTTCATAGTCGCGGATATCGCCTATGGTGCTGGACATCCCCGCGCCCACCTGCGCCTCGGTGAAGAGGTTGGGTGTGGTCGGCGGCTCCAGTGCCAGGCCATGCAAATCGGCTCCCATGGATTGCAGCCAAAGGCTCAACCAACTGCCCTTGAAGCCGGTGTGTCCTGTCAGCAAGACTCTTTTGCCGCGCCAGAAATCAGGGTTGATTGCCATACTCATTCAGTCCCACTTTTTCCAGGGGGCGGCACCGCTGGCCCAAAGTGACTCAAGCGTTTGCTTGTCATGCAAGGTGTCCATCGGTTGACAGAAGCCGTGATGTTGATAGGCCATCAATTGGCCATCGGTGGCGAGTTGCATCATGGGTTCTTGCTCCCAGATGGTGGCATCACCTTTCAGGTAAGACAGCACCTTGGGTGAAAGCACAAAAAAGCCGCCATTGACCAGGGCGCCGTCACCCTTGGGTTTTTCCTTGAAGCTCTTCACTTGATGATCTTGAATGTCCAAGGCTCCGAACCGGCCCGGTGGGTAAGCTGCCGTCAGAGTGGCGGCCTTGCCGTGGCTGCGATGAAAAGCAATGGTGGCCCCGATGTCCACGTCGCTGACACCGTCTCCGTAGGTGAAGCAAAAAGCCTCTTCGTTCTTGACGTATTCGGAGACGCGACCCAAGCGGCCTCCGGTCATCGAGCTGTCGCCGGTGTCTACAAGAGTGACCGTCCAGGGTTCCGCACGCTTGTGATGCACTTCCATGCTGTTGTTGCGCATGTCAAAGGTGACGTCGGATGTATGCAGGAAGTAGTTGGCGAAATACTCCTTGATCAGATAGCCCTTGTAGCCGCAGCAGATCACGAAGTCATTGACGCCGTGATGGGCGTACATCTTGAGGATGTGCCACAGGATCGGCTTGCCGCCAATCTCCACCATGGGTTTGGGGCGCACGGCAGTTTCTTCGCTCAGGCGGGTGCCAAGGCCTCCGGCCAGGATGACGGCTTTCATCTAGAGTTTCCTAAAGTTTTAGTTGCTTGCCGAGCAGACAAAGGCGTCTGAATGGAAGCACTTGTCGGGCAGGCCGTTTGCAATCAATTGCTCGCGGGCTGAGTGAATCATGGCGTCCGAGCCACAGGCATAGACCACGGTTTGGACTAGGGATGGCCCATCTGCCAGCATGGCATCTTGAACATGCCCTCGTGCTCCCGACCATTCAGGTCCGGCGCGAGAAAGTACAGGGACATAGCGCATAGCCAGGTCCAGCGAAGCGGGATCCCAGTACAAGTCTTGTGGCGTACGGCCGCCCCAGTACACGCTCACCGAACGGGGTTTGTTGGCGCCGTCTGTGTTGTCTAGCAAGCCTTCGAGCATGGCCTTGACGGGAGCCATGCCAGTTCCCGTGGCGAGGAAAACCAGATCCTTGCCCGCGATGTCGCGCAGAAAGAAGGTGCCCAACGGCCCATTGAATCGGAGCAAATCATTCGATTTGGCCTGCGTGAACCAGTAGCGGCTCATGGCGCCATCGGCAACTTCACGAACATGCAACTCGATGAGCTTGGCGTCGTTTGGCGCATTGGCGACCGAGTAGCTCCTGCGCAGACCTTCGGCCCCGATGACATCAATGTACTGGCCGGGGTGAAAACCAAAGGCGCTGGTAGGTGGCAGGCGCAGAACGACCTTGATGACATCGGAGGACAGGCGCTCCAGCGATTGAATGCGGCAAGGCGCTGTTCTGGCGGGGAAGAGCTGGATATCTCCCAAGCTCTCAATGTCGAGCTCGACGTTCGAGCGGGCGTGCCTCACGCAGGTCAGTATCCAACCGGCGTCGCGCTCGGCCGGGGTTAGCCCCAGCTCGTCGTGAACGGCTGTTGTGGATCCGCTGCGCACCAAGCCCTTGCAACTGCTGCAACGCCCGGTTCGGCAGCTGTACCCAAACGCAATGCCGCCGCGCGTCGCTGCGTCAAGCAGGGTTTCGTCGTCTCGGGCGTCAAACTTCTCGC
>JADMJQ010000047.1 GCA_018780415.1 Roseateles sp. | reverse complement strand
GAGCACGTGGTGGATCTCAAAAATACAAACCACGACAGCGCACAGTCTAAGCCGAGGCTGAACCGCCCCTGTGTTACCGTCAAAGCAGGCCGAAATTCGAGTGGAAAAAAGCAGCCGCAAGCATGAGTCAATCCCCCAGCGAGGTCCAGCCACCCGACACCGGTGCTGCCGCCGTCGTCAAGAACGCAGACACCTCCACCCTGCCCTTCAGCCTCTTGGCCTATTGGCCCGCATTGCTGACGGGCCTGGCAGGCATCGTCTTGTCCAGCGTCTTGGCATTGGCGCGCCAAGCCCAGCAGGAGAGTAGCGAGCAGGCCCTTGTCAACCATGAGTTGAGCGCCATCCGCACCCGTTTGGAGGCGGTGGCGCAAGCGACCTTTAGCCCCACTGTCGGGCTGGAGGCAATGATTCAGCTCGATGGCGGCATCTCTAACGACAGGTTTGAGGCGCTCAGCCGGCGCGTCGTCAACTTGCTGCCCCAGGTGCGCAGCATCGTCGCCGCACCCGACGACATCGCTCGTTATGTCTATCCGCTGGCGGGCAATGAGGCGGTGGTCAATCTGCGCTACCGAGACATCCCGGTCCAGTACGCCCAGGTGCAGGCAGCGCGGGCCATGGGGCAGCCCTTGCTGGTCGGCCCGGTCAAACTGGTGCAGGGCGGCTTGGGCCTGATTCAGCGCACGCCGGTGTTCTTGCCTATCCAGGACGCCGGTGGCGCGAAACGCCACGTCTACTGGGGCATGATCTCGGTGGTGGCCGACCTGGATTTGTTTGTGCAGGCTGCGGGACTCGCCCAGCACCCGAGCTTGCGGCTGGCGGTGTTTCAGCTGCAGCTGGACCGCAAGACCCTGGGCGCACCGGTTTGGGGGGACTCAGGCCTGGCGGCGCTGACCACGGCCGTGCAGCAGTCCGTCCAATTGCCAGGCGCCACCTGGGCCATCGCGGCCGCGCCCAGCACGCCGTCCAACTGGCGCAACAAGGCCTTTAGCGCGGAGTTTGCGGCCAGTCTTTTGGCCAGCTTGGCCCTGAGCGCGTTGGCGGGCCTGCTGGTCTACCGCCGCCGCATCTTGCTGATGCAGAACCAATTTTTGGCACAGCAAATTGCGCAGGGCCTGCGCACGCAGGCCGAATTGGAAGCCGCGCAGTCGCGCTTTCGCAGCCTGACCGACCTGTCGGCCGACTGGGTCTGGGAGCAAGACGAGAACTTCCAGTTCACCTTCACCTCGCGCTCGACCGAAGCAGCCACCCAGGTCAGCAGTCCGCAGCTGCTCGGGCTCAAACGCTGGGAGTCGCCCGCCCTGGCGCCGGGCACCGACTGGCGCGCCCATATTGCGGCGGTCGAGCAGCACCAATCGTTCCGTAACTTCGAATATGCACAGTATGCGGAGGACGGGACCCTGCGCCACGTCAGCATTTCAGGCGCGCCCGTATTCGACGCGGCGGGCCGCTTCAAAGGCTACCGGGGCACCGGTCGAAACATCACCGAGGCCAAGATGGCCGAGGCAGATTTACGTGAATCCAAGGCCGCCCTGACGCTGGCCTTGGACCGCCTGCGGGCCTTATTGAACGCGGCGCAAGAGTTCGCCATCATTGCCACCGACCTGCAAGGCCGGATCAGCCTGTTCAACCGCGGCGCCGAGCAGATGCTGGGTTACTCCGAGGCCGAGATGCTGGGCCAGTCACCGCAGCGATTTCACCTTGCCAATGAGGTGGACGACCGCGCCGCCGAGCTCAGCCGGCTGCGTGGACGGGACATCAGCGGCTTTGAAGTGTTCGTCGAACCGACCCGCTGCAGCGGCAGCGAGACGCGAGTCTGGACCTATGTGCGCTGCGACGGCAGCCACCTGGAAGTCTCCTTGACCCTCAGCATGGTTTTGACGCAGAGCGGCGAGGTCAGCGGCTTTCTGGGCATCGCCCGCGACATCAGCGCCCAGCGACGCGCCCAGCGCGAGCTGGCGGGACTGAACGCCGAGTTGGAGTCGCGCGTCGAGCACCGGACGGCCGAGTTGACCTTGGCGCTGAGCACGCTGAGCCGCGCCCAAGACGAATTGCTGCGCTCAGAAAAAATGGCCGCACTAGGCTCCCTGGTGGCCGGCATCGCTCATGAGTTGAATACCCCGCTGGGCAACTGCCTGACCACCGCATCCACGCTGGATGAGTTGACCCAGCAGATGCGGCGCAAGTTCGAGGCCAATGAGCTGCGCCGCTCGGCCTTCGAGGCCTATCTGAATGATGCACAAACGGCCAGCAGCATCATGTTGCGCAGCATGGCCAGCGCGAATGAGCTGGTGGCGCATTTCAAACAAATTTCGGTCGACCAAACCTCGGCACAGCGGCGCGCTTTCAGCCTGCAATCGGTGGTCGACGATGTGCTGAGCCTCTTGCGCAGCCAGCTGCGCAAGACCGGTATCGAGGTCACCGTCGAGGTGGCCCTGGCGCAGGCGCAACGGTTGGACAGCTTCCCCGGCCCGCTGGGTCAAGTCCTGACCAACCTCATCCTCAACGCCAGCTTGCATGCGTTTGACGGCAAACCGGCGGATGCGCGCATCTCCATCCAGGCGGCGGTAGTGGACGAGAGCCACTTCACCCTGATCGTCGCGGACAACGGCTGCGGCATGAAGGCCGAGGTGCGGCGGCGCGCGTTTGATCCCTTCTTCACCACCAAGATGGGCGCCGGCGGCACCGGCCTGGGCCTGAACATCGTCTACAACATCGTCACCGGCATCCTGGGCGGCCAGATCGAGCTGCAAAGCGAATGGGGATCGGGCAGCCGCTTTGTGATGCGGCTGCCTTTCATCGCGCCCTGATGAATGTTTACGCGACCCAGCGGCGCGCGTTGCGGAACATCCGCATCCACGGGCTCAGCTCGCTGACATCACCTGAGGTCCAGCTCATCTGCACATTCCTGAACACCCGCTCCGGGTGCGGCATCAAGACGGTGAAGCGGCCGTCGGCGGTGGTCACCGAGGTCAGGCCGTCCGGGCTGC
>JADMJQ010000164.1:671-2999 GCA_018780415.1 Roseateles sp. | reverse complement strand
ACACCTGGGAGGTCGAGCGCGACCGGCTGTTCGCCAACAACGAGATCCACGACATCTCAGTGGCGCTGGGCGTCGATCCGCATGGCAAGAATGACTCACCCGATCTGAGCGGCCTTCGTTATGGCAAGGTCTGCATACTGTCGGACGCGGACGTGGACGGCTCGCATATCCAGGTGCTCTTGTTGACGCTGTTCTTCCGCCATTTCCCCAAGCTGGTCGAGACCGGGCACATCTATGTCGCCCGCCCGCCGCTGTACCGGGTCGACGCGCTGGCGCGTGGCAAGAAGCCGGCCGCCAAGATCTACGCGCTGGACGAGGGCGAGTTGACCGCCACGCTCGATAAGCTGCGCAAGGAAGGCGCGCGCGAAGGCTCCTGGAGCATCAGCCGCTTCAAAGGCCTGGGCGAGATGAGCGCGGTGCAGTTGTGGGACACCACGCTGAACCCCGAGACCAGGCGGCTGAGCGTGATCGCCCTGGGCCAGCTGAACCTCACGGAAACCGAAACCTCGATCAACAAGCTCATGGGCAAGGGCGAAGCGTCGTCCAGGCGCGAGCTGATGGAGATCCACGGCGACTCGGTGGAGATCGACATATGAAAACGGTTTACAACCAGCACCACGGCGCGCATGCGGCCACGCATGAGTTCTTTCGCGGGCGCCTGGTGCCGGCCTTCGAGATCCCGGCGCGGGCCGACTTTGTGCTGCAAGCGGTGCTTGGCGCCGAGCTGGGCCCGCTGCTGGAGCCGGTCGATCATGGCGCTGCGCCGCTGGCGCGCGTGCACAGCCCCGCCTATTTGAAGTTCATCGAAGGCGCCTGGGCCGAGTGGCAGGCGCTGGGCGGTGAGGGCGATGCGTTTCCGGCCGTCTGGCCCGTGCGCAGTCTGCGCAGCGATGTGGTGCCGGCCAGCTTTGCCGCCCGCATGGGCCTGTATTCGATGGACAGCGGCAGTCCGCTGACCGCCGGCGTTTGGGAAGCCGCCTATTGGGGCGCGCAGGCGACGCTGACCGGGCTGGATGCGGTGCTGGCCGGTGAGCGCAGCGCCTATGTGCTGACCCGCCCGCCCGGCCACCATGCGGGTGCGGACTTCTTTGGCGGCTATTGCTTCATCAATAACGCGGCGGTGGCGGCGCAGGCGGCACTGGACAGCGGCCTGCAGCGCGTCGCCATCCTGGATGTCGACTACCACCATGGCAACGGCACGCAGGCCATCTTTTATGAGCGCGCCGATGTGTTTTATGCCAGCGTGCATGGCGACCCGCAGACCGAGTACCCGTTCTTTTTGGGCCACGCCGACGAATGCGGCAGCGGCGCGGGCTTGGGGTTCAACGCCAACTTTCCGCTGCCGGCCGGCGCCAGCAACGCGGACTGGTTCGCTGCGCTGGCCACTGCGCTTGAGCGTTTGCAGGATTTCGCACCCGAATTGCTGATCATCTCGCTCGGCGTCGACACCTATGGCGGCGACCCGATCTCGCACTTCACGCTCGACCTGCCGGAGTTCAGCCGCATGGGGCAGGCAATCGCCGAATTTGGCGCGCCGACGCTGCTCTTGCAGGAAGGCGGCTATGCCACCGAGGCGATAGGCCGCAATGTGGTGGCGGTGCTGCAGGGCTTCGAGGCAGGATGAGCGCTGCGCCCTCCGTTCACCTGCGCCCGACCATGTTGTCGGACCTGGAGTTCGTCGTCAGCGTCGAGCAGGACGCCGCCAACCGGCCCTTCATCACGCCCTGGGAGCGCACGCAACACGAAGGCGCGGTGCGCTTCCCGGACTTTCGCCACTTCATCATCGAGGTCGGGGCTGAGTCCAAGCGGGCCGGTTTCGTGATTTTTCAGGGTTGCCGCAACCCGCATGGCTCGGTCGAGCTGAAGCGCATCGTGTTGGCGCCCAAGGGCCAGGGCCTGGGCCGCGCCTGCGTGCGCATGCTGAAGAAGATGGCTTTTACCCAGCTGCATGCACACCGCTTCTGGCTCGATGTGAAGGCGCTCAACACGCGCGCGCTGAAGCTGTACGACAGCGAAGGCTTTGTCGAAGAGGGCCGGCTGCGCGAGAGCGTGCGCGTCAATATTGAAGGCGCCGATGGTTACGACAGCTTGATCGTGATGGCGATGCTGGACCGCGAATACCAGGCCCGCGTGGCGCTCGGCGAGGAGCAGGGCTGATGCGGCGCTGGCTGGTCTTGTTGCTGGCGGCACTCTGCTGGCCGGCCCACGCCGAACTATGGGCTTACGTTGACGGTAACGGCACTGCCCATCTGGCTGATCGCCAACTGAACGGCGCCTACAACCTGGTGTTGGGCTCCCCCGATGCGAAGCCAAGCGCACAGGGCCGCG
>JADMJQ010000164.1:0-661 GCA_018780415.1 Roseateles sp. | reverse complement strand
CCGGCAAGCAGGACGGCAGCCGCCATTTGCTGACCTGGCTGGAGATCGCCCCCGAGGTCAAGGTGGTGCAACCCTATTTGCGCGAGGCAGCGGCAAAGTCGGGCGTGGACATGGCCTTGCTGAAGGCCTTGATTGCGGTGGAGTCGGGCTACAAGGCGGGCGCGGTGTCGCCGCGCGGGGCCATCGGCCTGATGCAGATCACCCCGGACGCGGCGGCCCGCTATGCGACGCTGCTGGAGCGCCTGCAGCCGGTTGAAAAACGCTTGCTGGACCCTCGCACCAATGTCTTGACCGGCGCCCGCATGCTGGCCGACCTGATCAAGCGCTTTGGCCGTATCGATGCGGCGCTGGCGGCCTGGAACGCCGGCGAGGGCGCGGTGCGTCGCGCCGGCGGTGTGGTGCCGCCAATTGATGAAACCCAAGCCCATGTTCATTTGGTGCTGGAGCTGTACTGGGCCTTGCTGCAAAACAGCATGCATGCCACGGCTCAACACCTGACGATTCATACTGAAAACAAATGACCCAAACTTCTATTTTCGACGCACCCCCGCCGCAGGATGACCCCGACGCGCTGACCCTGGGCCATTACGCCGAGCGTGCCTATCTGGAGTACGCGCTCAGCGTCGTCAAGGGCCGCGCGCTGCCCGATGTCTGCGACGGC
>JADMJQ010000272.1 GCA_018780415.1 Roseateles sp. | reverse complement strand
GGTGGTGGGCCAAAACGCCCTGGGCATCATGCTGACCGGCATGGGCGCCGACGGCGCCAAGGCGATGAAGGTGATGAAGGACGCAGGTTCCTACAACTTTGTGCAGGACGAGGCCACTTGCGTGGTGTTTGGCATGCCGCGTGAGGCCATCGCAGCCGGCGCCGCCGACGAAGTCTTGCCCTTGACGCAGATCGCGCCGCGTCTGATCGAGCGACTGCGCAGCACGGCCGGCATGTCGATGAACCGGGTCTGACAGACCCGCTTTCGGGCGCTGCAGATGTCACAGAATCGGCTGATTTGTATCCAGCGGTTCGCCGTTTCGTAGCGCTGTCATCAATGGCAGGCAGTATCCGGGGATGACGACGATCTCCTCCTTGCTGCCGAGCCGAACCCAGGAGCGCCCTGCGCCACTGCGGGTTCAGACCCTGATCGATGAAGACCTGCTGAGTACCTTGTTTCAGCCGATTGCACAGCTGGACTGCGGGCTGATTTACGGTCACGAAGCGCTGGTACGCGGCCCGGTCGGCAGCGCCCTGGAGTATCCAGACGCACTCTTCACCGCCGGCCGCCGCGAGGGCCTGACCGTCGAGCTGGAGGTGCGCTGCGCCAAGCAGGCGCTGAAAGACTGGAGCCGGCAAAAGCTCGCTGGCCGCTTGCTGATCAATATGAGCGCCGCCGCGCTGACCCATGCCTTGCGAGATGAGCATGGCCGTGGCGCGCTGTTCAGCGACGAGGCCTTTGGTGTGGCACCCGGCAGCATCATGATCGAGCTGACCGAACATGAGCGCGTCACCGACATCGAGAACCTGCGCCGCGCCATCACCACGCTGCGCCGCCAAGGTGTGGGCATCGCCTTGGATGATTTCGGCGACGGCCGCTCGTCGCTTCGTCTGTGGTCCGCGATCCAGCCCGACATCGTCAAGATCGACAAGTACTTCACACACGATTTGCCCGCCCACGCCGAGAAGCTTCAGACCTTTCGCGCGCTGCTGCAGTTGGCAGAAACCTTCGGCGCCCAGCTGATCGCCGAAGGCATCGAGAGTGCCGAGGAGCTGCGTGTGCTGCGTGACCTGGGCGTTACCTTCGGCCAGGGCTGGCTTATAGGCCGGCCCAGTCGCGAAGGCGCCGTCGAGGCGCTGCCTGGTGCGCGCTCGGTGCTGGCCAGCAGCGATATCGCCGTGCTGCCCGAGCTGCGCCGTGCGTCCAGCAACGGCGTGACGGCCGAGCGCTTGATGATGCAGGCCGTGACCGTGCGCGAAGACGCCAGCCATGAGCAGCTGTTCCGCCTCTTCAATGAGCATGAGCAACTGCACGCGATTGCGGTGCTCAATGCCAAGGAGGAGCCGGTCGCCTTGGTGGACCGCAGCCAGTTCATCAACCGCTGGGCCAAGCCCTTCTTCAACGACCTGTACGGGCGCCATGCTTGCACGCTGTTCGCCAACCCCTCGCCGCTGATTGTTGACGCCGACACCGGCATCGAGGCCTTGACCACGGTGCTGACCTCGGCCGACCAGCGCTATCTGCGCGAAGGTTTCATCATCACCCGCGAAGGCCGCTACCTGGGCCTGGGCACCGGCGAGCAACTGGTGCGCTCGGTCACCGAGGCGCGCATCGAGGCCGCCCGCCATGCCAACCCCCTGACCTTCTTGCCCGGCAATATCCCTATCAGCCAGCATATTGGCCGGCTGTTGACCAGCGGCCGCGGCTTCGTGGCCGCCTATGCCGACCTGAACCATTTCAAGCCCTTCAATGACGAGTACGGCTACTGGCGCGGCGACGAGATGATTCGCCTGGTCGCGCGGGTGGCGAGCAGCCATTGCGACAGCCAGCGCGACTTTCTCGGCCATGTCGGCGGCGATGACTTTGTGATGCTGTTCCAGAGCGATGACTGGGAGCTGCGCTGCGAGCAGATCGTCGAGCGCTTCAATGATCTGGCGCGCAATCTGTTTGACGCCGCGGCCTTGCAGGCCGGCGGCATCATGGCCGAGGACCGCCATGGCGATATGCGCTTTCACCCCTGCACCACGCTCAGCATCGGCGCGGTGCAAATTGCCCCGGGCACCTTGCAGCGGCCCGAGCAAGTGGCCAGCGCCGCCGCCACCGCCAAGCGGCATGCCAAGCATGAGCAGCTGAGTGTTTACGTGATGGCGGCCTAAGCGTCAGGGCACTCAGGGCGCCAGGAAAAGTTCCTGCAGGTCATTCAAAAAGTCAAAGCCACGCGGCGTCGCGGCCAAGCGAGCGGCGTCTGCCTCCAGCAAACCCTTGGCACGCGCGGCCTCCAGCGCGCGATTGATGCTGGACGGCGGCAGGCCGGTGCGCTCCAGATAGGACGTCAGCGGCACGCCTTCGCGCAGACGCAGGGCGTTGAGCATGAACTCGAACGGCAGCTCGGCGCGGCTGACCTCGTTCTCGTTCGACACCGCCGCACCCTCGCCGGCCTTGTTCATATAGGCGGCCGGCTCGCGCCAGCGCACCTGGCGCAAGACCCGGTGCGGGAACGACAGCTTGCTGTGCGCGCCGGCGCCAATGCCCAAATAGTCGCCGAACTGCCAGTAGTTGAGGTTGTGCGCGCAACGATGGCCTTTGCTTGCAAAGGCCGACACCTCATAACGATCCATCTGCAGGGCACTGGTGCGGGCCGTGATCAGATCCAGCATCTCGCTGGCCAGGTCGGCATCGGGAAGATGCGGCGGCGGCGCAGTCGCAAAGCGGGTGTTGGGCTCTATCGTCAGGTGATAGACCGACAAATGCGGCGGCGCGAAGTTCAGCGCGGTGCTCAATTCCACATCCAGCTGTTCAAGCGTCTGGCCGGGCAAGGCATACATCAAATCGATATTGAAGGTCTCGAAGGCCTGCGCCGCCTCGGCAATTGCGGCCTTGGCCTGCTCGGCGCTATGGACCCGACCCAGCGCCTTCAGCTTGGCATCGTCAAAGCTCTGCACGCCAATCGACAAACGCGTGACGCCGGCTGCGCGGAAGCCCCTGAAACGGTCGCGCTCGAAGGTGCCGGGGTTGGCCTCCAGCGTG
>JADMJQ010000288.1:6563-27533 GCA_018780415.1 Roseateles sp. | reverse complement strand
TCATCATGATCGGCCACAAGGGCCACCCCGAGGTCGAGGGCACGATGGGCCAGCTCAGCGAGGGCATTTACCTGGTGGAGGATGCCGGCGATGTGGCCCATGTGCACGTCAAAGACCCGTCCAAGCTGGCCGTGGTGACGCAAACCACGCTCAGCGTTGACGATGCGGCGGAGATCTTGCTGGCGGTGAAAAAGCATTTCCCGCAGGTGCGCGAGCCGAAGAAGCAAGACATCTGCTACGCCACGCAAAACCGCCAGGACGCGGTCAAGGTCTTGGCCCCGCAGGTGGATGTGGTGATCGTGGTCGGCAGCCCGACCAGCTCTAACAGCAACCGCCTGGCCGAGCTGGCCCAGCGCCTGGGTACTCCCGGCCATATGGTCGATGCGGCCGATGACCTCAAGCCCGAATGGCTGGAAGGGCGCGCCCGCGTCGGCCTGACTGCCGGCGCCTCGGCGCCCGATGTGCTGGTGCAGGCGGTGATTCAGCGTCTGCGCGAGCTAGGCGCCACCACGGTGCGCAGCCTGCCCGGCGTCGAGGAGCATGTGCGCTTCCCGCTGCCCAAGGGCCTGGGCGACAAGTCCATGGCCGAGCTCGGTAGCTCGCGATCTTGACGACCGCGCCTTGCTAAGACACGGCGCCTGAGATTGGCGCCGTTTTGCCTTTTATTGAATCCTGCAAGTACAAGGAAGCACCATGTTAGACATTACCCTGCTGCGCAAGGACCTTGACGCCGTCGTCGAGCGCCTGGGCACCCGCAAGACCCCGCAAGCGTTCCTGGACATCGAGCGTTATGTGGCGCTGGAAACCGAGCGCAAGGGCGCGCAAATGCGCACCGAAGAACTGCAAAGCCGCCGCAACACCCTGTCCAAGCAAATCGGCATGTTGAAAGGCAAGGGCGAAGACGCCTCGGCCCAGATGCTGGAAGTGGCCGGCATTGCCGACGGCCTGAAGGCCGGCGCCGACCGCCTCGACGCCATCCAGCAAGAACTAGGCACGATGCTGATGAGCGTGCCCAACCTGCCGCACGAGAGCGTGCCGGTGGGCATTGATGAGACCGGCAATGTTGAAGTGCGACGTTGGGGCACACCACGCACTTTCGACTTCGAGCTGCGTGACCATGTCGACCTTGGCGCGGCACTGGGCCTTGACTTCGATACCGCGACCAAGCTCAGCGGCTCGCGCTTCAGCTTCTTGCGCGGCAAAATAGCTCGCCTGCATCGCGCGCTGGCCCAGTTCATGCTGGACACCCAGACCGAAGAGCATGGTTACACCGAGTGCTACACGCCCTATATCGTCAACCGCGAGGTGCTCGAGGGCACCGGCCAGCTGCCCAAATTCAAGGAAGACATGTTCTGGGTCTTGCGCGGCGGTGACGACGAAGCCGCGGAGCAATACCTGATCTCCACCGCCGAGATCTCGCTGACCAACTCGGTGCGCGAGCAAATCCTCGACGAGGCAAACCTTCCTATCAAGCTGACGGCACACAGCCCTTGCTTCCGCTCCGAAGCGGGCAGCGCCGGGCGCGACACGCGGGGCCTGATCCGCCAGCACCAGTTTGACAAGGTCGAGATGGTGCAGATCGTGCATCCGGACAAGAGCTATGAAGCGCTGGAAGAGATGGTCGGCCATGCCGAGGCCATTTTGCAGAAGTTGGAACTGCCTTACCGCGTGCTAACGCTGTGTACCGGCGACATGGGCTTTGGTTCAACCAAGACCTATGACCTCGAAGTCTGGGTGCCGGCGCAGGGCGTGTTCCGCGAAATCAGCTCTTGCTCCAACTGCGAAGCGTTCCAGTCACGCCGCATGCAGACGCGTTTCAAGAATGCGCAGGGCAAGAACGAACTCGTGCACACCTTGAACGGCTCCGGCCTGGCGGTGGGCCGCACCTTGGTCGCCGTGCTGGAGAACTATCAAAACGCCGACGGCAGCATCACCGTGCCGGCCGTCTTGCGGCCCTATATGGGTGGCCTGGAAGTGCTGAGCGCCTAAGTAAAACAAAAAATTCAGCAGCTGCTACATTGGCACCGTTGAAAGTTCAGCTATACTAGTAGGCTTACTCGCAAACGAACCACCGCGAGCACCAAAATTACCGGAGAGGTGGCAGAGTGGTTGAATGTACCTGACTCGAAATCAGGCGGGCGGTCAAACGCCTCGGGGGTTCGAATCCCCCCCTCTCCTCCAAGTAGTACGTAAAAACGGGCCCTAGCGGCCCGTTTTGCGTTTCTATCCACCAATGTATCTACCAATTTACCTACCAATCAGCGACCTAGTTGTGGGGATGTGATTTGCTGAAAGTTCAGCAACAAGCGTTGCATCAGACTTTCAAATAGATTGGCTTATGCAGGTGGCCTCGACGCTAAAGCGATCAACCCCGAAATCAAAAGCTGACCAGTGGATAGGCTACCTAGCCCAGGCGGAATTTGAGCGCACGTGGGAACAAGTCGGCAACAAGCGGCCTAGAGCTGGCTGATGGTTGATTGAGCAACGTTGGTGCGTATTCCGAACAAAAAAATCGACCTATTCCGATTCAGTTTGGCTGTCCATTCCGATACGGGATGGACAGCCTCCGCGGGTTCATTCAGCACAAGTTGGGCAGGCTTCGAGCGACTCCAATGTGCCCGGAGCCAACTTACGCCACATCCCGATTTGATCCTTCGGCTGACCAAGCTTTGAGGCGAACACGGCAAAAACAGTTTTGGGGAAATCTGTCCCTGGTAAGACTTGATGCTTGGTTGTTTGGCTTGCCGGCCAGCACCGCGTTTGGCCGGAATCAGTCGAAGTCAGCCGACGAAATCCCCATTTCGTCGGCGTCCAGCCGGACCGGTCGGAACGCGCTACCCTGTGGGGCCTGGCCGCCTAACAATAAGCACAGACGGGCTAGCCAGGGTGGGCGCCGGGCCTCGGCCGACTCAATCAATCAGTCGATCCGTCGGTCGATCGATCGCTCACACAATGCCTCTCTGCGTTTCCCTGCCCCGATGAAAAATGCCTTTCTGTCGATCTTCAATCTGCGCGTGATCGGCGCCATGCTGGCGCTGAGTGGCTTCATGGCTTTGGCGCGGGCGCTGACTTGGTACTCAGACGAAGGCGCGGACGCGGGGGCGCGGCAATGGCTGCGCATGGTCGCCTCTTATGCGGGCTTGGCGCTGTTGCCGGGCGTGCTCATTTTGCTGAGCGCCGCCTGTGCCGAGGCCGCCTTGGCTGCTTGGCGCAAGCAGCATGCCATCGGGCCGCGAGGCGAATGGCTGCTTCGTGTGGGGCTGGTGGTGTCGGGTCTTGCGCTGGCCATGTGGATTCGGTTTGCATGGGTTCAGCACAAGGTCTCCGATTTGACGTTTCAATGGGGTTTCTTCTTGACGCGTTTGGCGCTCTACAGCTTGTTGGGCTGCATGGCTTATGCGGTGCTGATTTCGCGCATGAAAGACCGGCAGCTCCAAGAGCGCTTGGCTGCGGCCCGGCGACAGAGCGAAGCCTTGCGTACGCAGCATATGGACGCGCAGATGGTGGCCCTGAATGCGCAGATCGAGCCGCATTTTATTTTCAACACCTTGGCGACCACCCGCCGCTTGTACGCCACGACGCCCGATCGGGGGCGCGACATGCTGGGTAGCTTGATTGCCTATTTGCGCGCGGCGCTGCCCGGCATGCGCGAGCAAATGTCGAGCTTGGAGCAGGAGTTGGAGCTGCTGCGCAATTACCTGCACATCCTGCAAATGCGCATGGGTGAGCGGCTGAGCTTTGAGATCCAGGCCGACCCCGGCTTGCTGGGCCTGCGCCTGCCGCCCTTGATCCTGGCCACCTTGGTGGAGAACGCCATCAAGCATGGGCTCGGGGCGCTGACCGAGGGAGGGCATCTACAGATCAGCGCTCAAACGGTGGCCCGCGCTGATCGCAGCGAAGCGGTCTTGGAGGTGCGCGACAACGGGGTCGGCTTTGGCGCGAGCTCCGGCAGTGGCAGCATTGGTGGCAGTGGCGTCGGCCTGGCCAACACCCGGGCCAGATTGCTGGCCTGTTTTGGGCCCGCCGCCAGCTTGGAGCTGGAGGCGTTGCAGCCCAGAGGCG
Organism: Roseateles sp.; assembly: GCA_018780415.1. GTDB lineage: Bacteria > Pseudomonadota > Gammaproteobacteria > Burkholderiales > Burkholderiaceae_C > Paucibacter_A. The sequence continues at coordinate 23,471 of JADMJQ010000288.1, read as the reverse complement.
TGCTGGCCCGGATTCGTCTGCCTTTGCCGCAGGTGGATGTGCGGTGAGCAGCGTGTCCTTGGCCGTGGCTCATCTGCTGCGCAGTTGGCGGTCCCTTCGCGGCCGCGAGTTGGTTTGTGCCTTGTTGGTGGCGCTCTACCTGGGGACTGAGAGTTTGGGGCCGATGATGGACTTTGCCCCGGTCGCCCAACCTTGGGCCCCGCTGACGCGCATCACGGTTCGGCTGTTGCTCCAAGCGCTGGTGTTTTTGCTGTGTTGGTTGCCGGCCGATCGCAGCGGATCTGCTGACCTGGCCGCGCGTACTCGGCGCCTGATCTTGGCGGTCGGCGTCGGGGCCGGCGCTGCGGCGATCTTGTCAAATCTTCTTATCCCGTTGCTTATTCCGCTGGTCCTGCCATGGCTGCTGGACCCCGCTGCTTTGCTGTCGGCCTGCGCGGTCTGCCCGGCTCAAGACCTGGTGCATAAATCATGGGTCAATGTGCTGGGCGAGGTCTTGTATGTGGGGCTTGTGGGCGGTTTGCTGGTGGCGCTGGCCGAGATGCGCGCGCGCCGCCGCGACAAGGACTTGGCGCTGCAGCGCTTGTTGGGTGAGCAGAGTCGGTATGCCGAGGAGGCGATGGCAGCCAGGCTTTCCGCCAAGATTGCTCAAGTAGACCCGCAGCAGTTGTTTGATTCGCTGCTGGTGATTGAACAAGCCTACGCCCGAGGGGAGCCCCAAGCGCCGGCGCAATTGGATCAACTGATTGCCCGCTTGCGCAGCGCCATGAGCGCTGGCCGGCAAGCTTAAGCTGCCGCTTTGATGGAGTTGAATGATGAGCCGGATCTATACCGCTGTGGTCGCCGAAGACGAGGCCACGCTCAGGCAGGAATTGATCGAGGCTTTGGGTCAAGTCTGGCCCGAGCTGTGTATTTTGGGCGAGGCCGCCGACGGCATTGCGGCGCTGCGTCTGGTGGCCGAGCATCAGCCGGATGTGGTGTTTTTGGATATTCAGATGCCGGGTGCCACCGGGCTGGAAGTAGCCGCTCAGCTATCTGGGCAGGGGCGCTTGCATATTGTTTTTGTAACGGCTTACGACCAATACGCGATCGAGGCCTTTGACGCCGGGGCGGTGGACTATCTGCTCAAGCCGCTGGCGATGCCGCGCTTGTTCACGACCATCCGCCGCCTCAAAGAGCGCCTGCAAGGGCCGCCCGCTGACATCGGGCGCGTGTTGAAGCAGTTGTCGCGAGATCCGCTTGAGGCAGAGCGGAATCCGCCGTCGAGTCCGCAGCCTGGGGCGCAAGCGCGTGCGCCGCTGCGCTGGATCAATGCCTCGGTCGGGCAGACGCTCAGGCTGCTGACCGTTGACGAGATTTTGTATTTTCAGGCCGACACCAAATACACCCGCGTGATGACGCGTGACGCCGAGGCCTTGATTCGCAAGCCGCTCAAAGAGCTGGCGGACGAGCTCGATGCCCATCAGTTCTGGCAGGTCCATCGCTCGACGCTGGTCAATGTGGCGGCCATTGCCGGCGCCAGCCGAGACTTCCGCGGCCGCATGCAATTGAAACTAAAAGATCGGCCCGAGTCGCTGCTGGTGGCCGAGAGCTACACGCATTTGTTCAAGCAGATGTGAGCGTGGCCTCAAGCGCGGCTTCAAGCGCAGACTTGCGGTTCCAACATCCTTCCCGCGGACAAGCTGATCTGGCGCCCGCAGCGCGCCGCCAGCCTCTGTTCATGCGTGGCCATCAGCAGCTTGGAGCGAGGCTCGCGGGTCAAGTCAAACACTTGGGGTGTTCATGGGCATCCACCGGAACTGGTTGGCCCAATGTAGAAGGCCTGGCGGGGCCAGGCTTTTCAGCCAGCGTTGGTGGACAATCTGGCGCCATGGATTCACCTCTCAATGCACTCGCTACCGACGCCATGCCGCAGCCGCCCGCAGCGGCGGACCTCGATGCCTGTTGCGGCAATGGCTGCGAGCCTTGCATCTTCGATTTGCATGACCTGGCGATGGACCAGTATCGGCAGGACTTGCGCGCATGGCGCGCTCGCCATGCTGCGGCTACCCAAGACCTAGGTCAGGCTGCGCAATAGCCCAGAAAGTCACCCAGATGCCCCTCGCGCTCTACGACTGCGCCACCGCGCCCAGCCCCCGCCGCGACGGCAGTTGAGCCCGGCGTATCAAGCTCTGAATCCGCAATGCACGGTGCCCGCGCTGCATACCGAAGAGGGCCTGATGCTGAGCGACAACGCGGCTATTGCGCCTTATTTGGAGGCGCGCTTCCCGCAGCCGCCTTTGCTGGACATCTCTGCGCAACAGAAGGCCGAGATCGCCAGCGGGAACTGGCGCATTGAGTTCGAGGGTTTGATGGGCGGCGCCGGAGCCGGCCGTCGAGATGGCGCTGGCGCTGGCGACCTTACTCCGGCGGCTGCACGCACTGAAGGGTGAGGCTGCGCCTAGAACCAAGCGCGACCACCCACTCAATTGCGCGTCAGTCGGCCAGTTCCACCGAGAACCAGTTGAGTTTGGCGCCTGGGTCGATGGCCCGAATACGCAGTACATGGCGGCCAGCCTCCAGTCGGATTGGGCCAGCCCCGGCCACGGTCTGCCAGCTCTTGAAGCCACCCGTTGCGGGCACGGCCTGCTCCAGCACAGCTTGACCATCCACGCTCAAGGCCAGACCCTTGCTACCGGTCAGGCTGGCCACTCGGAAGCTGAATCGGTAGCTGCCAGCCCGTGGGAGCTCAACGCTGTATTCGGTCCAACTGTCCTTGGCCATACCGGGGGCTGAACCCGTCAAGTTCAGGCCAGCTTGGCCGCCAGCGTCTTCCATATCCTCTTGCGGTGCCACCCTGCCGACGGAGGCCTTGTCCATCTGGTTGAAGTCTTCCGCCTGGATCCGGCCGGGCAGCGCATGCACCTGGTCGGCCGTCAGCACCGGCGCACTGAACTCGCCGAAACGATCGCGGTTGACGGCTACCACCACATAGCTGTGCTTGCGCGCCAGGGCGGTCTCGTCCACATAACGCTGCGTCTTGACGTCTGAGGCAATCCGCACAAAGTTGCCGCCGACGCTGTCACTACGGTAGACGTGATAGCCAAGGACCTTGGGGTCGGGGCCGGCCAACCAGCTCAGCTGGACGGCCGCCTTGCCCTCGGCTTGGGTCAGCTGCAAGCCCTGCGGCGGCTGCGGAAAAGGCTGCAAGCTCGCGCGGCGCGCCCGCTCCACGGCTTGCGCCTGCTTGAGCTCATTCTCAAAGGCCAAGGCGGTCGGCGCCGAGCGCTTGTCAGCCGGGCCAGTCAGACTCTGGGCTAGGCGGAAGCCCTCGATCACGCCGACCCAATCTAGCGGCATCGCGCTGCGCTGGGTGGCAGTAAAGCCGCGCCAATGCCAGGCGCCGCCGCGCACGGCGTGCATCTTGCATTCGCCGTCCAGCCGCGCGCTGCCGTCCGCCGGTGCACCTTCGTAACTCTCGCTCCAGCAATCTTGCAAATACTCGGCTGCATTGCCGATCAGGTCGTGCAGCCCCAGTGGGTTGGGCTTGTACATGCCGACGATGCTGGCAAATCCGGCACCGTCATCGCAGGGCGAAATGCCGCCCATAAAGCCTTTGTAGGTGGCGCCAAAGCGCTCCATGCCGGCATGTTCGGCCGATTGGTCGGACACATTGGCGTATTCGCAGATGCGCTTCTGGTCGAGGTTCTCGCCGAAAGGGAAATCGGCCTTGCCTTTGCCCGCGCTCGCCGCGTACTCCCACTCGGCCTCGCTGGCCAGGCGGTAGCTTTTGCCGGTTTGCTGTGATAACCATTTGGCATAGGCGTCGGCGTCGGCCCAGCCAAGGCAGACCGCAGGTTGGAACTCGCTGTTGGTCAATTCATTCTTGTCCCAGGAACCGGGCGTGGGGCCCAGCCCGAACCAGCCCTGAATCGGCTGGTGCACGCATTTGTCGGGCGCCTTGTAGCCGGTTGCTTCAACAAAGCGGCGGAATTCGGCCACGGTCACTTCGTACTTGGCCAGCTTGAAGGCTTTGATCTTGACCTTGTGGATGGGCAGGGCGCCGGCGTCTTGCGCGGCCTCGCCCATATAGGGTTTGCCGCCGCCCATTTGGAATTCGCCGCCGGAGACGGTCACCATCGGGGGCTCGATGTAGACAGCCGGTGCAGCATCAGCAGCAAGGGCTGTTTGGATGCTCAGGCCAAGGAGCGATAGGGCCAGGATGTGGGGTGTGTTCATGCCCTCATTCTGCGAATTCAGCTGCCGGACCGCTGGGCCAAGCGATGAAAGCGCCCCCAATGCGGATGAAATCGTTTGGGCTGCGACGAGTTCGGCGCCGCAATCAATCAATCAAGCATCGACCGGCGCTCGCTGCCAAGCACCTGGTCCAAAAGCAGCGGCTGAGGCTGGACGCGGATGTCAATATGATGCTGAAACCATGGCAAGTTCCCGTTTCGGATTTGACGCGAGTGCAAGCGGTTACGCCACGCGCACTGCTCAGCCACACCTCGGGGGCGGACGACGGGTTTGGTTTCCCCGGTTACCGACAGCCACACGATCATGATCAACGGCAGCTAAGCGGTAGGCACTTCGGGAGACCCAATGGCTCCTGACAGTCTTGGACTCAACCGGTCGATGCAATAAGTTGGCTGAATCCAAGACCTGTTGGCCTCATTCCCGCGTGCGCATCTCCGTCAGTCCAACGCTGCCCACCGCCCTCATCCCGCCACTGGCAAGTGCCCCGTCTTGACGAAAATCAGGCACCCTTCGCGGCTGAACGGCTGGTGCTGGCTCAGGTGCGGGCTGCGCAGCCAGGTGCCGGCCGGGTAGCGGCCGTTCTCGTCTTCAAAAATGCCCTCGACCACGTAGATTTCCTCGCCGCCGTGGTGCCGGTGCGGATTGAAGAAGGTGCCGGGCGCCCAGCGCACCATGGCAGTGTGCTGGCCTTCAAAGCTCGAAAGCGGCAGCACCGACAAGCCGGGCACCATGCCAGGGAACCAGGCGGCGTGGGCGGTGTCAACCACCACCCGGCCCTGGTCGCGCGGGTCCAAGTGGCGCAGCTTGACCAGCAGAGTGCAGCCCTTGTCTGAAAACGGCGCGTGGCTGGAGCCCGGCGGGTTCTTGAGGTAGGTGCCCGGGCCATAGTCGCCCTCGGCGTCCGAGAGCTGACCTTCAAGCACCAGGATTTCCTCGCCCAGCGCGTGCAGATGCGACTGAAAACGGGCGCCTGCTTGATAGCGGACGATGGAGGTGGCGCGCGCGACTTCGCCGCCGTCGCGCTCAATCAGCCGGCGCTGCACCAGCGCGGTGGGGGACGCCTGCCACGGGGCGGCCAGGGTATTGACGACGGCGCGTTTGGAAAAGTCGGTATTGAGCATGGCAAGGCGTGGAATTCTTGAAAGGTTGATGAACAGGTCCAGCCGATGCTGGTGCTGCGCCTTCAGCCCTGCGGGTCCTGGCGCAAAAAACGGGCCAGCAGCAGCCAGGCCATCGCCCAGGCGGCGCCAAAGGCCCAGCCGCCCAGCACGTCGGTGGCCCAGTGCACGCCCAGCAGGACGCGGCTGACGCCGACCAGCAGCGCCAGCAGCGCGGCCGCCGCCAGGATGTAGAGGCGCTCGGGCACGCGGCTGCGCGTGCTGGCGATCAGCGCGCCCAGCGTCAGAAAAACGATGGCGGACATGCTGGTGTGGCCGCTCGGAAAGCTCAGGCCGGTCGCCACCAGATCGGCAAAACCCGCGTCCGGGCGCAAGCGTCCGAAACCGGCCTTGAGAATCTGCACAAAGACGGCGCCGGTGATGACCGACATGGCCACCAGCAGGGCCGTGACCCGGGCCGAGACCAGCGTGAGGTAGCCGACGCTGATCAGCGTGAACAGCGTCATCACCGCGGTGCTGCCCAGCGCACTGAAGTCGCGCATGATGGCGGCCAGCCACGGATGGCCGGCCCGCAGCGATTGAGCACCCTGCAGCAGGTACACATCGAAGCTGTGCGTGTCGCCCTCCATGACCTCGGCGCCGCCCAGCACAAAGGCCAACAGCAACAGCACGGTGAGCAGCCCGACCAGCAAGGCCTTGACGAGCGAGGCGTCGCCGTCCAGACGCGCGCGCAGGCGCTGCACCGCAGTCAGGGTGATGGCTGCGTTGATGGCTGCCTTGCTGGCTGCAAAACGGCTGCTCACGCCACGCGAATCAGCTTCTTGTTGATGAATTCCTGGATGCCCGCGCCCGACAGCTCGCGGCCATAACCGGAATTCTTGACGCCGCCAAAAGGCAGCTCCGGCGACGACGACGCGGGCGCGTTGATGAACACCATGCCGGTGTCGATCTGGCGCGCCAGCCGTTTGCCGCGCTCGATGTCTTGCGTGAACACCGAGCCGCCCAGGCCAAACGGCGAGTCGTTGGCCAGCGCCACGGCCGCCGCTTCGTCAGCGACCCGGAAGAACAGCGCAACCGGGCCGAAGAACTCTTCCTTGTAGGCCGGATTGCTTGCGCTGATGTCGGTCAAGATGGTGGGCTGCATGAAGGCGCCGGCATGCTCAAACCGCTTGCCGCCCATCACCACGCGGGCGCCGCCGGCCACTGCGCGCTGCACCTGGCCCAGCAGATTGTCCAGCGCTTCAGCGGATGACAACGGTGCCAGCGTGGTCTGCTTGTCAAGTGGATCACCGGGCGCAAAGTTGAGCATCGCCGCCTGGAACTTTTCCAGGAAGCGGTCGGCCAGCGCTTCAACCACGATGAAACGCTTGGACGCGGTGCAGGCCTGGCCCGAATTGCCCATGCGGCCGCTGACGGCGCTTTTCACGGCCCGGTCCAGGTCGGCATCTTCGAGCACGATGAAGGCGTCGCTGCCGCCAAGTTCCATCGTCGTCTTTTTCAGGTTCTGCCCGGCCCTTGCCGCCACCACGGCGCCGGCGGCTTCGCTGCCGGTCAGCGCCACGCCGCGGATACGCGGATCGTCGATGACTTGCGCGACCTGGTCCTTGGAGATGAAAAGGTTGGTGTAGGCGCCAGCGGGCGCGCCGGCTTCCACCATCAGCCGCTCAAATGCCAGCGCGCACTGCGGCACGTTGGAGGCGTGCTTGACCATCACCACATTGCCGGCCATCAGATTGGGCGCGGCAAAGCGGGCGATCTGGTAGTAGGGGTAGTTCCACGGTTCCACGCCGAACAGCACGCCGACGGGGCAGCTTTCCACCAGCGCCTCGCCGCGCGCCGTGGCCAGCGTCTCAGGCGCGAGAAAGCGCTCGGCATGCTGGGCGTAGTAGTCCAGGATGGCGGCGCTCAGCGCGACTTCGCCCAGGCTTTGCGCGATCAGCTTGCCCATCTCAAGGGTGATCAACTCGGCCAGCGGCTGCGCCTGCTCGCGCATCAGCGTGGCGGCGCGCGCCAGGATCATCGCCCGCTCTGCGTAGGACTTGCCCTGCCAGTCATTGTTGAAGCAGTCGGACGCAAGCTGCAGCGCGGCTTCCAGCTGCGCCGCGTCCATAGGCTCAAATGTTTGCAGGACTTTTCCGTTGTAGGGGTTGGTGCTTTGGTAGGCCATGGTTTCCATTGTGTTCGGTTAAGAGCAGGCGTGCGCCTGCTCTGGTTGAGTACACCTTCCGGCCGGAGCCCGGCTAGTCGCCCTTCAATTGGCGCAGCACGGCGTGTGCCGCCGGCTCAGACGAGGCCGGGTTCTGGCCGGTGATCAGCTTGCCGTCAACCACCACATAAGGCGCCCAGTCGGCACCCTTGCTGTAGTGGCCGCCGTTGGACACCAGCATGTCCTCCACCAGAAAGGGCACGATGTCGGTCAGCTGCACGGCGGCTTCTTCGGTATTGGTGAAGCCGGTGACTTTTTTGCCCTGCACCAGTGGCGAGCCGTCGGCGGCCTTGACGTGGCGCAGCACGCCGGGTGCATGGCAGACGGCGGACACCGTCTTGCCGGCAGCCGCCATGGTCTCGATCAGCTGGATCGACGCAGCGTCTTCGGCCAAATCCCACAGCGGGCCGTGCCCGCCGGGGTAAAACAGCGCGTCAAAGCCGTCGCCCGACACCTCAGCGAGTTTGCCGGTACTGGCCAGTGCGGCTTGGGCGGCGGCGTCGGCCTTGAAGCGGCGCGTGGCGTCGGTCTGCGCATCGGGCTCGTCGCTCTTGGGGTCCAGCGGCGGCTGGCCGCCCAGTGGGGACACCAGCGTGATGTCAGCTCCCGCGTCCTTGAACGCGTAATAAGGCGCAGCGAATTCTTCCAGCCAGAAACCGGTCTTTTTACCGGTGTTGCCGAGTTGGTCGTGTGAGGTGAGAACCATCAGAATTTTCATATTGCTTCCTTTTGTGGCGCCGCCGCTGCCTCAGCAGGGCGGGTTGTCCATGTCAAAAAAATCGCTGCCAAACGCCTCTTTGTTAGTAAAAAAAGGCTTTGGCGCAAGCCATCCGTGCGCTTTTTGCTACTGATTTAATAGCAAATTGAAGCCCGTGCTTCAGGCGGACTGCAGGTCCAGTGTGGGGTAGTCCGTATATCCATGTGCGCCGCCGCCGTAAAACGTGGCGCGGTCCGGGGTATTGAGCTCGGCGCCCTGGCGAAAGCGCTCCACCAGGTCGGGGTTGGCAATGTAGGGGCGGCCAAACGCGACCGCGTCGCCCACGCCTTGCTCGATCAGGGCCTCGGCGTCGACGGCGCTGTAGCCGCCGCAGAAAATCAGCCTGCCGTTGAAGGCAGCGCGGATTTGCCTGCGGAAGGCGTCGGTCAGCTCGGGGCCACCGGCCCAGTCGGGCTCCGCAATGTGCAGGTAGGCAATGCCGCGCTCGCTGAACGCCTGGGCCAGATACAGGGCGCTGGCTTCGGCCTCGGCGTCGGCCATGTCGTGCGCCGCAAAGTGGGGCGACAGGCGCACCCCGACGCTGTCAGCACCGATTTCGGCGATCACGGCGTCCAGCACTTCCAGCGTCAGGCGGGCGCGGTTTTCCAGCGTGCCGCCATAGGCGTCGGTGCGCTGGTTGCTGTTGGTGGAAAGGAACTGGTGCAGCAGGTAGCCGTTGGCCGCATGCACCTCCAGAAAGTCAAAACCGGCGCGCTTGCCGCGCACGGCGGCCTGGCGGTACTGCGCGACGATGCCGGGCAACTCGTCCGTGCTGAGCGCGCGCGGGGTTTCGGTCGGCACGTTTTCAGCGCCGCCGTCGGGCTGGATCACAAAGCACTTGGCGCCCTTGGCAATCAGCGCTGAGGGCGCGACCGGGGAGGCGCCGTTTTCCTGCAGCAGCGAATGCGAGATGCGGCCCACATGCCAGAGCTGCAGCGCGATGCGGCCGTCTTGCGCGTGCACCGCCTGCACCACGTCGGTCCAGCCGGCTTCCTGCGCGTCGGTGTAGATGCCGGGCGTGAGGGCGTAACCCTGACCCTGGCGCGAGACCTGCGTGGCTTCGCTGACGATCAGGCCGGCCGTGGCGCGCTGGGCATAGTATTGCGCGTTGAGCGCCGACGGCACATCGCCAGGCTGGCTGGCCCGCGAGCGGGTCAGCGGCGCCATCACGACGCGGTTGCTCAGGGTCTGGTGACCGACTTTGAGAGGAGACAGCAGTTTTTTCACAGGGGAATCCTTGGTGTGAATGAAATGTAGGAAGGTCGGCGGGTTGGGGGGCTTAGAGCGCAGCCATCAGGATGGCGCGGCTGACCGCCGGGCTGACGTCCTGGTGCTCGCCCAGGCGGGTCATGTCGTGGGCCTCCAGCTGCGCCACCACGGCATCGACCGCGTCCGGCCCCAGGCCGTAGTCGGACAGGCGGGTCTTTATCCCTAAGCTTTCAAAAAACTGGCGCGTGCGTTCAATCACCTGGTCAATGCGTTGCGCATCGCTGCCGTCCGTGATGGCCCAGACGCGCTCGGCGTACTGCAGCAGCTTGGCACGCTTGGTTTCGCGCTGCACATTGAGCAGCGGCGGCAGCACGATCGCCAGCGTGCGCGCATGGTCAATGCCGTAGAGCGCGGTCAGCTCGTGGCCAATCATGTGGGTGGCCCAGTCCTGCGGCACACCGGCGCCGATCAGGCCGTTGAGCGCCAGCGAAGCGCTCCACATCAGGTTGGCGCGGCTGTCGTAGTCGGGTATTTCGGCCAGCGCCTTGGGGGCGATTTCCACCAGCGTCTGCAGCAAGCCTTCGGCAAAGCGGTCTTGCGCCAGGCCCTGCACCGGGTAGGTCAGGTACTGCTCAAGCGTGTGGACGAAGGCGTCGACGATGCCGTTGGCAATCTGCTGCGGTGGCAAGGTGTAGGTCTTGGTCGGGTCCAGCACCGAGAACTGCGGAAACACCAGCGCGCTCATGAACGGCAGCTTGGTGCGCGTGGCCTTGCGGGTGACGACCGCGCCGCTGTTCATTTCGGAGCCGGTGGCCGGCAGCGTCAGCACCGTGCCGAACGGCAAGGCCTGCGTCACCTGGCTGCCGCCCTTGAGCAGAATGTCCCAGGGTTCGCCGTCAAAATTGGCCGCCGCCGCGACAAACTTGGTGCCGTCGATCACCGAGCCGCCACCGACGGCCAGTAAAAAGTCGATTTTTTCCTGGCGCACTTGCGCCACGGCTCGCATCAGGGTCTCGTAGGTCGGATTGGCCTCGATACCGCCAAATTCCAGCACCGCGCGGTCGCCTAAAGCGGCCTTGACCTCGTCCAGCGTGCCGGTTTTCTGGGCACTGGCGCCGCCGTAGAGCACCAGCACGCGCGCATCCGCGGGCACCAGCCGAGACAGCTCGGCAACCTTGCCGGAGCCAAAGACGATTCGGGTGGGGTTGTAAAACTCAAAATTCTTCATGTTGTCCTTTTAAATTAGACCGGTCGGCTACAAATTGGGTCAAAAAATAGCCGAAACCAGTTCGGCAAGATCTGTCGCGGGGCAAAACAGAGTGGGGTGGAACAGAGCGGGGGTTACGGCCCGATCAGGCCGCAGCCGGATCGGGCAGATTCAGCAAGCGCCGGGTCGCGTGCATGGCGGCATCCAGCGCACTACGTTCGCGCCTCAATTTGGTCAGCAAGGCTGCGCCCAGCCACAGCTCGTACAGCGTCAGCGCGGTCTGGGGTGCATTGAGCGTGCCGGGCAGCGAGGCGTCGGCGGCGCCCTGCGCGATGCAGCCGGCCAGCCGCGCGATGATCTGGTTGGTGCCGCCCAGCAGGGCCACGCGCATGGCTTCGGACATGTCGGAGACTTCGCCGCTGAGCTTGACCACCAAGCAGTTGCATTCCGGGCTCTCGCTAACGCCGGTCGCCATCCAGCTCTGCCAGTAGCGCATCAGCCGCTGCGCCGCTGGCGCGCCGTCGGGCGCCAGCAAGGCGTCGACATGCGTGAGGTAGTCAAACAGATAGCCCTCAACCAGCGCCGCGCCGAACGCTTCCTTTGACTTGAAGTAGTAGTAAAACGAGCCTTTGGGCACGCAGGCAGCCGACAGGATCTCGTTCAGGCCCACGGCCGAAAAACCCTTGCCCAAAATAATGGACCGTCCCGTGTCGAGAATGTGCTGGCGGACATCCGTGTGGTCGTTGCTCATGCCGCAATCATACACCAAAAGTAGACCAGTCGTCTAGTGGGCTGAATCTCCCCGAAACGGCCATCCGATAAGTTTCATTTCCTCAAGCGATACGGGATGTCGCCCCATTTTCTGCAGAACGCTCCTTTCTGCATCACCGCCGCCGTGCTGGCCCTGGCCGCATCCCTGGCAATCGAAACAGAGCGCCCAGTCGGCCTGATCGCTGCAGATCCTTGCATAGAATTCGGTCGGATGCTCCGGGCACCCAGCCGGCGCCCCAACTGCGCATCCAAATGACAGGAACTGGCCGGTAGCATGAGGCAGCAACATCGCCAGTAAGCTGCCGTTGATCAAAACGGTCGGCGAACCGAACGTCAGCTATGCGGCGCTTGTTCGAACTGTCGCCCTGGCGCAGGCCGGGACATTTCGAGGGCACTAGCAGCTTGGCAGCCCAGTGCCCGGAGCAGACTTACGATGCAGGCATAAGGCCGGCAATGGACAACGCAAAGCGGTCACTGCGACCACAAAATTGACCGCCACGAAGCTGACATTGCGAGCAACTACAGCTTCGGCTTCGGTTTCGACCCAAAGTGCTTTGCTGCCAAAGCCATGTAATGAAGCCAGACGCTTCGGGTTCGCTTGTTGTGTTTGCCTTCCCAGGAGACACGGCGGAACCTGCGCCAAGCCTGTTGCATTTGACGATACAAGTTCAGCGTTGCTTTTGGTTTTTCTGAATACCTTGAGGGATTCTTTTTCGCTTGATTTGGCGTTGGGTTTGCTTCGGGTGTGGTCGCTTTTGTTGAGTGGCAAAACCTCAGCATCGATTGGATCCTGGAGACCTATGCTCATGCCGATCACCTGTCTGCAGCACCCTACATCCAGGCTCGCGTGGGTGGGCGAATTGCATAGGCCGTGCTATTGAGCGAGTGCAGAAGGTGTTCAAGGCCTAGGTGTCCAGGTTGGCATAAAGCAACTCACAGTTATGGAGAGTGCGAGTGCGTCTGTGTCGTCCTTGAAATTCACTTTCGAATCTCGGCATTCGCACGCCGTATCATGTGTCAGTGACAAAGGTCCACCGAGGAGACAGGCCGTGAAGACAGCCAAGTTGCTTACCCTTGCATTGTTTTTTGTTGCTCCACAGTCCTGGGCGCAGGAGGGGAGCTTCCAATCGCGGTCGCTGACCCCGGAAGCGGCACTAACGGCTGCAAAAGCTGCACTTGAATCCTGCCGCAAGCAGGGCTTTCAAGTCGCGGTGGCTGTTACGGATCGCGCCGGCATCACCCAGGTTCTGCTGCGCGATCGTTATGCCGGCGCGCATACGATAGAGGTGGCAGCCAATAAAGCGTGGACGGCGGTGAGCTTTCGTACCTCCACGTCGGCCTTGGCGGCCGATGAGCGGTTTGCGCAATTTGCCGCGCTTTCTGGCGGCGGGTGGTGGCCTAGCGATCGAAGCTGGTGGGAATGTGCTGGGTGCTATTGGCGTGTCTGGCGGGCCGGGCGGTGAAGCCGATGAAGGTTGCGCTTCGGCCGGTATCAAGGCGATCGCTGAGCTCATCGAGTTTTAGGTCGCCAGTACAAGGGAAGGCTTGGTACTTCCTGCCTGTTTTGCTTGAATGTGCTTGGCCCCCATACGACCTGGACATACCCAGATGGCGAGTCGGAGTCGTTGGTGCAGGCCGCTAATCGGCAAAATTTTGCCGTTAACTCGCGAAAACCCTGAGGCTCAGACACTTCACCCATTATGAATATTCATGTATTCTTATATTTAGATTCTGGCACCCAGCAATGCGCTTGACTTGAGCCCAGGGGTCTGCTTCAAGGGCATTGTTGTTTGGGATTATTGGTCGCTTTTGCCGCTTACCTTTTTTGCCTTCTGCCGCCTAGGCGCCTGGGAACAGGGGGCATGCATGAATGTGAACTGGGCCGATTTCTGTGAAGGAAATGATTGTGAGTGTTGACGATAAACCAGCAGGCCGGCTGATTAAGGCGCCTGAGAACTTCTTGGACGCCGCCGGGGTGCGCCAAGTTTTTGTAGAGGGCAAGGCAGGGCGGCGCGGCTTCATCCGCCAAGCCTTTGCGGCCGCTGTGGGTGCGGCAGCTGCACCTGCGGTCTTGGCCCAGTCCAACCCGGTGGGCACCGGTGAAGGTGATCCAAACATCCTCACCCTGCCCGAGCACAGCACGGGTCTTGGGCAAGCGGTGGTGACCGACGGCTATGGCAAGCCGTCGAAGTACGAGGTCAATGTGCAGCGACGCCAGAGTCCGGGGCTGACCCAGACCACGCAGGCATCGGTGTCGTTTGCGCCCTTGCAATCACTGTTCGGCATCGTCACGCCTAGTGGCCTGCACTTTGAGCGGCATCACCAGGGTTGGTGGGACATTGATCCCTCCAAACATCGCTTGATGATCAATGGCTCGGAAGCGTCCATGCTCAAGAAGGCCATGGTTTTCACCATGGACGAGATCATGCGCCTGCCGTCTTTGTCGCGCTTTCACTTCATCGAATGCGGTGCCAATACCGGCATGGAATGGGGCAATGTGGCCGTGCCGACGGTGCAGTATTCACACGGTATGTTGTCTTGCAGCGAGTTCACCGGCGTGCCGCTGCGCATCCTCTTGGACATGGCGGGCGTCGACTACAAGCGTGCCCGTTATGTACTGGCCGAAGGCGCCGACGGCTCATCGATGACACGTACCATTCCGATGGAGATGATAGAGAGCGGCGAGGTGCTGGTGGCCTATGGCCAGAACGGCGAGATGCTGCGGCCAGAAAACGGCTATCCATTGCGCTTGGTCGTGCCCGGCGTGCAGGGGGTCAGCTGGGTCAAGTATTTGCGTCGCATCGAAGTGGGTGACAAACCCTATGCAGCGAAGGACGAGGCGATTCACTACATCGACCTGATGCCCGGCGGCCAGCATCGCCAGTATTCCAGCATTCAGGAGTGCAAGAGCGTGGTGACCACACCATCGGGCGGGCAAGTCATGCTGGACAAGGGCTTCTACAACATCTCAGGGCTGGCGTGGTCGGGCCAAGGCAAGATCAAAAAGGTCGATGTATCGGTCGACGGCGGTCGCAACTGGCGCAGCGCGCGCCTGGACGGCAATGTGATGAGCAAATGCCTGACCCGCTTCAATATCGACTGGGTGTGGGACGGCAAGCCGGCTCTGGTGCAAAGCCGGGCAACCGATGAGACCGGCTATGTGCAGCCCAGCTACGGCGCGCTGCGTGCGCAGCGAGGCACGCGCTCGATTTATCACAATCATTCCATCCAGACCTGGTTGGTCGAGGAAAACGGCGAGGTGAAGAATGTCCAGCTTTCTTAATTTGAGCAAGCTTGGCGTTGCCCTGCTGTGGGTTTGCGTTGGCGGCTCGGCTCTGGCCCAAACGCAAGCGAAAGCTCAAACACAGGCTCAAGCACAAACTCAAACACAGCCGCGCGATATTCCTGGCATCGGCCGGACCGCCACGCCCAAGGAGGTGGCCGCTTGGGACATTGACGTCAGGCCCGACTTCAAAGGCCTGCCCAGGGGGGCCGGCTCGGTCGCCAAGGGCCAAGATGTGTGGGAGGGCAAGTGCGCCCAATGCCACGGCATCTTCGGCGAGAGCGGTGAAGTTTTCTCGCCCCTGATCGGCGGCACCACGGCCGAGGACATCAAGTCAGGCCATGTCGCCCGGCTCAATGACAGGGCCTTTCCGGGCCGGACTACCTTGATGAAAGTGGCGACGGTCTCGACGCTGTGGGACTACATCAACCGCGCCATGCCCTGGACACAACCCAAATCCCTCAGCACCGAGGAGGTCTATGCGGTGACCGCATTCCTGCTCAATCTGGGTGGTGTTGTCCCTGAGAATTTCACCCTCTCGGATCAGAATATTGGCGAAGTGCAGGCGCGCATGCCGAACCGAAATGGCATGACGCTGGATCACAATTTGTGGCCTGGCAAGGGTCTGACCAGCGGCAAGGGCGGGGGCAGCAAGAGCCCGGTTTGTATGAAGGACTGTGTCCCTGAAGCCCTGATTGCTTCCGCACTGCCCGAGCACGCACGCAATGCGCATGGCAACTTGGCCGAACAAAATCGTGCCGTTGGTCCTCAGCATGGGGCTGACACGTCCAAACCTGCTGGTGCGTCGGCGGCGTCGAAGCCCGCTGAGGCGAATGCGCCCGCCCTTGTGCCGACCCCTGCGCCCAAGCCAGCAGCGCCGACTGCGTTGTTGAACAAGAACAGCTGTACTGCCTGCCATGGCATGGACAGCAAACTGGTAGGCCCGTCCTTCAAAGAGATCGCCGGCAAGTACAAGGCTCGCGCCGATGCGCATGCCTATCTGGCCGCCAAGATCCGTAGCGGCGGTAGTGGCGTCTGGGGCCAGATCCCAATGCCTGCGCAGACCCTCAGCGAAGCGGATGCTTCGACGATTGCCGAGTGGTTGAAGATCGGCGCCCCGCGCTGATTTCGTGTTCCCCCTAGGGGATGTCACCGATGCGCGGATGAACATCCCTTTATTAGTATGCACTGAACTAGGAGACTGAAAATGATTGCAAACCGCCGAGAGATGCTCTCTAACAGCGCCAAAGTGGCGTCCCTGATGTTGGCCTCGGGCTTGTTCGGCAAGCTGGCGCTAGCCGCCGGCCCGGCCGCTGGCAAGGGCGCCTTTGATGCCAAGTCCATGGCCGATTTGGTCAAAGGACTGGGTTACGGCAATCCGACCGAAAGCAAGGACGTCACGATCTCCGCTCCCGACATTGCCGAAAACGGCGCGGTCGTGCCACTGGGCGCCTCTACGACGCTGCCGGGTGTCAAGCAGATGATGCTGCTGGTTGAAAAAAATCCTTCGGTGCTGGCCGCGCTGTTCAACGTGAGCGCCGATGTAGACACGAGCTTCAAAGCCCGCGTCAAGATGGGCCAGTCGTCCAACGTTTTTGCCGTGGTTGTGACCGAAGACAACCGGGTTCTGTACGCGCAAAAAGAAGTCAAGGTCACGCTGGGCGGCGGCGGCGGTTGATCGCCCCCCGTTCCTTTCGATTGATTCAATACTGATTTAGGAGTTAAAAATGGCAGATCCGATGCGCATTCGCGCCCAAGCCGCCGGCGACAAAGCCACCGTTCGCGTCCTGATGGCCCATGAAATGGAAAGTGGCCAACGCAAGGACACGGCCGGCAAGACCATTCCGGCTTGGTATATCAACGAAGTCAGCGCGTCCTTGAACGGCAAAGTCGTCATGACTGCCGAATGGGGGCCGTCGGTTTCCAAGAACCCCTTCCTGGAGTTCTCGATCAAAGGTGCCAAGGCGGGCGACAAGGTCGCCATCAGCTGGACCGATAACAAGGGCGAAAAGCGTAGCGATGAAGTGGCGGTGTCCTGACTCAGGTCAAACCCCCTACAGGCACTGACCGGGCCGTACTAGAGTAGGGCTGGCAGTGCAGGCTAGGCGCCAATCAGACGCCATT
>JADMJQ010000288.1:0-6553 GCA_018780415.1 Roseateles sp. | reverse complement strand
CCACCAGAACGCCATTAAATCGCCATTCGAGCGTGCGCGTCCACAGGAGACAAAACGATGAGCAAGGCAAAGACGCTTATTCTGGCCGCGCTGCTGATGGCCACGGGCGCGGCGATGGCGCAGAAGACCGCCGCCGACAGCATCAATGAGTACCGCGCGCTGTTGGCGGATGGCAACCCGGCCGAGTTGTTCGAAGCCAAAGGTGAAGACCTTTGGAAGATGAAACGAGGGCCGAAAAACGCATCGTTGCAAAGCTGTGATCTGGGTAAGGGTCCCGGAGTGGTGAAGGGCGCTTTTGTCGAGTTGCCACGCTGGTTTGCCGACACCCAAAAGGTGCAAGACTTGGAGTCCCGCCTGCTGAGCTGCATGAGCAGCTTGCAGGGTTTGGACGCGGCAGGTATTGCCAAAACGCCGTTCGGCAAGGGTGAGCAAGCCAATTTGGAGGGCCTGGTGGCCTGGATTTCGGCCGAGTCGCGCGGTCAGCGCATGCAATTGCCGCAAGCGCATAGTGAAGAGCAGCGCATGTTCGAGCTCGGTAAACGGGCCTTCTTTTTCCGCGGCGGGCCGATGGACTTTTCTTGTGCCTCTTGCCACGGTGAAGCGGGCAAGCGCATCAGGCTGCAGGATCTGCCCGATCTGACCAAGAATCCGGGCGACGGCATCGGCTTTGCGGCCTGGCCAGCCTACCGGGTGTCCAGCGGCGAGTTGTGGAGCATGCAGCGGCGCCTGAATGACTGCTTCCGCCAGCAGCGCTTTCCGTATCCGGGCTACGGCTCCGAGGTGACGATTGCGCTGGCCGTCTATATGGGCATCAATGCCAAGGGCGCCGAGTCCATCGCCCCCGCCATCAAGCGCTGAAGGAGACTCGACACATGATGAAGTTCAAACAAAGCACGCTCGCTGCCATGCTGGTCGGCGCTGCGCTGATCGTGGCTGGCTGCGCCGCCGTCCCCACAGCGGCTGAACTCGATGCTCAGGCCCTGGCCATGATGAAGTCCTCGTTTCGCGACGAAGGCATCGCCACCACCCAACGCCTTGAGCAGGACGCCGGCCAGCGGGCCTGCTCCAGCGACAAAGCGCCCAGCGAGGCGCTCAGCCAACAGATCGAGGCCGAGGCGCTGGCCAGCATCAAGTGGCCGTCCAAGGGCCAATATCTTGGCGATTGGCGCGAAGGCGAAAAGCTGGCCCAGAATGGCCGCGGCATGACCTGGACCGACAAGTCGGCGGTGGCAAGTGCCAACGGCGCCAACTGCTACAACTGCCATCAGATCAGCAAGCAGGAAGTGTCCTTCGGAACGATTGGCCCCAGCCTTTACAACTACGGCAAGATCCGCGGCGTCAAGGCCGTTGACGACCCCGCCGCGGCTCCTATCGTCCAGTACACCTGGGGCAAGCTGTGGAATTCGAAGGCCTATACCGCCTGCTCCAATATGCCGCGCTTCGGCCATATGGACTTGCTGAACGAGGAGCAGATTCGTCATGTGATGGCACTGCTGCTCGACCCGGCCTCGCCGGTCAACCAATAGTCCGAGCTAGATCTGCCCGCCTTGACCTGGGGTCCGGCGGGCTTTCTTTGGCTCAAAACATAAGTGAACACTTATCATGAATCTTAGTAAGCGCGAGTTTTTTCAAGTCATGGCCGCAGCGTCAGTGGCAGGCATGGGTTTGGGGCGTTATGCCGATGCAGACGCCGCCACTGCTGAGCAAGGGCTTTACGACTTGCCGCGCTTCGGCCAGGTTTCGTTTCTGCACATGACAGACTGCCATGCGCAGCTGCTGCCGATTCATTTCCGCGAGCCCAGTGTCAACTTGGGGCTAGGGGCTATGAAGGGCAACAGCCCGCATGTGGTGG
The DNA here is from genome assembly GCA_018780415.1 of Roseateles sp. GTDB lineage: Bacteria > Pseudomonadota > Gammaproteobacteria > Burkholderiales > Burkholderiaceae_C > Paucibacter_A. Next base: position 4,701 of record JADMJQ010000288.1, on the reverse strand, counting down.
GGGAGGCCTTGCTCAAGAGCGTCGGCGTGCGGCCGGGTACGCCGGCGGCGCATGCCTTCAGCTATCTCGACTTCGAGCGCGCTGCGCGCCGTTACGGCAAGGTCGGTGGCTTTGCGCATCTCGCCACGCTGGTCAAGCGCATGAAGGCGAGTCGCCCCGGTGCACTGCTGCTCGATGGTGGCGACACTTGGCAGGGTTCGGCCACCTCGCTGTGGACCAACGCGCAGGACATGGTCGATGCTTGCAAGCTGCTCGGCGTGAACGTGATGACCGGGCATTGGGAGTTCACCTATGGCATGGAGCGGGTTAAAGAAATTCTCGAGAAGGACTTCAAAGGCCAGATTGATTTTGTCGCTCAGAACGTCAAGACCAATGACTTCGGTGACGCGGTGTTTCCGCCTTATGTGATCCGCGAAATGAACGGCGTCAAATGCGCGATCATTGGCCAAGCTTTCCCCTATACGCCGATCGCCAACCCCCGTTACATGGTGGCCGACTGGGCTTTTGGCATCCAAGACGAGAATATGCAGGCGATGGTCGACGAGGCGCGCGGCAAGGGTGCGCAAGTCGTGGTGGTGCTCTCGCACAACGGCATGGACGTTGACCTCAAGATGGCCTCGCGCGTGCGGGGCATCGACGCAATTCTGGGGGGGCACACACATGACGGCGTGCCGGTGCCGGTGCAAGTCAAGAATGCCGGCGGCGTGACCCTGGTCACCAATGCGGGCAGCAACGGCAAGTTTCTCGGCGTGCTCGACTTCGAGGTCAAAGGCGGAGTTGTCAGCGACTTCCGCTACAAGCTACTGCCGGTGTTCTCCAATATGCTCAAGGCCGACCCGGAGATGGCGGCGCTGATCGAGAAAGTACGCAAGCCCTTTGAGGCCAAACTCTCCGAGAAGCTGGCCATCACCGACGGCCTGCTCTACCGGCGCGGCAATTTTAATGGCAGCTGGGACCAGTTGCTGGTGGACGCGCTCATGGACGTGCAGGGCGCCGAGATCGCTTTTTCGCCCGGCTTTCGTTGGGGCACCAGCCTGCTGCCGGGGGATGTCATCACGCGCGAGTTGATGATGGATCAGGTCGCCACCACCTATAGCTATGCGACCGTCTCCGAGATGAGCGGCGAGATGATCAAGACGGTACTGGAGGATGTCTGCGACAACCTCTTCAATCCCGATCCTTACTATCAGCAGGGCGGCGACATGGTGCGCGTCGGGGGATTGAGTTATGCCTGTGAACCGGGGGCCGCGATGGGGCGTCGAATCCAGGAAATGCGCCTCAAGGGCAAGCCCATCGAGGCCGGAAAAATGTACAAGGTGGCAGGCTGGGCGCCGGTCGCCGAAGAGGCTCGCAGCATGCCCGGCACCCGTATGGTCTGGGATGTCGTCGAGGATTGGCTCAAGTCGCAGGGTGGCCGGGTCAGTGCGCGCAAGATCAATACCCCTCGGCTGGTTGGTGTGGACGGCAATCCCGGCCTGAAGCTTTGAAGTATTGATTGCCGCGCACGGTATTTTCATGCAGCGAGCTAGGCCCTTGCCTTGATCATGCGCTGCGAATCGTCTCTTGCTACCGACCACGCCGTGAGGCCACCTTCTTGAGTCACTGAGGACCCAAGCTCGTCAAGGACGAGAACAAAAGCGGGCCGCGCATGGGGCGGAGGTCACGCAAAACATCTGGAGACAATCGATATGACGAAACGCGTAAATCGCGTCGCGGGGGCATTGCTCGCCCTGCCGATGCTGGCGCATGCCACCAATGGCATGTTGCTTGAGGCCTACGGGCCAATTTCAGCGGGCATGGGCGGGGCCGCCAATGCGATCGACAACGGCATGGCCGCCGCCGCCAACAACCCCGCGACCCTTGGCTTGATGAATAGCGATGCGAGACTCGATATTGCCGTCGGCCTGCTGGGCCCCAAGGTCAGCGCGGCCGCAGGCTCCTCCGAAGCCAAGTCCAGTGGCACCGCCTATTTGATGCCCGCCTTTGGCTATGGGCGGCGCAGCGGTAGCCTGAGCTACGGTATCGCGGTCTTCGCCCAGGGCGGCATGGGCACCGACTACGCCAGCGACAGCTTTCTGGCCATGGGCTCAGGGCAGCCCGTGCGCTCGGAACTCGGCGTCGGCCGGATGATCGTGCCCTTGGCCTGGCAAGTGACGCCGGACTTGATCCTGGGCGGGTCGGTCGATCTGGTTTGGTCCACCCTGGACATCCGCATGGCTGCAAGCGGTCAACGGCTCGGCAGCTTGGTGACCGGGGCCAGTGGCAATCTCGCGATGGCTTTGCCGGCCCTGGGCGGCGCGCCATGGGCCCGCATCGACTTCAGCGACAACAGCAAATTCAAGGGCGAGGCGATGTCGACCGGCTGGGCGGCCAAGCTCGGTTTTGTCTACAAGGCCACAGATGCGTTCACGGTCGGCGGCAGCTGGCACAGCAAGACCGCGTTGAAAGACATGAAGACCGATCAGGGCGGGGCTAGCCTTTCTGCTTTTGGTGGTTTCAGCGACAGTGGGCGGCTGAGCGTGGACAACTTCCAGATGCCCCGCCAGCTGGCACTCGGTATGGCTTGGCAAGCCGCACCCAGCTTGATGCTGGCGGCTGACGTCAAGCATGTGGCCTGGTCTGGCGTCATGCAGGCGCTGCGCATGCAGTTCGTCAGCGCCGGCATCGGTGGCGAGGTCGGCTTTGCCTTGCCGCAAAACTGGCGCGATCAGACCATCACCGCCCTTGGTGCTGCTTGGCAAGCGACGCCGGCGTTGACGCTGCGGGTTGGCTACAACCAGGCCTCCAATCCGATCCCCGACGCCACCGTCAGTCCCTTGTTTCCGGCTACCGTGCGTCGTCACTTCAGCGCTGGCGTTAGCTATCTTTTGGGCGAGCGCTCGGACGTCAGCGCTTCGGTGGCCAAGGCGCCAAACACGACCGCGCAGTCCGGCGCGGGACCTAGCATCAGCCACGCTCAGCTGAATGCGCAGCTGATGTACAGCCAGCGTTTTTGAGCGTATTTTTTGCAATTAAATATCAGGAGATAATCATGCAAGGATTTATTAAATTGACAATGCGCTTGGCTGCGATGTTGATGCTGGGGGCAGCGTTGAGCGCTTGCGGCACCATCTCGACGCTGGGCAAGTTGGAGCCGGGTGCGGGTGCCGAGGCCAGCAAGATGTGGGATCGCTGGGTGGACAGCGGCGGCGACATTGCCGTTGCCACCACCTGGGAGCGCAAGGTCAAGCCCGGTGTCACGCAGGCTCAGATTGAGCAGTCACTGGCCAGCGTATCGGCCGAGTACAACATGCGCTCGGTCGGCGAGCTGCCTCTGTCCAAGGAGTTGGAGGCGCGCAGTGGCAAGCCCGAGAAGCTGCTCAAGGTCTATAGCTACTGCAACCCTGAGACTGCCCGAAAAATGGTCAGCTTCTCGCCCCATATGTCGGCCTATCTGCCATGCCGCGTCACCTTGTTGGAGAAGGAAGATGGCTTGTGGCTCTACACCCTCAATATGGACATGATGGTCAATATGGGCCGCAAGCTGCCGCCCGAGTTGATGAGCGATGTAGTGAAGATCCGCAATGGCATCTGGCAGATGATTGAGAAAGGCGCCAGCGGCGATTTCTAAGCCTCTGGGTTCAAGAAGAAGGGCGACGCAGCGCGTCGCCCGCTTGGCCTGACTCAAGGGCGCAGGTAGGCGTAGCCCTCTTTGGCTTGCAGCCTGGCGACTTCGGCCACACCGGAAGGCACGATCTTGGCTTCCATCGCGAGCTTGTCCGGGCTGATCTGGCGCGCTACCAAGGTGTTGTTGCAAACCCGGAACTCGACACCTCGGCCGGCCAACTCGCCGATGCTGCCGGTGAAAGGCTTGCCCGGCGCCGATTCGGCGCCGTCGAGCAGGAAGTCGATGCCGGCGCCATGGGTGACCACGACGATCTTGGCCGTCGGGTCGGCACTCAGGTGGTTGCGAATATTGCCCATCGCCCGGGCCGCTTGCGGGATGCCTTCACTGAGGTGATAGACCACCTTGACCACAGCTGGAGCAGCCTCAGCAGCGCGGGCGGGCAGGCTAGACAGCCCTAGCCCCAAGCTCAAACAGGCGGCCGCCAGGCTGTGGAAAAAAATTCTGCGTGTATTTGACATGGATTGAGCTTTCAGGGTTGATGCCGGCTATACATTAGCAACTGCGCATATTAGGATTTAACATCATTTCGAATCTTGCCACCCCTGGGCAAATGCTGATAGCCGCTAAGTAATAACCAACAGTCTGCCCGCATATGGAAAACCTCATCGAATCCTTGGGTCAAGCCAAAGCGCTTGCGCTGGCAGGCGTGGTGATTGGTTTTGTGTTCGGATTTTTTGCCCAGCGCTCGCGCTTTTGCTTGCGCTCGGCCACGATCGAGTTTTCGCGCGGCGTACGTGGCGGCAAGCTGACTGTTTGGCTGTTCGCCTTTGCAAGCGCTGTGCTGGCGACACAAGCGCTGATCGCCCTGGGACTGGCCGACGTCAGCTCGGCCAGACAACTGGCAAGCAGGGGTAGTTTGTCCGGAGCCGCTATTGGCGGCGCCATGTTCGGCGTTGGCATGATTCTGGCACGCGGCTGCTCGAGCCGACTGCTGGTGTTGGCGGCACAGGGCAATTTGCGCTCGGTGCTATCGGGCCTGGTCTTTGCGGTCACGGCGCAGGCCGCGTGGACCGGTGCACTGGCCCCATGGCGAG
>JADMJQ010000115.1:12058-27630 GCA_018780415.1 Roseateles sp. | reverse complement strand
CCACAACCCCCAGCTTAGAAGGCTGGTGCTCTATCCAGTTGAGCTACGGCCAGAAGGCTTGATTCTAGGAGCCGGCCGCTCGCCCCCTGCCGCGCCCTGGCCTTAGCATCGCTGCGCGCCACTTGCCACGATGTCGTCCATGCCGCCAGCCCCCGCGCCCGAATCCCGGCTCCTGCCGCCCGTCGACCAGAGGTCGGCCGCGCGCGGCGTGCCCGAGCGTTTCGACCGGCTCGACGCGCTGCGTGGCGCGGCCATCGTCTGGATGGCCGCTTTCCATTTCGCCTTCGACCTGAATCATTTCGGCTGGATCCGCCAGGATTTTTACCGCGACCCGTTCTGGACCGGTCAGCGGACCTTGATCGTCAGCCTGTTCCTGCTCTGCGCCGGCCTGGGCCAGGCCCTGGCTTTACATCAGCATTTGAGCTGGTCGCGCTTTTGGCGCCGCTGGGCCCAGGTGGCGGCCTGCGCCGCGCTGGTGTCGCTGGGCTCCTGGTTGATGTACCCGCGCAGCTTCATCAGCTTTGGCGTGCTGCACGGCATGGCGTTGATGCTCTTGCTGCTGCGCTTGGCCGGCCCGCGGCTGTCGATACGGGCCTGCTGGCTGCTGGGCGCGGCGGCGCTGCTGGCGCCTTGGTTCTGGAGCCATCCCTTCTTTGACACCCGCTGGACCAACTGGTTGGGCCTGGTCACGCACAAGCCGATCGCCGAGGACTATGTGCCGGTCTTGCCCTGGATCGGCGTGCTGCTGTGGGGCTTTGCCCTGGGTCGCTGGCTGCTGCTCAATCGTCCCCAGGTGCTGAGCGCCGAATTGCCCGGATCACTGGCGCCGCTGGCCTTGTTGGGCCGCTGGTCGCTGACTTTCTACATATTGCACCAGCCGGTTTTGATTGGATTGCTTACGCTTGCCGCTACGATGCGAGGATGAGCTCCAACAAAATTCTTTTCGGCTTTCATGCCGTCACCGTGCGTCTGAAGACGCACCCCACCTCGATCAGCGAAATCCATTACGACACCAGCCGGCGTGACCAACGCATGCGCGCTTTTGTCGACCGCGCCCGCGACGGCGGCGCCAAGCTGATCGACAGCGACGATGAGCGCTTGGCCAAGATCGCCGGCACCACCCGCCACCAGGGCGTGGTTGCCAAGGTGACAGCGCTGGCGATGCCACAGTTTCTCGACGATGTGATCGAGACCATTGAGGGCATGCCCTTGGTCTTGGTGCTGGACGGCGTCACCGATCCGCACAATCTCGGTGCCTGTCTGCGCGTCGCCGACGGCGCCGGCGCGCATGCGGTGCTGGCGCCCAAGGACCATGCGGTGGGCCTCAACGCGACGGTGGCCAAGGTCGCCAGCGGCGCGGCCGAGACCGTGCCCTATTTGATGGTGACCAACCTGGCGCGCTCGCTCAAGGAGCTGAAGGAGTACGACATCTGGGTCGTCGGCACCTCGGATCAGGCCGAAAAGTCGATTTACGACCTGGACCTGAATCGCCCGATCGCCTTTGTGCTCGGCGCCGAAGGGGATGGCCTGCGTCAGCTGACCGCCAAGACCTGCGATGAGCTGGTGCGCATCCCGATGCAGGGTTCGGTCGAGAGCCTGAACGTGTCGGTGGCCGCAGGTGTGTGCCTGTTCGAGGCCTTGCGCCAGCGCACAGCGGCCGCGCCAAAACAAGCGTCAAACCAAGAGGCCAAGCCATGACCGTCATCGAAGTTCAACACCCCCTGGTCAAACACAAGATCGGCCTGATGCGCGAGGCCGACATCTCGACCAAGAAGTTCCGCGAGCTGACCGGTGAAGTTGGGCGTTTGCTGGCCTATGAGGCGACCGCCGATTTCCCGCTCGAAAAAACCACCATCAACTGCTGGAGCGGCGCTACCGAGGTCGACCAGATCGCCGGTCGCAAGGTCACCGTGGTGCCGATTCTGCGTGCCGGTTTGGGCATGATGGACGGCGTGCTGGACATGATCCCGAACGCCAAGATCAGCGTCGTCGGTCTGGCCCGCGACCATGAAACGCTGCAGCCGGTGCATTATTTCGAGCGCTTTGTCGGCCAGTTGGACGAGCGCACGGCCCTGATCGTCGACCCGATGTTGGCGACCGGCGGCTCGATGATTGCCACCATTGATCTGCTCAAAAAGCGCGGCTGCAAAGACATCCGCGCCCTGGTGCTGGTGGCCGCCCCCGAGGGCGTGGCCGCGCTGACTGCCGCGCATCCCGATGTGCGCTGCTGGACGGCCGCGATCGACAGCCATCTGGATGAGCAGGGCTACATCATTCCCGGCTTGGGCGACGCCGGCGACAAGATATTTGGAACAAAAGAAGGTTAGACCCAGCCCAAGGCACCCAGCACACCGCCGCCCAACACCATCCAGACCAAGCTGATCTTGGTCCTCAGCGTCAGGGCCAAGGTGGCGGCGATCAGGGCCAGCGTGCTGAGGCGATGCTCGGGCGCCGTCAGGAAGGGCTGCGCCAGCAGCCAGCCGGTCGCCAGCAACAGACCCAAGGTGATCGGCGCCATGCCGGCCGTGAAGGCGCGCACGACCATGCTATTGCGGTTGTTGCGAGCCCAGCGGGTGGCGGCCAGCACCAAGGTGGTCGAGGGCAGCATGATGCCGGCCATCGCGGCAAAGGCTCCGGACAAACCCGCCACATTCCAGCCCAAGACGGCGACGAACAAGACATTCGGGCCGGGTGCTGCCTGCGCCAGGGCGATCGAGGCGGTGAACTGGGTGTCGCTGAGCCAATGCTGCTCACCGACCAGGTAACGGTGCATTTCAGGGGCGGTGGTGATGGCCCCGCCTATCGACAGCAGGGACAGCGTCAGAAAGTGCAGGAACAAGGCCCAGAGATCGGGCTGAGCGGCACTACTCATCATGGCTTGCCGGCCGTCTCTTGTCGGCGCAGCCCCCGCCAAGCCAGCGCCATGCCAACGCTCCCCAGGCTCAACAACAGATAGGGCAGCGGTAGGCGCAAATACACCACCGCCGCAATCGTCAACAGCGCCAACAGCAGGGCCAGCGGGCGCCCCAGCGGGCTCATTTTCAGGCTCGGCAATAGTTTCAGGCCGGTCGCCATGATCAGGCCGGCCGACACCGCGCCCATGCCGCGCAGCGCATTGCTGACCATGGGCAGATTGGCGAACTCGCCGTACAGCGCGGCCATGCTGATGACGATCAGCGAGGGGAAACACAGCATGCCGGCCAGCGCAGCGAAGGCGCCGCGCGTGCCGAAGAAACGGTCGCCCAGCATCAAGGAGATATTGACGATGTTCGGCCCGGGCAGAACCTGGGCGATCGCAAAGGTGTCCAAAAAGTCCTCCCGGCTGAGCCAGCCCAGGCGTTCCACCAACTCGCGCTGCGCCACCGCCAGCACGCCGCCAAAGCCCTGCAGGGCAAGCCGGTTGAAGGCCCAGAACAGCTGGCCTAGCGAGGCGGGGCCGGCCTTGACCTTCACCGCATCACCCGCAAAGCCTCCGGGTTGACGATATTCGTCGGCTCGGACTTGATGAAGTTCAGCACATTGTCGAAGGCAGCATCGAGATAGAGCTCGTAGCTGCCCAGCTCCACATAGCCGATATGGGGTGTGCAGACGGCGTTCTCTAGCCGCAGCAGCGGGTGGCCTTGCAGAATCGGTTCGCTCTCGAACACATCGATGGCGGCCATGCCGGGGCGGCCGCGGTTCAGCGCCGAGACCAGGGCGCCCTCGGTCAGCAATTCGGCCCGGGAGGTGTTGACGAACAAGGCGCTGGGCTGCATACGGGCCAGATCCTCGGGGACTATCAGGCCGCGCGTTGCATCACACAGGCGCAGATGCACGCTCAAGACATCGCTGGATTCGAACAAGGCTTCGCGGCTGGTCACCGCCCTGTAGCCGTCGGCCTCGGCGCGCAGCCGCGAGGCCTCGCTGCCCCAGACCTGCACCTGCATGCCGAAGGCGCGGCCGTAGCCGGCGACGATTTGGCCGATCTTGCCGTAGCCCCAGATGCCTAAGGTCTTGCCGTGCAGCAGCAAGCCGAGGCCGAAATTCGGCGGCATCGAGGCCGATTTCAGGCCCGACTGCTGCCAGGCGCCATGCTTTAAGTTGCCGATGTATTGCGGCAGGCGGCGCATCGCGGCGAGGAGCAGGGCCCAGGTCAGCTCGGCCGGCGCGGTCGGCGAGCCGACACCTTCGGCGACCGCGATGCCCAGCTTGGTACAGGCCTCCACATCGATATGGGCACCGACTCGGCCGGTTTGGGCGATCAGCTTCAGCGTGGGCAGCTTCTCCAGCAGTTGCCGGTTGAACTGGGTGCGCTCGCGTATCAGGACCAGCACCTCGGCGTCGCGCAGGCGCACCGAGAGTTGGCCTATCCCTTTGACCGTGTTGGTAAAAACCTTGGCATTGAGGTGTTCCAGCTTGGCCGCGCAACGCAGTTTGCGAACCGCGTCCTGGTAGTCGTCGAGGATGATGATGTTCATACTTGAGCTGCATTCTGCCTTGCCCGCCGAACGCGCCCAAAAATGCGCCGAGGCGCCCAAGCTATCAATGCTTGCCGGGTCTGCTTTGGCCGAGTCGGTTCTGCAAGGCGGCGTTAAAGCCGAAGCTGGCGCCGAACCGGAAATGTGCATTGAGTTTGGCCAGCCTTGTATCCGCTTCCGCTTGCGAGTAGGTCCGCGCCACCTCGGTGTAGAGCCAGGTTCGCAGATGCCAGAGGTCGCGCAGGCTTCGGCTGCGCTGAATGCTGCGTTGCAGCGCTTCAATATCGGCGCCATGCAAGCCGCGCAAGCAGGCCTCAAAAGCGGCGCGTGCCGTCGGCACATTGTTCAGCAGCACGCTTTGGCAGGGCAGGGCAGCACCCCAGGGGTCGGCCTCGCCGGGCATCCAGCGCAGCAAGGTTTGCCAAATGGAGTCCCCGGCCGTCTGAGTACTCGAGGCCGCGGCGGTTTGCCGGCCCGGCGGGCAAATCGAGTGATGGCTCAAGCCACGGTTTGGCGAGGCTCCGCGAGTCCTGGCCCAGCGAGTCAGAATTGCATTCAGCATTTTTAGCTCTATTTTGGCGACCGGGTTCGGCCACATCCCCCTCCAGAGGGTTCACCGGAATTTTCGTCAGCACCGCACCAAACTGAAGCACGAAATTGGCCGGTCCGGGCCGGCTTGTTTGTCGCTGTCAAGGGTCTACCCGCAGATATCGACGCTGGGGTGCCACGAAATGCCCTCAATTTCCCGCCCTAATCGACCCGACCGAAAACGGCCCGCCTTCTAACATCGGTCAAGCCTTCACGAGCCGCATTTTGCGGACCCATCGCCATGGATCAGTCAATCACAGCCGTCCCGAGCCCATCAGCCACAAGCCCCGCTGCAGCTGCAGTCGCAGCCAGCCCGGAGCTTGAGCAACTGCTGGCCTTGGCATGCTCGGGCAAGATGGAACTCGGCACGCTGATGGACCGCACCAGCGGCCTGCAGCAAGCCGGGCAGCTGGAAGCGGCGGCCCAGGTCTACCAGCAGTGGATTGCCAGCACCAATTCGCCGCTGCGCCATGTGGCTTGTTACAACTGGGGCACCTTGCTGGGGTCGATGCAGCGCCATCAAGGCGCCGAGCAGGCCTATAGGCTGGCCCTGAGCCAAAGCAGTGGCTTCACCCAGGCGCGCCTGAATCTGGGCCATCAGCTCGAACAAATGGGCCGCAACGACGAGGCCCTTGAGGAATGGCGCAATGTGGCGCAGGACGGCAGCTTGTTGAACAAGGGCGCCGATTCCCTGGAACTGCTGCTACATGCCCTGAACAACAGCGCGCGCTTGCTTGAAACGCTGAAACGCTATGCCGAGTCGCAGGCCTTGATGCGACGCAGCCTGGAGTTGAAAGCGCGGCAAAGTAGCGTTGTTCAGCACTATGTGCATATTCGCCAGAAGCAATGCGACTGGCCGGTCTATCAAACGGTGGGCGAGGTGACGCAAAACCAGTTGCTGGTCGGCACCTCGCTGCTGGCCATGCTCAGTGCCAGCGATGACCCGGCCCTGCAGCTGATGGTGGCGCAGCGCTTTGTGCATGAAAAAGTGCTCGATTACAAGGATCAGCCCCTGCATGAGCTGGCCTCGGCCCGCAAGCCGCGCAGCGGGCGCATCAAGATCGGCTATTTGTCGGGCGATCTGTGCATGCATGCGGTTGGCTTGATGACGGCGGAGCTGTTCGGTCTGCATGACCGCGAGCGCTTCGAAGTCCACGCTTTTTGCTGGAGCCGCGATGACGGCACGCCGCTGCGCGCGCGCATTCTGCAAGGGGTGGACCACCATGTACGGCTGGCCGGGGTCGATGACCTGACCGCTGCCCGCGTGATTGCCGAAGCCGGCATTGATATCTTGATCGATCTGCAAGGCCTGACCAATGGCGCAAGACCCAATATCCTGGCCTATCGCCCGGCGCCGATTCAGGTCTGCTGGATGGGCCTGCCGGCCACGTCCGCCTTGCCCGGGGTGGACTGGATGATCGCCGATCGTTTTGTGATGCCGGATGAATACCTGCCCTACTGCACCGAGCAGCCCATCTATCTGGATCATTGCTATCAAATCAGCGACAGGCAGCGCGAAGTCGGCCCCGAGCCGACCCGGGCGCAATATCAATTGCCCGAGGAGGCTTTTGTTTTTTGCAGCTTCAACAACAATCACAAATTCAGCGAAGAGATGTTCAATTGCTGGATGCGGGTGTTGACGCAGGTGCCGGGCAGCGTGCTGTGGCTGTTGGCCGACAACGAATGGGCGCATGCCAATATGCTCAAGGTCGCGGCCAGCCACGGCGTTGCCGCCGAGCGTTTGATCTTTGCGCCGCGCGTGGCGCCGCCTGAATATTTGGCGCGCTTTGTGCTGGCCGACCTGGTGCTGGACACCTTCCCCTACAACGCCGGCACCACCGTCAGCGATTGCCTGTGGATGGGCACACCGATGTTGACGCGCTCGGGCCGCAGCTATATCTCGCGCATGGCGGGCAGCTTGCTGAGCAATGTCGGTCTGCCCGATCTGGTCACTTTCTCGCTGGCCGAGTATGAGCAGCGCGCCATCCAGATTGGCCTCAACCCCGCCAGGGCCAGCTCCTACAAGCGCTATCTGCGCGAGCAGGGCCGTCAATCAAAGCTGTTCGATATTCCGGGTTTGGTGCGCGACCTGGAAAGCAAGCTCGAACCGATGGCGTTGGCGCGGCGTGAACGCGAACGTGATGCGGGCTGATTGCTGAAGGACCCCAGTGACTCAGCGTAAAGACTCATTTTTTGACGGCGGCAAGCCAGCTGCGCAGCCCGGTATCTACCTGGCTGCTGACAGCTCGACCGCGCCTGCCGGTCAAGCCGAGCCCAGCTGGCAGGCCGAGGCTGCCCCTGATATTGGCAACCCCTTGCTGCAAGCGCTGGTCTGGATGACCCAGCACCACGGCCGAGCAAGGTCGGCCGAGTCCCTGTGTGCAGGTCTTACTTTTGAGGGGCCCTTGAGCCCCGATCAAGCGCTGCGCATGATGCGCGAGGCTGGCTACAACACTGGCCTGACCCGCAAAGACATTGACGACATCAACCCCTTGCTATTGCCGGCCGTGATGCTGCTCAATGGCGGTGACGCCTGCGTGCTGGTGCGGCGTTTGGATGCGACCAACGCCGCCGGTGAAAGACAGTACGACGTTGTCTTCCCGGGCGCCGACAGCACCATCTGCACCGCCTCGACGCCGGAGCTGGAGGCCGAGTACAGCGGCTTCGTGATGCTGATGACCTTGCCCGAATCGGCGCAGGCGCAAAACCGCGGCGAGCCTTTGCTGCGCACCGACGGCAGTCACTGGCTGTGGGGCACCTTGAAGCGCTTTGTGCCCTATTACCGGGCGGCCATGGTGGCGGCTTTTCTGACCAATGTGTTGATGATGGTGACCGGCTTGGTCACCACGGTCATTTACGACAAGGTGATCCCCAATCAGTCCTTCGTCACGCTCTGGACCTTGGCCATCGGGGCCGGGCTGGCGGTGATTTTTGATTTATGCGCGCGCCAGTTGCGGGCCCATGTGATCGACATTGCCGGGCGCAAGGCCGACCTGATCATCGGCTCCAAATTGTTTCGCCAAACGCTGGGCGTGCGCATGGAGCACAAGCCCGCGTCTGCCGGCTCCTACGCCAGCACGATTTCTCAAATCGAAATCGTGCGGGAGTTTTTTGCCTCGGCCAGCGTCACCGTGGTGACGGACCTGCCCTTCATCGCCTTGTTCGTGTTGATGTGTTTTGTGGTCGGCGGCCCGCTGGGCTGGGTGCTGATGGCGGCCATTCCCCTGGTGCTGATTCTGACCTTTGTGATCAAGAGCCGGTCGCGCAACGCGGTACGCACGCATCTGAACGAAACCGCCGACCTGCAGGGCACCTTGGTCGAAGCGATCGAGGGCTTGGAGGACTTGAAGACCTGCGGCGCCGAGGGCCGGTTTTTGCAGCGCTATGAAACCAGCACCGCCATCGCGGCCGAGGCCGCCATGCACAGCCGCGGCCTGAGCAGCCTCAGCAACAATGTGGCGATGAGCATGCAGCAGGTGATCACCCTGGTGATGCTGGTCTGGGGCGTTTACCTGATCGAAGACGGCAGCATCACGGCGGGCGCCTTGATGGGTGCCATCATGTTCGCCAGCCGCGCGATTGCGCCGCTGAGCAGTGTCGTGAGCTTGGCCTCCCGCTACCAAAGCGCGCAGGCCGCGTTTGTGGCCCTCAACCAATTGATGGCCAAGCCGACCGAACGAGACGCCGGCCGCAACTACGTGCCGCTCTCAAGGGTGTCGGGCGGCCTGGGCATGCACGACGTCAGCTTTGCCTACCCGATGGAAGGCGAGGGCAACGCGCCCAAGGTGCTGCGCGCCGTCAATCTGCGCCTGGGCGCCGGCGAGCGGGTGGCGATTTTGGGCCGCATTGGCAGCGGCAAATCAACCGTGCTGCGCATGCTGGCGGGACTCTATTTGCCGACCGAGGGCATGGTCGAGGTGGATGGCATCGATCTGCGCCAGGTCGACCCGGCCGAGTTTCGGGCCCGCGTTGGCTTTGTGTCGCAAGACCCGCGCCTGTTCCACGGCACGATGCGGGACAATATTTTGATGGGGCGGGCGCATATCGATGCCGGCCGTCTGGTTGAAGTCGCGCGCCTGACCGGCCTTGACCGGGTGGTGGCCAATCACCCGATGGGCTGGGACTTGCCGGTCGGCGAGATGGGAAACTTGCTCTCCGGTGGGCAGCGCCAATTGGTCGCCCTGGCACGCAGCCTGGTGACCAAGCCGCAGATCTTGCTGATGGACGAACCCACCAGCTCGATGGACGCGCAATCCGAGGTCGCCTTTCTGCGCCAGTTGCGCGACGCGGCCGGCAGCTGCACCTTGGTCGTGGTGACGCATCGCCCGGCCGTGCTGGAACTGGTTTCACGCATCATGGTGATGGACACCGGGCGGCTGGTGATGGACGGGCCGCGCGATCAGGTCTTGGCGGCCTTGTCCGGCGTGCGGCCGGCGCAACCCGCCAGCGGCGACGCCTCCAACTTGCATATGCATCCGGCCGCTCAGCCCGTACAGCGCTCGGCCTCGGTATAAATTGGCGATAGGAATCGATTCATGAGCGTGGCCCAAGGGGACAGGGAGTTTCTAAGTAGCTTGGCGGCTGCCCAGGTGGATGAGCCCTTGCCGCGAGTCACGTGGGTGCTCTATCTGCTGCTGCTGGTCTTGGTGACGGCGGTGGTGTGGGCGGCCTTCACCAAGGTGGATCAGCTCAGCCGCAGCGACGGCGTGATCGTGCCGGATGGCCGCGAGCAAGTCATCGCCAGCGCCGAGGTCGGCATCTTGCGCGAGTTGTTGGTGCGTGAAGGCGACCGGGTCGAAAAAGACCAAGTGCTGGCAAGACTTGACCCCACCCGGGTAGAAGCGCAGCAGAACGAGGGCCAGGTCAAGCGTCTCGCCTCCAAGGCCACGGTGGCGAGATTGATCGCCGAGGCGAATAGCACACCGCTGAAGTTCCCGGCCGAGTTGAACGCCGTGCCCGCCATTGTGGAGGCCGAGGCTTCCGCCTTCAACGCGCGCCAGCGCCTGTTGAGCGAGGCGGTGGAAAGCATCGCGCGCAGCATTGGCATGCTCAGCCGCGAGCTCAAGGTTGCTCAGGAGATGGCGTCCAAGGGCCTGATGTCCAATGTGGAGGTCATGCATCTGTCCCGCCAAGTGAACGAGTTGCAGCAGCAGCGCAACGAGCGCATCAGCCGTTTTCGGCAGGAGGCCAGCTCTGAGCTGGTGCGCCTGCAGAATGAGTTGGCCATGCAAGATGAGCAGATGGTGGTGCGCGAGGACGCCTTGAAGCGCACCGTGTTGACCTCGCCGGTGCGGGGCTTGGTGAAGAATATACGTGCCAACACGCTGGGCGGCGTCATCACCACCGGCTCGCCCATCATGGAAATCGTGCCCTTGACCGATGAGGTGCTGATTGAGACCCGCATCAAGCCGGCCGAGATCGGCTTCGTCAGTGTCGGCATGCCGGCCAAGATCAAGCTGCTGGGCTTTGACTACAACATCTTCGGCGGCATCGAAGGGCGCGTGGAATACATCAGCCCGGATGCGCTGGGCGAAGCCGACAAGACCGGCGCCGGCCGTTACTACCGGGCGCTGATTCGCTCCGAGAGCAGCAATCTGCGCTACAAGGGCGAGGACGTCCCCATCATCCCGGGCATGAGCACCACGGTGGAAATCAAGACCGGCGAGCGCACGGTGCTGAGCTTCTTGCTGCGGCCGGTGCTGAAGACGCGCGAGGCCATGAGCGAACGCTGAGGGCTGTGTTGGCCTGACTATATGGCCGCCAGATCGCCCGCTGTTTCGGTCTTTCAAATCGCCCAGACATGATGAAGTAGCGGTCATGTCAACGAACAAATCTCAGCGCCCAAAAACCGCCCGCGATGGCCGGTTTTACAAGGGCAATTTGGTGTCACTCAGGCTGCGCAAATGCTTGACGCCATGCCTGATGGCTGCCGCGCTCGCCGGCTTGCTGGTGCCCAGCGTCGACGCGCAGGCACAGGCCAAGGCAAAGCCCGGTGCCACCCGCAAGCTGGCCCCGGCGGAGCCAGCCAGCGAGCGCCCCGCCAACAACTCGCAAAGCCGCTGTGGCGAGGAGGATGCCTTGCCGTCCAGCAGTGGCCGCGCCGCCTCGATGTTCGACACGGCCGCGACGGACCCCCGCACACAGCTACAAGAATTGGTGCAAACCGCGCTGCGGCGCAGCCAAGCCACCGGCTCCGCCAATCTGTTGGCCCAAGCCGCCCGTGACGATTGGGAAGAGGCCCGTGCGGCACGCATTCCGCAGGTCGATATCGGTGGCTCTGCCGCCTATATCGGCAACAAGCCCGAGGCCTACGCCTTGCAACATGGCCTGCAAGGGCGGCTGACCTTGAATGTTGCCGCGCCGCTTTACAGCTCCGGTCGCATCGAACAGCTGGCCGCTTGGCGCAGCCAGTTGGCCGAGTCGGCGCGCCAGGGCCTGATCAATACCGAGCAGCAGATCGCACTGCAAGTGGTGTCGCTGGCGATGGACCGCGGGCGCTATCAGCTGCAGGCCCAGGTGTTCGGCCAGTACGTTCGCAAAATGGCTTGCTTGGCCGAGGCGCTGGACATCGTGGTGCGGGCCGACAAGGGCCGCGCCAGCGAGCTGGTGCAGGCGCAAAAGACCTTGCAGCAGACCGAATTGGCGCTGACCCAAACCAAGTCGACGCTGAAGCAAGTTGAAATCCGCTTGCGCCGCTTTGTCGGTGACGAATTGCCGCCAAGCGCCAGCTATTCCACGGTGTTGACCAAGGTGCCCGAGCTGGAGCAAATGCAGGCCGATGTCTTGATGGCGGCCGATGTGGTGCAACTGGCCGCCCAGGCAAGAGCGCAGCTCAGCTATGCCGACTCGGTCGCGGCCGCGCAAAAGCCGCAGATCAATCTCTTGCTGCAAAGCAGCGCGACGGCCGGGCAGAGCAAGGGCGGCGAGTGGGCTGCCGGGGTCAGCTTCAATGTACCCATCTTCAATGCCGGCGCCGACTACGGCATTGGCGCTGCCCGCAAGCGCGCCGAATCCGCCCGCCTGATGCGCGAAGACACCATCGAGGCGCGCCGTTACCGGGTCGCCGATATGCATGAGGCGGCCACGTCCTCGTTCGAGCGAGCACGCAACATCGTTGACATTCTGCGCAATAGCGACCGACTGCGCGCCTCGACCTTGCAGCAATGGCAGCAACTGGGCCGGCGCTCGCTGTTCGATGTGATGGGCACCGAGGCCGACTATTTCAGCCAGCGCATTGCCCAGGTCAACGCCCTGTATGACGGTCAGCAGGCCGTCGCCTTGCTCTGGTCCATGGGCAAGGGCGTGATGGAACCCCTGCGTTGAGCGCGCCTATGTCGGCAGCCCGCCAGCGGCTGGTCATCTATACCGTACTGACCGGATCCAAAGAGCCCTTGGGCGACCCCGTGGCGGATTTAGCGCCCGGCAGTACCAGCGATCTGGAGATAGGTTTCGTCTGCTTCACCGACAACCGTCAGCTGAAGTCTGAGGTTTGGGAATTCCGCTATCTGGACGAGGTCCCGCTGCCGCCCGAGAAGCTGTCGCGCCGGCCTAAGGCCTTGCCGCATGAGTATCTGCAGGACTGGGACTACAGCCTTTATATCGACAATATTGTGGCGTTCAAGCGCCTGCCGCAAAGCAGTGACCTGCAGCAGAGCGGTGGCGGCCCGGTTTTCAAAACCTTCAAACACAGCACCCGCAGCAACCCGCAGCAAGAGGCCGAGGCCATCGTGCAACTGGGCTATGAAAGCGTGGATCGCATCTGCACCCAGCTGGACTTCTATGCCGGCCTGATGCCCTTGGGCGAGATCACGCCGCTGAGCACCTGCACGGTGATCTTGCGCGAGCATATGCACCCGGCGCTGCGCAAGTTCGGCGTGACCTGGTGGGAGCAGATCCTGAACTTCTGCAAGCGTGACCAGATGTCGTTTGATTTCTCCATCAAGTGGAGCGGGGCGCACATCGAGTATCTGGCCGGCCTCAAGCATGACAACGAATTGATCCACAACACTGCCAATATTCAGCCGAACCGTGTACATGCCAACTTCGACGCGGTCCGTTACGCCTGGCAGCATCGCGGCGACGCCGCCGCACAGAAAGACCCGCGCCAGCATTATCTGGATCACGGCCGGCATCAAGGCGGGCAGTTCAGCGCGCCGTCGGAGCTGTTCGAGTACATCTGCCACCTGACCGGTTCGAGTTTGGGCGGCCGGGTGGCGCCGCGGCGGCGCGTGGCCGCCCAGCTACAAGAGTTTTTGCTGCCCCGGCGCCAGGGGCGCGCCAAGGTCTTGCTGGTCCGGATTGCGGCCGGCGGGCCATGGGCGTTCAGCAGCACCGAAATGGAACGTGCAGAAATGGCCATCTGCGCCTATCTGCCGGGTTGCAGCGGCACTCGGCTGGAATTGACCGAGGCCCAGCTGGCCGCCGGCAATCTGGCAATGCGCCGCGAGGGTGAGGGATTCGATTTGGCGATTGTGCTGGGGGCGCCGGCCCAGCTGTTGGCCGCGGTCGCCACCTTGCTGGGCGCGGCACTCCATTCCGCCGGCAGCTTGTGCGTGCTTGCAAATGGCAGCGTTGCTGTGGCGGAAGTTGCAACTGTTGAAGTGGCCTTGTCGGCAGGCAGTGTCCGGTCATTCAGCGCTCAAATTCACGCTTCGGACCACGACGGGGCAAATGCAAGTCTGCGGAATTCGGTCCTGATGTTTGATCAGCAGGCCGGCGCTCAGCCCGAGAGGCGATGAGTTGAAAGGGTGACTCATTACCTCAGCGGCAAGCTGACACAGTATTTGAAGCCTTATTGGTGCTTTTGCTCGCCTTAGAAACCTTAAAGTTGGGTTCACCACACCATACGATGTCGCCAAGGTAGTGAGCTGCCTCTAGGGCAACATGCGACTAGAAAACCTACAGAAAATGCGCGTCAATATCTTGAGCTACGAGCCGGCCGGCGGCTGGATCCTGTACGACTACGCGGCCAAGCTGGCCCAGGCCCTTGCGCCGCATGTACGGGAGGCGGTAGTCGGCTTCTCTCAGATGTCGGGCTTTGATGTCACCCTGCATGTCAATTACGCTTGTCTGCGTCAGGTCCAGGTGGCCGGTCTGCATTGCACTCTCGTCACCCATATTGACAGCGCCGACAAGTTGGCCTTGGTGCAAGCGCAGGCTGCCGGTGGGGTCTGGGGCCTGTGCATGTCGGACGACACGATGCGGCGTATGAACACCCTGACAGGGCAGCCCCGCTTCGTCAGCCTGCCCCCGCCGGCCATGCTGACTGCGGAGCACAAACAACTGAACATATTGGTCTCGGGTCGGCTCTATCCGGACGGACGCAAGAACGACGCTTGGTCCATCGATTTCTTCCGCCGCTTCAGACCGCGGGACCTGCGTATACGCGTGATGGGCGCAGGCTGGGAAGGCCAGCTGACCGAGTTGCGTGGTCTGGGCTATGCGGTCGAGCATGTGCCTGCTTTTGATCGGCCGTTGTATCTGGACTGGCTACGTGCCTCTGACCACCTGCTTTACACCGGTCATGACGAAGGCGCATTGTCGACCATAGATGCGCTCCTTTATGGCGTTACTCCTATCGCAACCGCTCAGGGCTACCACCTCGAGCAAGAGGGCCCAATGCTGCTGTTCAGCACCCATAGCCAGCTGATGCGAATTGCCGACCGACTGCAATCCGAACTGGAAGAGACTAACGCCATGCGCCGCCGTCTCAGTGATTGGGATGGTTTTGCCGCCCGCCACGCTGAACTCTGGCGTAGCCTGCTGGCTCAAGATTAGCAAGCCATCTGAGCGGCCCGCTGCGTCGGTCGCCCTGATATGAATCCTGTGACAACTAGGAGCACCATTTGAAGATCAGCCAATGCCGCCTGTGCCAATCTGCCCGGATCGAGAAAGTCATCGACCTGGGTTTCCATCCTTTGGCCGACACCTTTCTGCCAGCCGAATTACTCTACGGACCCGAGGTCTCATATCCGCTCCAATTGGCCAGCTGCCAGGACTGCGGCCATGTCTTCACCCTGTTCCCGGTGACGCCGGAGGACCGCTACCAGAAGCAGGACTACAGCTACGACTCGTCCAATTCGGCTGTGTCTGTGCGCCATTTCAAGGGATTGCGTGATGCGGTGGTGGCTACATTGGCGCCGCCGGCCGACGGGTTGATCGTCGACATCGGCAGCAATGTCGGTACCTTGCTAGCGCATTTCAAAGCCGGCGGCCACACGAATGTGCTGGGCGTGGAGCCGGCAAGCAATATTGCCCGTTTGGCCGAGGCGGCCGGCGTTCCCACCCTCAACAGCTTCTTCGACGCCCAAGCTGCAGCGCAGATTCGTGCGCGCGGCCTAGTGCAACTGCTACTGAGCTCAAATGTTGTGAACCATGCGGACGATCTGGTCGCTCTGCTGGCTACGGCCCGGGCCGTGCTAGCGCCTGGCGGTCATTTCGTCTTTGAGGTGCCCTATTTGTTGGACCTTGTCCAAGGCTTGGCCTTCGACACTATCTACCACGAGCATGTGCATTACTACGGCCTTA
>JADMJQ010000115.1:0-12048 GCA_018780415.1 Roseateles sp. | reverse complement strand
CTGGCCCATTGCCTAGAGGGGCAGGGCTTCGCTATTTTCAAGGTCGAGCGTTTGGACTATATGTGTGGCTCTATCCGGGTCTATGCCGCACAAGGCGGCGGCATGGCGCCGGAGGTAGCGCAGCTGATTGCAGCTGAGGTGCAGGCAGGGCTCTACCAGTTGGACACTTACCGCAAGTTCATGCGTGATATCGCGGTGATGAAGTTCGATGTGCTGCGCCATTTGGCCGAGATCCGCGCCAAGGGCGGCAAGATCATCGGCATTGGCGCGGCCACCAAAGGAAATACCTTCCTCAACTACTGCCGACTGGATGCAGACCTGATCGCCTATATCGCCGACGCCTCCACGCTCAAGATTGGCAAACTAACTCCAGGCTCCCATATTCCCATCGTTGCCGATGAGGACATCGACGCGGCCGCGACCCACGCGCTGATACTGCCTTGGAACATCGCCCCATTTCTGAAGAACAAGCTAGCGCACCTCGGGCTAGAGTTCTATGTGCCTCAAATTAACCCCAGCCACACCGTGGCTGACTGAACTGAAAGAACAAGCCTTCATGGAGCTCATTCCACTCAAGCCGGCCCATGTGGATGCGCGCGGCAGCATCATCGACCTAGTTACCGAAGAGGCCATCAATGCGGTGACAGTTATCACCTTCGCCAGGGGTGCCGTGCGCGCCAATCACTACCACGAGCACACGGTTCAATGGAACTATGTGATCTCCGGTGAGGTGTTGCTGGCGACTCAGATGCCCGGCGGCGAGCGAGTCGAACAGGTATTGCGTAAGGGCGATCTGGCGCTCACGCGCGAGCGCGAGCACCACGCCTTGCAGGGCATCACCGAGGCCGAGGTGCTGATCCTGACACGCGGTCCGCGTGCCGGCTCACAGTACGAGGACGACACCTTTCGCCTAAGCGAACCGCTGATTGCCCACAATGTCTGAGCTGCCGGCCATGATGGTGGTGCCAGTCTCGAGGCCCCAGCTCGGTGAGGCCGAGAAGGCCTTCGTCAACCAGGCTCTGGAGGCAAATGCCATCTCGGGCATCTACGGCGAATTCTTGGAGCGCTTCGAGAACGAGTTTGCTGCCTTCTGCGGCACGCGCTATGCCGTCAGCTGCTCGAACGGCACGACCGCGCTGCACCTGGCCATGGCCGCGGCCGGCATTTGCGAGGGCGATGAAGTGCTGGTCTCGACGCTGACCAATATGGCGTCCTTCTTCGCCGTGCTCTACCTGGGCGCGCGCCCGGTGCCGGTGGACATTGACCCACTGACCCTGACCCTGGACCCGGCCGACCTCGCGCGCAAGATCACGCCGCGCAGCAAGGCGGTGATGGTGGTACATCTGTTCGGCCACCCAACCGATATGGATCCAGTCAACGAGTTGGCGCAAGCTAATGGCCTCAAGGTGTTCGAGGACTGCGCCGAGGCGCATGGCGCGACCTACAAGGGCCGCACCGTCGGTAGCCTGGGCCTGGCCGGCGGTTTCAGCATGTTCGCCAACAAGATCTTGACGACCGGCGAGGGCGGCATGGTCACGACCGACTGCCCCGAGCTGGCCGCCAAGGCGCGCAGTCTCAAGGCCCTGGCCTTTGGCAGCAGTAACAAGTTCATGCACGAGGACATTGGCTACAACTACCGCATGACCAATGTGCAGGCCGCCATTGGCTGCGGCCAGATGCTGGTGGCCGATCGCCTGGTGGAAAAGCGCCGCGAGATTGGCCGCTATTACAGCGCCCGCCTAGACGCCTACCGCGAACACCTGCAGCTACCGATCGAGATGCCCTGGGCGCGTAATGTGATTTGGATGTACCACTTGAGCCTGCGCGGCGCGCTCAAGGGCCGGCGCGCCGAGATCATGGCGGCTCTGAAAGAGCAGGGCATCGAGACCCGCGAGGGTTTCATCCCCTACAACCTGCAGAAGATCTTTCTCGAACGCGGCTGGACCCGCGAAGACGCCTGTCCGGTGGCAAATAGCTTGGCGTACGAGAGTTTCTACTTGCCGACCGGACCGGCCATGACGGACGCAGAGCTAGACTATGTATCCACTCGTTTCTGCGCCATTCTGGATCGCTTGCTCTAAATGGGCTGCGTCCATCCCACAGCCGAGGAATTGACTTGAGCGTTTTCAATACCCACTACGCCGACCAGTACGACCGGCTCTACGCAAGTAAAGACTACAGCGGCGAGTGCGACTTGATTCAAGCTGCGTTGCAGCGCTTCAGCGCCAAACCGCCGGAGCGGTTGCTGGACGTTGGCTGCGGTACCGGCGGCCATACCATCGAGCTGGCAAGGCGGGGCTATCAACTGACTGGTGTCGACCTGTCCGCTGCGATGCTGGAACATGCTCGCCAGAAAGCAAAAGTCCTAGATGCCTTTCAACCGCACTGGGTTTGCGGCGATGCGCGCAGCTTCGAGGCCGGGTCGAGTTTTGATGCGGCCATCATGATGTTTGCCGTCATCGGCTACCTGACCAGCAATGATGATGTACTGGCTGGCCTGCGAAACATTCGCCGGCATCTGAAGCCAGGCGCCGTTTTCGTTTGTGACTTCTGGTACGGACCAACAGTCTTGATGCAAGGTCCCAGTGACCGAGTGCGGGTGTTGGACATCGAGTCGGGCCAAGTAATACGCACCACGCAGACACAGCTGGACGTCGTCAGGCACACCGCAGACGTCGCTTTCCGCCTTTGGCACCTTGAGGGCCAACAAGTGCTTTCGCAAACCGAAGAAACCCATCGCTTGCGCTATTTTTTTCCCCAGGAGTTTGCCGGATTGCTGGCCCAGGCTGGTTTCCGGCAAGACAGCCTCAGTGCTTTCCCCTCCTTGAGTGCACCGCTCGACGAGCACAGCTGGAACGCGTTGGTGGTAGCTACTGCGATCTAAACGGAGCACCGAGCTGAAACGAAAAGGCCACCTTGCGGTGGCCTTACTGCTTTGCGGACCGCTTGTGGCTTACTCGTGCTGCTCGTAAGCGTCAAAACCAGCCAGCTTGACCAGGCTGTCCCGCTTGGCGGCCTTGAAGTCGCTTTGCGCCATCTCGCGCACCAGCTCCGCGAACGTGATGCGGGGCTGCCAACCGAGTTTTTCGCGGGCCTTGCTGGCATCGCCGAGCAAGGTTTCCACCTCGGTGGGGCGGAAGTAGCCGGGATCCACCTTCACGATCACATCGCCGGGCTTGCAGCGCAGCGGCAGGCTGCGCGTCAGTTCGGTCTTGCTGACGGAGCTGACGACGCCGACCTCATCGACTCCTTGGCCCTTGAATTCGATGCCAATCCCCAGCTCGGCGCCGGCCAGTCGCACAAAGTCGCGCACGCTGTGCTGAACACCGGTGGCGATGACGAAGTCCTCGGGCTTGTCCTGCTGCAACATCAGCCATTGCATCTCCACATAGTCCTTGGCATGGCCCCAGTCGCGCAACGCGCTGAGGTTGCCCAGATAGAGGGTGTCTTGCAGGCCGGTGGCAATGCGAGCGATGGCGCGGCTGATCTTGCGGGTGACGAAGGTCTCGCCGCGAATGCGGCTCTCATGGTTGAACAAGATGCCGTTGCAGGCATACATGCCGTAGGCCTCGCGGTAGTTGACCGTGATCCAGTAGGCATAGAGCTTGGCCACCGCATAGGGGCTGCGCGGATAAAAAGGCGTGGTCTCGCGCTGCGGCGTTTCCTGCACCAGGCCGTACAGCTCCGAGGTGCTGGCCTGGTAGAACTTGGTCTTCTTCTCCAAACCCAGGATGCGGATCGCCTCCAGCAGGCGCAGCGTGCCGATGCCGTCGATGTCGGCGGTGTACTCGGGCTGCTCGAAGCTCACACCCACATGGCTCATCGCGCCGAGGTTGTAGATTTCGTCGGGTTGGACCTGCTGAATGATGCGGGTCAGATTGGAGCTGTCCGACAGATCGCCGTAATGCAGGATAAGGCCGGGCTGCTCTTCATGTTCGTCCTTGTACAGATGGTCAAGCCGGCCGGTGTTGAACATGCTGGAGCGCCGACGCATGCCATGCACGGCATAGCCTTTTTCGAGCAGCAACTCGGTCAGATAGGCACCGTCTTGGCCCGTGACACCGGTGATGAGGGCGGTTTTCTTGTCCAAAACGTCTCCTGTGATTCAAGTCGCAAAGCGTAATTGAAGTGTTGCCTGGGCATCGTTGAAACAATGCGGCCGAACCCCGGCAGTTCGAGCGCCGGTGATGGCGTGGGCGCAGGCACAAGCTTTGGTGATAGCGCCCAGTCAAGCCGGAATGCCGCCGCCCCACTCAAAGCTCACCAGGCTGTTGCGCAGCGGTGCCCTAGTACCGTCGTGCCAGCTGGCTTCCAGCGCGCTCAGACAGGCGCCGTGCGTCAGCACAAAGGCCCGCTCCAAGCGTGTCACGTCCTCGATTGGCACGGGGCCGGTGCACAAGACACAAAACAGTCCCGTTGCTGCCGTCAAAACTGGTGTCGCCAAAGCATAGATTTGATTCAGCATGGCAGCCGGCAGGCCCAGCACCAGCACGATGTCATAGCCGCGCTCGTCCGGCTCCAGCGCCAGCGCAGCACTGGTCAATTGCTCGGCGCTCAGGTCAAACCTTGCGCCTTGGTATTTGCTCGCACCGGCGCTGGCGGCCGACATAAAGGTGGCCAGCGCAATCGACGCTCGATCCGCCTCGGTTTTGCTGAAGGCAAAAGGCCCGTCGGATTGAATACTGATGACCAGCATGCGGCCATGGGCGACGGCGCGGCGCGGCTGCAACAGGCTTTGCAGCGCAGCCGCCACGTTGCGGCGTGGCGCCGCGCGGCCACCCAGGCTGGAGTCAGAGCGGTAGCAGATGAACTCCAGCAGCTCTGAACGCGTTGAGTAGTCTTGGCCGCTGAACTGACCCGTTTGCAGGTAATGTTGGCGCGGGTCGAGTTGCGCCGCCGCATCGTCCCGGTGTAGCCAGCGGTAGCGTACGGGATCAAAGTTAGCCAAAACCCGTGAGGATAAATTGACGGGGTCCTTGACCAGATCGTTGTCACTTTTCTCACCGGCGAAATACTCGATCTCAGCGCCGCTCCATTTGACCGCGAAGTCAAACGACATCTGGTCGCGCTTGCCGAAGTTCAGGATCTGCTCCCACCAGGTCTGCCCGAAATGCTCAAGCTCAGGCCGTCGATGTTGCCGCAAAATCACCGTGCAAGTGCTCAAGGGCGTGATGCTGTCCACCGGCATCAGTTGCCCATAGAAATCGAGCTGGGACGCGATGCGCTCAAACGACTCATAGCCCACTTGCAAAATGGCGGCCGCTTCTTCGCCGGGATGCTTGCGGGTTTGGTGCCTGAACAGCTTGAACAAATAGGGCCGGGTGCTGGCCAGATCCTGTTGCTGCGGCAGGCGCCGAAACAGCACGATGTTGTCGATATAGAGGCTGAATTCCCACTCGGGCAGGTAGATATGGGGCAGGGCCTTGGGTCTGCGCGAGGCCTTCTCGGCCGGCAAGGGCAGTTGATCCAGATAGCGAAAGCGCCACACCGGCGAGCGCAAATCACGGTTGTCGGTGAAACAGACGAAGTCGATATCGAGGTCGCTGGTCGCGCCCGGCGGAAGATCAGCAATGGGATTGCCTAGTGCCTCCTTGGCGCCGGTCAGCACGGTGTAGATGACGAGGCGAGGGCGTGCGTTCTGGGGTGTCATGGCTGGTCTTGAGTCAAGCTGAGTGGAGCTTGGATGCTGCACTTGCGTGTGCTCATCTTAGTCAGCAGGCCACGCCGGACATCGAGCTGAACTGCGCCGCCTTAGTCCCCCTCAAGCTGCCATCGCGGGCCCGGAGATGAGTTATGGTTTAGCTTGGTCAAACCCACTCACTACCAGCCGGCGCCCATGCTGCAAATGCCCCGCGCCGCACCCATTCAGCAAGCCCTGTATGCAAAACACCGTCACTAACGCGTCAACTGCAGGCTCCAGCGCTGCGTCGCTGGAACCTGTCTATATTCACCCGCTGGCCCTGGTGGAATCGACGCAGATCGGGCCCGGCAGCCGCGTCTGGGCCTTCAGCCATGTCTTGGCGGGGGCGCAGATCGGCCGCGATGCGAATATCTGTGACCATGTCTTCATCGAAAACGATGTTGTCGTCGGCGACCGCGTGACGGTCAAATGTGGCGTGCAACTCTGGGACGGCGTGCGTATCGAGCATGATGTTTTCATCGGGCCCAACGTCACCTTCTCCAACGACCCATTCCCGCGCAGCAAGCAGCGGCCGGCTCAATTCGTGCCAACCCTGGTGCGCAGCGGCGCCAGCATTGGGGCCAACGCGACGATTCGCCCCGGCATCACGATTGGTGCGAATGCCTTGGTCAGCGACGGCGCGGTGGTCACCCGTGATGTACCGCCCAATGCCATCGTGGCCGGAAACCCTGCGCACATTACCGGTTACGCCAACACACCGCATCTGGACTTGCCAGGGCAGGGCCAGGTGGTGGCCGGTGCGGCCTCGGCGGCGGATTTGCCCAAGCTGAACGTGGCCAGAACCACACTGCACCGTTTGCCCAAGATTGTCGATATGCGCGGCGCGCTGTCTTTTGGTGAGATCGGCGCGCAGTTGCCGTTCCAGCCGCAGCGCTTCTTCATGGTCTACGACGTGCCCAGCCGCGAGGTCAGAGGCGAACATGCGCACCGGGCCTGCCATCAGTTCCTGGTCTGCGTGAAGGGCAGCGTTGCCATCGTTGTCGACGACGGCGCGCGGCGCGACGACATCTTGCTGGATAACGCCAAGATCGGACTGCATATCCCGCCCATGGTCTGGGGCATCCAGTACCAGTTTTCACCGGACGCCGTTTTGCTGGTCCTGGCATCGGACATCTACGCCGCCGACGACTACATCCGCAACTATGACGAGTTTCTAGCCGCGGTTGAAACTTGGACAGGGGACCGCAATGTCTGAGTTCATTCCTTTTTTGAATCTGCAGCCAGCCTACGAGGCAACGCGCGCCGCCATTGATGCGGCCTTGTTGCGCGTGGCCGGCAGCGGCTGGTTCCTGCTGGGCGGGGAGTTGCAGTCGTTTGAGCAGGCCTACGCGCAATCTTGTGGCGCGCCTTTCTGTGCGGGCGTCGCCAATGGCCTGGACGCGCTGCATCTGGGCTTGCTCGCCCTCGGCGTGGGGCCGGGCGACGAGGTCATCGTGCCGTCCAATACCTATATCGCCACCTGGCTGGCGGTCAGCCAATGCGGGGCCACGCCGGTGCCGGTGGAGCCCGACGCGGCCAGTTTCAATATCGATCCCCTGAGAATCGAAGCGGCCATCACGCCGCGAACCCGGGTGCTGCTGCCGGTCCATTTGTACGGCTTGCCGGCCGAGATGGATGCGATCAACGCGCTGGCCAACAAGCATGGGCTGAAGGTGCTGGATGACTGCGCGCAGGCCCATGCCGCGGTCTACCGTGGCCAGCCGGTTGGCGGCTTGGCCGATCTGTCGGCCTGGAGCTTTTACCCCGGCAAGAACCTGGGTGCGATGGGTGACGGCGGCGCCGTCAGCACGGCCGATGCTGCGCTCGACGCGCAGGTGCGCGTCTTGCGCAACTACGGCTCAAGGGTCAAGTACCACAACGAGGTCAAAGGCTACAACTCCCGTCTGGATGAAATACAGGCCGCGGTGTTGAGTGCCAAGTTGCCGGCATTGCAGGCCGCCACGGCGCAACGCCGGCATATCGCCTCACGCTTTCTCGATGGGCTGGCGGGCTTGCCTTTGGTACTGCCGCAAGAGCCGCCTGGGCTCGAATCGGCCTGGCATTTGTTCGTGGTCCGGCATGCGGCGCGTGACCGTTTGCAGGCCGCACTCCAGGCCCAAGGCGTGGGCAGTTTGATCCATTACCCGGTGCCGCCGCATCTGCAGCCGGCCTATGCCGAGCTGGGCTATGCGCCGGGTGACTTTCCGGTCGCCGAAGCGATGCACCGCGAGGTGCTGAGCCTGCCACTCTGGCCGGGCATGAGCGAGGCGCAAATCGACCGCGTTATACAGGCGGTCAAAGCCAGTGTTTGATTTCTATCCTGACGGGGCATGTCTATGAGCGAAGCCTTCCAACAGCGGGGCACAGGCAATAAGGTCGAGGTCGGTGCTAACTTTGAGTTGTTGGGCTATGTCAATGGCAATAACAACCGCATCGAAATTCTCGGCACCGGCGGCCCGTCCAAGCTGCATCTCTATATCAATGGCGACAACAACCATGTCTTCATTGGCAAAGACTCCGAGATCAAGGGCCTGGGCATCTGCTGCGGCAACCATATCCGCGCTCACAACACCCGTATCGTCATCGGTGAGGAATTCACCATCGAGGCCGGCGGGCGCTTCTTCCTCTACAACTCCGGCAACAGCTTGCAGATCGGCAAGCACTGCATGTTCTCCAGCTCGATCACGCTGCGCTGCGGTGAATCGCCGCACCTGCTGTTTGACAGCCAGACCGGCGCCTATTTAGATCAATCTGACGGTGTGGTCGTCGGCGACCATGTCTGGGTCGGCGAAGGGGTCTACATCACCAAGTCGGTCAGCATTGGCGACGAGACGGTGGTCGGCGCCTGCAGCGTGGTGACCAAGCGCTTCACGCAAACCCATGTGGCCTTGGCCGGCAACCCGGCCCGCGTGGTGCGTGAAAACGTCCAGTGGATTCGCAACCCCGGGCTGTTGCAGGAAGGCACGGCCTTTCATCAGGCCTATGTCGATCATCACGCACAGTTCCCTCGGCCCTTGGAGTTAACACCCCTGCCGGATTGAAACGGCCGGCTCCCTCAGGCCAGCGGCCCGCGTGAGCGCGCCGGATTGCCCACCCACAGCTCGCCCGCGGCCACGTCCCGCGTGACCACGCTGCCGGCACCGATCATGGCGCCGGCGCCTATGGTGACCCCGCCCAGAATCGTTGCGTTGGCCCCGATCGAGGCTCCGCGCTTGATGCATGTGCGCTGAAATTCCGCCGGGTATTGCTTGGACCGCGGCAGCCTGTCGTTGGTGAAGGTGACGTTGGGGCCGATGAAGACATCGTCCTCCACGGTCAGCCCGTCCCACAGCTGTACGCCGCATTTGACCGTGACGCGGTCGCCCACCTGCACATCGTTCTCAACGAAGACCTGCGCATTCAGATTGCAGTCTTTGCCAATCCGCGCCCCGGCCAGCACCACACAAAACTGCCAAATTTGAGTGCCGGCCCCAATGTGCTTGGATTGCACATCGGACAGCGTATGGATGCGTGGCGCGGACGGGTTCGAGTTCATGCCTCACAGCATAAATGACAAAGGCCCCCGCCTCGACCTTGCGGTCGGTGCGGGGGCCTTCTGGGACGGGGCGGACCCCGTCGCAAGCCGGTCCGAAACTGGGCCTAGACCAGCGGCGTCAATCGATCCAGGTCATCGTCCTCACGCCGATGCTTGAACATCATCTGATGCTCTTGCGCCGGCTGTGGCGCCAGCTTGCTGCTCAGCAAGCCGGGGTCGGCGCCGAGCAGATTGCCCGCCGGGCCGGCCAAAACATCGCCCAAGTTCGGCGGTGCCAGATCATGCGCACCGTCCTTCGTCACATCCTTGGCGAACCAGACGTCGGCCATTGCATGGGTCTGCCCGTCCGCGGTCTTGTAGTCGGACACCAGCCCGACCAGATTGCCGTTGTCAACGGTCGCGCTGGCCTGCGCCGCCAGGTTCAGCTCGGTGATGCCCAGGTCTTGCAAGGCTTTCATCTCGCCCGCTTCGGTCGTGCCGTTGCTATTGGCATCCACCCAGACTTTCAGCTCACCAAACTCATGATCCAGGATGCTGAGTTTGCGGTCGCCGTTGCTGTCCATCGCCGCCATGGCGCTATAGCCATCGGCAGCCCGGTGGCCGCTGTCCAGGACGGTGCCGGAGCCGAACAGTTCCTTGCCACTGTTGACCAGGCCGTCGCCGTTCAGGTCGCGGACCAACAAGCCATCATTGCCGCCCGCCCAGCCCCATTTCTGGACAGTGCCGGTGCCGTAGGTGTCAAACATCACACCATCGGCGGCGGAGCGGGTGCTGATGCCGTTGCCGTCCAGGTCCAGCACGATGGGCGTGGCGAGATAAAGACCATCAAGCTGAGCCGCCGTCATCACACTCAAGGCTTCGGTGGCGAAGGAGAACACCTGGGTCATGTTCAGCTTGGCCAGATCCTCGGCGTCGAAACCGGTGACTTGGTCAGAGGTGATGCTGGCGATCTGATCGGTGGTCAAGCCCGCCATCTGACCCGTGGTGAAGGCCTTGATGTCGTCCGAAGCAAAGGCCCGGAACTGATCGGTGCTGAGGCTGCCCAACTGCGTCGAGCTGAAGGCCGCGATTTGGGTGGTCCCCAGCGCATTGATGTCCTCCGTGCCCAAGGTGGCAAGCTGATTGGTCGTGATGGCCTGCAATTGCTGCGTGCTCAGCACGTTGACGTGGTCGGAGGTCAGCGCACTGAACTGGTCGGTGCTCAGATGATTCAGTGCCGAGGTCGTGAAGGCCTTCAAATCATCGGTCGCCAAGTTGAAGATCTGCTCGGTGCTGAAACCTGCCACCTGGACACTGTTCAAAGCATTGGCTTGCGCCGTGGTCAGCGCAATCACCTGATCGGTGGTGAAGGCGCTGACTTGAACTGAACTCAGGCCACGCAAGCCGAGGGTGCCTATGGACGCGAAGTCATCGGTGGGCAGGGCGCTGATCTGGTCGGTCGTCATCGCCGCCACTTGGCCGGAGCTGATCGCCTTGAACTGATCCGCCGTCAAGGCATTCAGATCCTCGGTGCTGAGGGTCTGAATCTGCGTGCTGGTCAGCGCATTGACCTGCGCCGTGGTCAGCGAGGCGATTTGGTCCGAAGTCAGCGAGCCCAGTTGGTCAGAGTTGAGTGCCCGCAGCGCACCGGAGTTGATCGCCTTCAGATCATCGGTGGCCATGATGGCGATCTGATCACTGGTCAAGCCCGCCACTTGGCCGCTGTGCAGCGAGGCCGTCTGCGCGGTGGTCAAAGCAACGATCTGATCGGTGGTCAACACGCCCATTTGTGCTGAGCTGATGCCACGCATGCCGCCGGTGCCTATGGCCGCGAAGTCGTCGGTGGTCAGCGCCTTGATCTGATCGGTGGTCATCGCCGCCACTTGGCCGGAACTGATGGCCTTGAACTGATTGCTGCTCAGGGCGTTCAGATCCTCGGTGCTCCAGGTCTGAATCTGGGTGCTGGTCAGCGCATTGACCTGCGCCGTGGTCAGCTCGGCAATCTGGTCCGAGGTCAGGGCGCCGAGCTGGTCGGAGTTCAACGCACGCAAGGCGCCGGAGTTGATCACCTTCAGGTCATCGGTGGCCAGCACCGCGATCTGGTCGCTGGTCAAGCCCGCCACCTGGCCGCTGTGCAGCGAGGCGGTTTGTGCCGTGGTCAGCGCCACGATCTGGTCGGTGGTCAGCACGCCGACCTGGCTCGAAGTCAAACCACGCAGGCCGGCCGTGCCGATGGCGGCGAAGTCGTCGGTGGTGAGCGCTGCGATCTGGTCCGTCGTCATCGCGGCGACCTGGCCCGAGCTGATGGCCTTGAATTGCAGCGCCGTCAAGGCGTTCAGGTCCTCGGTGCTGAGGGTCTGGATCTGCGTGCTGGTCAGCGCATTGACTTGCGCCGTGGTCAGCTCGGCCAGTTGGTCTGACGTCAGGGCGCCGAGCTGGTCGGAGCTTAACGCGCGCAGGGCGCCGGAGTTGATCACCTTCAGATCATCGGTGGCCATCACCGCCAGTTGGTCGCTGGTCAAGCCAGCCACCTGGCCACTGTGCAGCGAGGCGGTTTGCGCCGTGGTCAGGGCCACGATCTGGTCGGTGGTCAGCACGCCGACCTGTGCCGAGCTCATGCCACGCAAGCCGGCCGTGCCGATGGCGGCGAAGTCATCCGTGGTCAGGGCGGCAACCTGGTCGGTCGTCATCGCGGCCACTTGGCCGGAGCTGATGGCCTTGAACTGCAGCGCCGTCAAGGCGTTCAGGTCCTCGGTGCTGAGGTTCTGGATCTGCGTGGTGCTCAGCGCATTCACTTGAGCCGTGGTCAGCTCGGCCATCTGATCCGAGGTCAGCGCGCCGAGCTGGTCAGAGC
>JADMJQ010000314.1:22016-27640 GCA_018780415.1 Roseateles sp. | reverse complement strand
CGAGATCCCCGATGAAGAAGCCGAGAAGATCACCAGCGTCCAGCTGGCGATTGACTACGCCGTCAAGCACCAAAAGGCCTGAGCAAGCGCACCGCTTGTCTGGCAAAACTAACTGAATCCCTAATCGCATGAGCCGTCGTCGCGTTGTCATTACCGGACTTGGTCTGATCAGCCCCGTGGGTAACACGGTGGATGAGGCCTGGACCAATATCTTGGCCGGCAAGTCCGGTATTGACCGCATCACGCGCTTCGATGCCTCGGGCTTTTCCTGCCATATCGCGGGTGAAGTCAAAGGCTTCGAAGTAACGGACTACATCCCGGCCAAAGATGCGCGGGCGATGGACACCTTCATCCACTACGGATTGGCGGCGTCCATCCAGGCGGTGCGGGACGCCGGCTTGCCGACCGGGGATCAGTTGACCGAAGCACAGGCCGAGCGGATTGGCGTGTTGGTGGGTTCGGGCATCGGCGGTCTGCCGATGATCGAAGCCACCAATACCGAGCTGACCGCACGCGGCCCGCGGCGGGTATCACCGTTTTTTGTGCCGGCCTCGATCATCAATATGATCTCGGGCCATGTCTCGATCAAGTTCGGCTTTACCGGCCCGAACCTGGCCATCGTGACCGCGTGTACAACCGGACTGCACGCCATCGGCGAAGCAGGTCGGATGATCGAATACGGTGATGTCGACGTGATGGTCGCAGGTGGTTCCGAGGCCACCATTTCTCCGTTGGGTCTCGGCGGCTTTGCCTCTGCGCGTGCTTTGTCGACGCGCAACGAAGACCCGACAACCGCTTCCCGCCCTTGGGACAAAGACCGGGACGGCTTTGTGCTGGGCGAGGGAGCCGGCGTGTTGGTGCTCGAAGAGTACGAGCATGCTAAAAAGCGTGGCGCCAAGATTTACGCCGAGTTGGTCGGTTTCGGCATGGGCTCAGACGCCTATCACATGACCGCGCCCAGCGTTGACGGCCCCAAGCGCTCGATGCGTGCGGCGCTGCGCAATGCCGGTCTGAACACCGACCAAATTCAGTACATGAACGCCCACGGCACTTCGACGCCGCTGGGTGACTTGAACGAAACCAATGCCATCAAACTGGCCTTTGGCGCGGATGCCAGCAATCTGGTGATCAGCTCGACCAAGTCGATGACCGGGCATTTGCTCGGCGGCGCCGGCGGCGTCGAGTCGGTCTTCACTGTGTTGGCCCTGCAGCAGCAGGTGGCGCCGCCCACCATCAATATTTTCAATCAAGACCCGCTCTGCGATCTTGACTACTGCGCCAACGAAGCGCGGACTATGAAGATCGACTACGCCGCCAAAAATAACTTTGGTTTCGGTGGCACCAACGGCACCCTGATCTTCAAGCGCATCTAGCTTGCTGTGCCTGCTCGGGCCGGCCGGCGCCCGAGCTTTTCAGCTGCGCTTGTGGACTCGATTCAATCGGCGACGCAATCGCGAGGATGGCCAGGCTTGACGCGCTCAGCAGCTCCCTTTCGGCTTGACGTCGTTGCACTGCCTAAATTGCAGGGGGCCATCGCAGTCGCCGGTGGTTTGGCGATGCTCGCGGTGGCACTGGCCTTCACGAGCCATTTCTCGGTTAGCTGGCCGCTGTTTGGCTTGGTGCCAGCCGCTGCTTACCTGGCCTGGCGACTTGCTTGCCCCAAGCCCCGCTGTCTGCGCTGGGACGGCCTGAGTTGGCATCTTCATGACCAACCAGGGACCATCTCTGCGCCGCCTGGCGCGTCCGAAAGCGCCTTGGATGATGCGGCGCCCGTGCAGTTGTCGCTTGTCTTCGACCTTGGCTTCTGGGTTCTGCTGCGCGCCAGCCGACCGGACTCGCCCTTTCTGATCTATTTGCCCCTGACCCGTTCCACCCAAGCCGGCAATTGGGGTGCAATGCGGGCGGTGCTCTATGGCGCACGCCAAAAACCCGACTGAGTAGGGCCTGACTTTATGTTCGGCATGACTTTCGCTATGCTGCGCTTGCGCTGCCATCATGGCCGCGCGTTCACCATCAAGTCAATAGTTAGCACTTAGAGTCAGACCATGCAATTTCAGCTTGTTTCTCGTCCTCCATTTATGCGCTTTTCACGGCTAGTGTTCGCGGCGGCCGTGCTGTCCCTTGGTTTGAGTGTGTTGCCCGGCCAAAGCCATGCGCAGGCCCGCGACCTGCCCGATTTCACCGAATTGGTCGAAAGAGTCGGGCCGGCGGTGGTCAATATTCGTACCACCGAACGCGCGCGTGGCGCCTCAAACGGCGCGGGCGGCGCCCCCGAGATCGATGAGCAGATGCAGGAATTCCTGCGGCGATTTGGAATTCCGGTGCCCGGCCAACGGCGCGCACCGCCACGCGGCAATGAAGGCAATTCCGACGATGACCAGGCGCCACAACGGCGCGGGGTCGGTTCCGGCTTCGTGCTCAGCGCCGACGGCTATGTGATGACCAATGCCCATGTGGTGAACGGCGCCGATGAGGTGTGGGTGACGCTGACCGATAAGCGGGAGTTCAAGGCCAAGGTGGTGGGGGCGGATCGTCGCTCCGACGTCGCTGTGCTGAAGATCGAGGCGACCGGCTTGCCGGCGGTCAAGATCGGCGATGTGGGTCGACTCA
Organism: Roseateles sp.; assembly: GCA_018780415.1. Classification (GTDB taxonomy): domain Bacteria; phylum Pseudomonadota; class Gammaproteobacteria; order Burkholderiales; family Burkholderiaceae_C; genus Paucibacter_A. Next base: position 25,030 of record JADMJQ010000314.1, on the reverse strand, counting down.
AGGTCGGCGAGTGGGTGATGGCGATCGGCTCGCCATTCGGTTTCGACAACACCGTGACGGCCGGCATCGTCAGTGCCAAGGCACGCGACACCGGCGACTTTTTGCCCCTGATACAAACCGATGTGGCGATCAACCCCGGCAACTCGGGCGGCCCGCTGCTGAATATGCGCGGCGAGGTGGTCGGCATCAATTCGCAGATTTACAGCCAGTCGGGCGGTTTCATGGGGATCTCGTTTGCGATCCCGATCGACGAGGCGGTGCGGGTGTCCGATCAGTTGCGCGGGGCGGGGCGTGTGGTGCGCGGCTATATCGGTGTGGCGCCGGATGATTTGAGCAAGGAAGTGGCCGAGTCGATTGGTCTGGGCAAGCCCTCTGGTGCCTTGATCCGCAGCGTGACCGCCGGTGGCGCGGCCGACAAGGCCGGCATTGAGGGCGGTGACGTGATCACCAAGTTCGACGGCAAGGCCATCGACAAGGCCAGTGATTTGCGCCGCGTCGTGGCCGGCTTGAAGCCCGGCAGCAAGGTACAGGTGCAGGTGTTCAGGCGCGGCGCCTTGAAGGACTTGAGCTTGACCGTCGGCGAGATGCCCGATGACGCCCAGCGTCGTGCCGGCGAACCCGAGGCCAAGCCCAATGTGGGCGCGGTCACGGCCTTGGGCCTGCAGGTCTCGGACTTGACCGATGCACAAAAGCGTGACCTGAAGCTGCGTGCCGGGGTGCGCGTCGAAGCGGCGACGGGCGCTGCGGCCCGCGCCGGCCTGCGCGAGGGCGACTTGATTCTGGCGGTAGACAACGCCGAGGTGAGCAGCGTCAAGCAGTTCCAGGCCCTGATGAGCAAGGCCGAAAAAGCCAAGCTGATCAATCTGATGGTGCGCCGCGACGATATCGTCAGCTTTGTGCTGCTGCGACCTGCTCGCTAAATCTGGCAGAAAAATAGCGGCGAGAAAGGCCCGGCCACTTGACGGCGATGCCGTACTTTGTGGCTGGGTCTTTTCGCATTGTGATAGCACCCGAACCCTTGTCCGGCACCGCGCCGAACGTCGCTGTCTTGATTGTTCGCTCTGTCGGATAGAATCACGGCAATGGCACGGTGATTTACGTCGGGTGCAGGGCAATTACCCCCACCTTCATCGACCGATTTGCAATCTGTTGATAAGTTGTGCATAACTTGCTGTTGGCGGGCCGCAACGACTGGGGTTCTGGTCGCTGCCTGGTTTCCAGATTCAGGCTTTTCGCTACAATGGATGCCCAACATGCAGTTGCCAAACGTTTTGTTGGAAGGCGCGTCACCGATTCGACGTGCCTTTTTTTTGCCTCTCGCTGCGCGGCTATGCCGCGCTTAACTTCACTGCATGAAGTTAGCGATTGGCGCGACGGCGAATGCCGTTGTATCCCCGGCTGAGTACTGCCAGATAACGCATGAATCACATTCGCAATTTCTCCATCATCGCCCACATCGACCACGGCAAGAGCACGCTGGCCGATCGCATCATTCAACGTTGCGGCGGGCTTGCCGATCGTGAGATGGAGGCGCAGGTGCTGGATTCGATGGACATCGAGCGTGAGCGCGGCATCACCATCAAGGCACAGACTGCGGCCCTGCAATACAAGGCCAAAGACGGCAAGACTTACAACCTCAATCTGATCGATACGCCCGGCCACGTTGACTTCTCGTACGAGGTCAGTCGCTCGCTGTCGGCCTGCGAGGGCGCGCTCTTGGTGGTGGATGCCAGCCAAGGCGTCGAGGCGCAGACGGTGGCGAACTGCTACACCGCGCTGGAGTTGGGCGTGGAGGTCGTGCCGGTGCTCAACAAGATGGATTTGCCAAATGCAGATCCGGACAATGCCAAGTTGGAAATCGAAGATGTCATCGGCATTGATGCGACCGATGCCATCCCCTGCAGCGCCAAGACGGGCATGGGCATTGACGAAATCATCGAGGCGGTGATTGCGCGCATGCCGCCGCCCAAGGGTGTGGTGGATGCGCCGCTGCGCGCGATGATCGTCGACTCTTGGTACGACGCTTACGTGGGTGTGGTGATGTTGGTGCGTGTGATCGACGGCACGCTCAAGAAGGGCGAGCGCATCCGCATGATGGCGTCTAACGCCGTCTACCCGGCCGACAACCTCGGCGTGTTTGCGCCCAAATCCGAGCCGCGTGATCAGCTCAATGCGGGTGAGGTGGGCTTCATCATCGCCGGCATCAAGGAGCTGCAAGCAGCCAAGGTCGGCGACACCATCACGGTCGACAAGAAGTTGCCGAACAATCTGGGTCCGGCCGAGCAGGCCTTGCCGGGCTTCAAGGAAATCCAGCCGCAGGTGTTTGCCGGCCTTTATCCGACCGAGGCGAGCGAGTACGACCAGCTGCGTGATGCGCTGGAGAAGCTCAAGCTGAATGACTCTTCGCTGCGCTACGAGCCCGAGGTGTCGCAGGCGCTGGGCTTTGGTTTCCGCTGCGGCTTCCTGGGCCTGCTGCACATGGAAATCGTGCAGGAACGCCTGGAGCGCGAGTTCGATCAAGACCTGATCACCACCGCCCCCAGCGTGGTCTACGAGGTGATGCTGAATGACGGCGAGGTGGTCTCGGTCGAGAACCCGTCCAAGATGCCTGAGCTGGGTCAGATCCAGGAGATCCGCGAGCCCATCGTCACGGTCCACTTGTATATGCCGCAGGACTATGTGGGCCCGGTGATGACGCTGGCCAACCAAAAGCGTGGCAATCAACTGAATATGGCCTATCACGGCCGCCAGGTGATGCTGACCTACGAGATGCCGCTGGCCGAGATCGTGCTGGACTTCTTCGACAAGCTGAAGTCGGTGTCGCGCGGCTACGCCTCCATGGACTACGAGTTCAAGGAGTACCGCGCCTCCGACGTGGTGAAGGTGGACATCCTGATCAACGGCGATCGGGTGGACGCCTTGTCCCTGATCGTGCACCGTGCGCAGAGCGCCTACCGCGGTCGCGGTGTGGCGGCCAAGATGCGTGAGCACATCCCGCGCCAGATGTACGACGT
>JADMJQ010000314.1:3416-22006 GCA_018780415.1 Roseateles sp. | reverse complement strand
TCCAACATCATCGCGCGCGAGAACATCAAGGCGATGCGCAAGAACGTGCTGGCAAAATGCTACGGCGGCGACGTGTCGCGCAAGCGCAAGCTGCTCGAGAAGCAAAAAGCCGGCAAGAAACGCATGAAGCAAATCGGCTCCGTCGAGGTGCCGCAGGAAGCGTTCCTGGCCATTTTGCAAGTGGATGATTAATTGTTTGATTGACTGAACGACAACAAGAATGCGATTGATGAGTGCACTGACCGGGATTCTTTACGCCTTGCTCGCCGCCTATCTGGGGGGCTGGTACACCGGCTTCTGGAGCGGCAATTTCTCCTTCCTGTTGTTCGTGTTGACCATGGTCACGCTGTGCTTCTGGCTGGCCGAGCGTTTCCACTTTGAGCCCAAGCGCGTGCGCGCTGCCCAGCAGTTGCTGGCAGCGGACGCGCAACGCCGCCAAGCCCTGAGCGAAAAAGGCATCGTCAAGGTTGATGGTGACGTCGAATCGGCGCGGCAGGAGATCCTGCGCCAGCCTTGGTGGTTGGACTGGACAGCGGGCCTGTTCCCGGTCATCTTGGTGGTCTTTTTGCTGCGTTCCTTCTTGTTCGAGCCCTTCAAGATCCCGTCCGGCTCGATGGTGCCGACGCTGCTGGTGGGCGATCTGATCCTTGTCAACAAGTTCCACTACGGTGTTCGTCTGCCGGTGATCAACAAGAAGATCATCGCTAACAACGACGTCAAGCGGGGTGATGTGATGGTGTTCCGCTGGCCCGGCGACACCAGCATCGACTACATCAAGCGCGTGGTCGGCTTGCCCGGCGATCAGGTCAGCTATCTGAATCAGCGGCTGTACGTCAACGGCGAGTTGGTGCCGGTGCAGGCGCAGGGTGACTTCTATGACGAGAGCTCGATGGCTTATCGCCCGCGCTTTACCGAGAAGCTGGGCGAGAAGGAGCATCAACTGCTGGTTGATCCGCAGAGAATTTTGCCGTTCACCCCGAATCGCGCAGGCGGTCCCTTTCCGTTCCAGGAAAATTGCAAATACAGCCCCGAGGGCGTCAGCTGCAAGGTGCCGGCGGGCCACTACTACATGGTCGGCGACAACCGCGACAACTCCGGCGACTCGCGCTTCTGGGGCTTCGTGCCCGACGAGAACATCGTCGGCAAGGCCTTCTGGATCTGGATGAATTTCAGTGACATCAAGCGTTTTGGCGGTTTTAATTGACTTTGAATCGTCAGCACCAAGAGGAGAACCCAGCGATGCGCGATACCAAATTTGGCAAGTCGGGGCAGCGTAGCGGCCAGCGCGGCGTCAGCCTGCTCGGGCTCTTGTTCTGGGGCGTGTTGTTGGCCTTTACCGGCGTGGTGGCCGCACGCGTGTTCCCGACCGTGCTGGAGTTCTACACCATTCAGACGGCCGTCAACCGGATCGCTGCCTCTAACCCGGCCACCGTGCCGGCGGTGCGAGCCGACTTTGACAAGGCCCAGCAGGTCGAGTATTCGATCGTCAGCATCAACTCCAAGGACCTGGTGATCAGCAAGGAGAACGACAAGCTGCAAATCAGCTTTGCCTACGATAAGCAGATTGAACTCGCTGGCCCGGTGTTTTTGCTGATCAAGTACGAAGGACGCTCGCGCTGAATGCGCGGCCTGCCACCATGATGAGCCCGCAGCTTGCCTCTTTGCAGCAGCGGCTCGGCCACAACTTCAAGAGCCCCGAGCTGCTGACCCGTGCCGTCACGCACCGCAGCTTCAGTGCCGATCACAACGAGCGGCTTGAATTCCTGGGCGATGCGGTGCTGAGTCTGGCGGTGTCCAGTCTGCTGTATGAGCGCTTTGCAGCCTCCGACGAAGGTGATTTGACCCGCGTGCGCGCCCATCTGGTGCGAGAGGAAAGCCTGCACCGCCTGGCCCTGAGCCTGGAATTGCCCAAGGTCTTGCGCATCAGCGAAGGCGAGGCCAAGGGCGGCGGCGCGCAGCGCCCCTCCATCCTGGCCGATGCCACCGAGGCCCTGATCGGCGCGACCTTTCTTGACGGTGGCTACGCGCCGGCATTTGCGCTGGTGCAGCGTTTGCTGGGTGAGTTGATCGATGGCTCGGTGATGGACAACTGGGCCAAAGATGCAAAAACCGCCTTGCAAGAATGGCTGCAGGCGCGCCGGATGGCCGTGCCAAGCTATACCATTACCGAAACCCGTGGCCAAGCCCACGCGCAGACCTTCGAGATCGAATGCGCGGTGCCAGCCCTGAAAATTTCCAAGCGCGGCGAGGGCCGTTCGCGCCGCATTGCCGAACAAGATGCCGCCCGTCGCCTGCTCGACGAATTGATTGCCCGCGACAAGCCAAACGCTGGCTTGCGCGACTGAAGGAGCCGGCTTCACCGCCGCCCACACCATGACCGAAAACACCACGCCACCGAGCGACGAAACCCCTGCGGCTGAATTGCCGGTTAGCCCCGAAGCCGCTTCCACGCTGGACCCGTCCACGCCGAAGCGCTGCGGCCTGATCGCCATCGTCGGCCGCCCCAATGTCGGCAAGTCCACCTTGCTGAATGCCCTGGTCGGCCAGAAGGTCAGCATCACCTCCGACAAGGCGCAGACCACCCGCCACCGCATCACCGGCGTGCGCACCATCGAAGAGGCGCAGTTTGTCTTCGTCGACACGCCCGGCTTTCAGATGAAACATAACGCGGCGCTGAACCGCACGCTGAACCGCACCGTGCACAGCGTGCTGGGCGATGTCGACCTGGTGCTGTATGTGCTGGAAGCAGGGCGCTTTGGCCTCGATGACGCCAAGGTGCTGTCGCTGTTGCCCGAGGACAAGCCGGTCGTGATGATTGCCAACAAGCTCGACGCTGTGCAGCGCCGCGCCGAGCTGGCGCCCTGGTTGAAGAGCATGGCCGAGCGGCGCAACTTCGCCGAGTTCGTGCCTTTGTCGGCCAAGAAAGAGTCCGATGTGACGCGGCTGTTCAAGATCCTCAAGCCCTATCTGCCCGAGCAGGGCTGGTTCTATGAGGAAGACGCGTTGACCGACCGCTCGGAGAAGTTCCTGGCCAGCGAAATCATCCGCGAAAAATTGTTCCGCCTGACCGGTGACGAGCTGCCCTACACCTCCACCGTCGTCATCGACAAATGGGAAGACGAGGGCGAGCTGCGCCGCATCTCGGCCTCCATCGTGGTCGAGCGCGATGCGCACAAGGGCATGATCATCGGGTCGGGCGGCGAGCGCCTCAAGCGCATCGGCTCCGAAGCGCGCCAGGAGCTGGAGCATCTGATGCAAGGCCGCGTGTTCCTGGAGCTATGGGTCAAGGTCCGCTCCGGCTGGGCCGACACCGAAGAGCGTGTGCGCAGCTACGGCTACGAGTAAGTTCTAGCTTCATTCGAAATCCAAGCCGATGGCAACTCGCGGCGCGCGCGCACCGGCGATCCAGCAGGCTTTTGTGCTGCATCATTACGACTGGAGCGAGTCCAGTTTGATACTGGATTTGTTCACGCGTGAGCAGGGCCGCATCGCGGTGGTCGCCAAGGGGGCCAAGCGGCCGTACTCGCAATTGCGCGCGGTGCTGCTGCCGTTTCAACGCATCCAGGTCAGCCTGTCCAAGCCGGTCAAGGCGGTGCAGGGCGTTGGCGACGCGCCCGCGCCCGAGGTTGTGACCTTGCGCGGTGCCGAATGGGCCGGCGGCGCCACCATGCCGGCCGGCGCGGCGCTGTTCTCTGGCTACTATCTGAACGAGCTGCTGCTCAAGCTGCTGGCCCGCCAAGACCCGCATACCGCTTTGTTTGATGCTTATGCCGCCACCTTGCCGCAATTGCATGCCAACGAGGACGCGCAATCGCAAGCGGCGCTACGCGCTTTCGAGCTGCGACTGTTGCTGGAAATCGGCCTGCTGCCGGACCTGAGCCTGGCTACGCTGACGCAACAGCCACTGGATCTCGAGCGCCCCTATATGCTGACCGCCGAGGCCGGCGTCCTGCCCTTGCAGGGCGAAGCGGCGAGCTTCAGCGGTCAGGCCCTGGTGCAATTGCAGGCCGCGCTCTTGCACGGCAGCATGGCCGCTTTGCAACAAGCTTGCGCAGCGGTACTGCCGGCCTTGCGGACGACGCTGCGCGGCCTGCTTCACTATCATCTGGGCCACAAGCCGCTGCGCACCCGCCAGGTGATGCTGGATCTGCAAAAACTACTTGATTGATTGACGAGCCCAAGATGAATCCACTTGTTGCCCCTGAATCCTCCGGCTACAAAAGCGCGCGCTGCGCCTTGTCGGTCAATGTCAACAAGGTCGCCTTGTTGCGCAATACGCGCCATCTGGGTATTCCCAGCGTGCTGCGCGCGGCCGAGGCCTGTTTGTTGGCGGGTGCCCAAGGCATCACCGTCCACCCGCGCCCTGACGCCCGCCATATCCGCACGCAGGACGTGCATGACTTGGCCGCGCTGCTGAAGGTCTGGCCCCAGGTCGAATACAACATCGAGGGCAACCCGACTCAGAACCTGATGGACTTTGTGCGCGAAGTGCGGCCGCACCAGGTCACTTTTGTGCCCGATAGCGAGGACCAGTTCACCTCCGATCATGGTTGGCAGTTTCCGGCCGATATGGCCCGGCTGCGCCCGCTGGTGGCCGAGGCGCGGGCCCTTGGGGTGCGGGTCAGCCTGTTCATGGACCCGATCCCAGAGGCGATGGCCTATGTGGCCGAACTTGGCGCCGAGCGCATCGAGCTCTATACCGAGACTTTTGCCAGCGCGTTTGGAACCGAGCGCGAGGCCGCGGTGCTGGCCGGCTTCACCCGCACGGCCGAGGCTGCGTTGGCGCTGGGCCTGGGTATCAACGCCGGCCATGATCTGAATCGCGACAACCTGACGGCCTTTTTGCGCGTCGTGCCCGGCGTGCAGGAGGTCTCGATCGGCCATGCTTTGGTGGCCGACGCGCTGGAGCTGGGCTATACCGAGACAGTGCGTGATTACCAGCGCTGCATTCAGCGCGCCTACGCAGCGGCGTGATGGTGACAGACAGCTTGATGCGTCGAGCCCGGCCCGACGATGCCCCGCGCATCGCCGCCCTGGCCCGCTGGGTCTGGTTGGATCGCTATGCGATCGATGGCGGCGTTAACGCTAATGTGGCGAACTATCTGAAGCGAGAATTTGATGAGCAGCTGCTGCGCCAGGCCTTGGATCTTGGCCGCCACTGGCTGGTGGAGCGGGGCGATGTTTTGCTGGCCTGGGCGCAACTGGATGACGCGGCGGTTTGCCCGGTCGACGCTGGGGGCCCGGCGCTTGAATTGAAGCGTCTCTATGTCTCGCCCCGCAGCCAGGGCCAGGGCTTGGGCGCTCGGCTGCTGCGCCAATGCCGGCAGGAATGGCCCGAGCGGGCTTTGTGGCTGAGTGCCTGGGTCGGCAACACCGATGCGCTGCGCTTTTACCGCCGCGAAGGCGCCGGGTATTGGGGTGAAACCTGGTTCGAGCTCGGCGGCGAGCGGCATCGCAACGAGGTCTTGGGCTGGCCCGCCTTGGAGTCTGCGGAAGGTTCGGCATGATCTACGGCATTGGCACCGACATCTGCGACATCCGCCGCATCCGCGAAACGCTAGGCCGGCGCGGTGAGCGCTTTGCTGAAAAGGTCTTGGGGCCGCATGAGCTGGCGGTGTTCCGCGAGCGCAGCGCCAAGGTGGCGGCGCGCGGCGTCAGCTATCTGGCGACCCGCTTTTCGGCCAAAGAGGCCTTCTCCAAGGCGATCGGAATGGGCATGCGCATGCCGATGACCTGGCGCGACTGCGAGATCGTCAAGGCCGCCAGTGGCAAGCCCGAGATCCGTTTGCATGGTGAGTTAGCGCGCTGGTTCGAGGCCAAGGGGCTGAAGGCCCATGTCTCGGTCAGCGACGAGACCGACTATGCCAGCACTTTTGTAATTGTTGAAATTGAAGAAAAGAGCAAGGACTAAAAATGAGCATCGACGATAAGGCTTCCATTCATGCACCACTGGTGCTCGATATTGCCGGCCTCGCACTGGACAGCGACGACAAGCGTCGCCTCAAGCACCCGCTGGTCGGTGGCCTGATCCTGTTCGCACACAATTTCGAGAGCCGTGCTCAACTGACCGCGCTGACCTCGCAGATCAAGGCCATCCGACCCGATGTGCTGATTGCCGTCGACCATGAAGGCGGCCGCGTCCAGCGCTTCCAGACCGACGGCTTCACCCATTTGCCCTCAATGCGATCGTTGGGCGAGCTGTGGATGGAAGACGCGATGCGCGCTACCGCCGCCGCCACGGCGGCCGGCTATGTCTTGGCCAGCGAGCTGCGCGCCTGTGGCGTTGATTTCTCCTTCGCGCCGGTTCTCGATCTTGACTATGGCGAGAGCAGCGTCATCGGCGATCGCAGCTTCCACCGCGACCCCCGCGTCGTCGCGATGCTGGCCAAGAGCCTGATGCATGGGCTTTTGCTGGCCGGCATGCAGGCCTGCGCCAAGCATTTCCCCGGTCACGGCTTCGTCAAGGCCGACTCGCATGTGGATGTGCCGGTCGACAAGCGCAGTCTGAAAGCGATTCTGGCCGAGGACGCGAAGCCGTTTGAATGGCTGGTCATGTCCATGGGCGCGGTGATGCCGGCCCATGTGATTTATTCCAAGGTTGACGCCAGGCCGGCCGGTTTCAGCGAGCGCTGGTTACAGGAAATCCTGCGCGAGCGGCTGGGCTTTGGCGGCGCCATCTTCAGCGATGACCTCGGCATGGCCGGCGCTCGCGTGCTGGACGGCCAGGCCATCGGCTACACCGACGCGGCGCTGGCCGCTCTGCAGGCCGGCTGCGATATGGTCTTGCTGTGCAACCAGTCCGGCGTCGACGAAGGCAGTGCTCTGGACGAGGTGCTGGCCGATCTGACCGAGGCGCAGGTTTCAGGAGCCTGGGCGCCGAGCGCCGAAAGCGAAGCCCGCCGCGCCGGCCTGCTGCCGCAGACCGCGCCGCTGACCTGGGACGAGTTGATGCATGAGCCGGCCTATCACCAGGCCTTGGTGAGTTTGAGCTGAGGGAGCAACTCGCAAGTCGTTCGCCGGGCCGTCCCAAGAACGACTTGGCCCCCGCGGGGGGCCGGCCGAGTAAGTCTCGGACGGGGGGGCTCGTTAAACCTGTGCCAGCAAGGTCGCCACCTCGGCGGCCGAGCGCACGCCCAACTTGGCAAACACGCGGGCGCGGTGGACCTCGATGGTGCGCACCGACACATGCAGTTCGTCGGCGATGATCTTGTTGAGCTTGCCTGCCGCCACTCGACCCATCACCTCGCGCTCGCGCTCGGTCAGGCTGGCCAGGCGGGCCAAGCGCTCGCCCGCATGGGCGCCCTCGATGCGCATCGCCGCGTCGACCGCCAGCGCCTGCTCCAGCCGGTCGGCCAGTGCGTTGTCGCTATAGTGCTTCTCGAGAAAGTCGAAGGCGCCTTTTTTGAGTGCCTCCACCACCATCGGGATATCGCCATGGCCGGTCAGGAACAGCACCGGATTGCGCAGTCCCCGCGCAAGTAACTCGTCATGCAGCCTGGTGCCCGACATCGGCTCCATCCTCACATCCAGCAGGAAGACGCCCTGCGGTGCGGCGGGCTTTTTTGCGTCCAGGGCGGCCAGCAGCGCCGGCCCGCCATCGAAGCTGAGTACCTGCAGGCCGCGTGAGGCCAGCAAGAAGGCCAGCGCGTCGCGCACGGCTGGGTCATCGTCGACCAGATAGATGGTGGCCTCAGTCATCGCGAGATTCTCCGTTGTGCGTGGCAAGCAGCTCTGGCGTGTGCAGGGGCAGGCTGAAGGAAAAGCGCGCGCCGCCGCTGACCGAGGCGTCCACATCCAGCACGCCCTGGTGGGCCTCGATGATGGAGCGGCAGATCGCCAGGCCCATGCCCATGCCCTCGCGCTTGGTCGAGTAGAACGGTGCGCACAAGGTCTCGATGCTGCGCCCGCCCAGGCCGGGGCCGTTGTCGCTGACGGCCACGCGCACGAACTCCACGCCGCCGCTGGCATGTGCCGAGCTGGCCGAGCGGCTGCTGCGGATTTCGATGCGCCGGCCCTGCGGCCTGGCCTGCAGCGCATCGGCCGCATTGCGCACCAGATTGATCACGACCTGCTCAACCAGCACCGCGTCCGCCAGCAAGGCCGGCAGATCGGGGTCCAGGCGCAGATCAATCTGCACCTGGGCACGCGCCAGCTCGCGGCCCAGCAGGGCCACCGCATCGGTGATGACCAGATTGAGCTCGCACAGCTCGTGCTGTGGCTCGCGCCGAGTCAGGAACTCGCGAATCCGCTGCACGATGCGGCCGGCGTGCGCGGCTTGCTGGCCCAGGCGCTGCAAGGCGCCCAGCACGGCGGTGTCGGTCACGCCCAGCTTGGCGAGTGAATTGATGATGCCGGCGTTATAGCTGGCGATTGCGGTCAGCGGCTGGTTCAGCTCATGCGCCAGCGTCGACGCGACTTCGCCCAACATGGTCAGGCGGGCGTTATTGCCCATGATCTCGATCTGGCGGCGCTCGCCTTCTTCCAGGCGCTTGGCATTGGTGATGTCGATGATGGAGCCCATCCAGCCGATCTGCTTGCCCGCCGCATCGACCAGCGGTGACTCGAACACCTTGACCTCCAGCGGCCGCCCATCGGCATGGCGCCAGCGTGCCTCGAAGCCCTCGCGCGGCGCGTGGCCGGCCAGGTTGAGGCGGTTGCGTGCGGTCAACTCTTCCAGCGCATCGGGCGGCCAGTAAGGCATAGGCGGGCGCTGGCCAATCAGGCTCTCCGCGCTCAGCCCCACCATGTCACAAAAGGTGCGGTTGACGTAGAGCAGGCGGCCATCGGCGTCGCGGGCGCGCAGGCCGACCAGGGCCGAGTCTTCCATCGCCTGGCGCCAGGCCGCCTCGGTGCGCCATGCGCTCTCGGCCCGCGAGACCTGGCGCACCTGGCGGCGCAGCAGCCAGCTGGCGCCGGCAATCAGCGGCAGGAAGCCGGCGATCAACACCAGGGCCAGCGGCCGCGTCGTGACGGCCGGCGGATCGCGCAGTGTCAGCTCCAGCCCCGCATCGGTCAAGGCCGACTCCGTCAGCGGGCTGGCACGCAGCGGGCCCGGGAAGCTGATGCGGTAGCTGGGCCGCGGCCCTTGAGCCAGTCGCACGCTGACATCGACGCTGGAGGCGATCACCTGATCGGCGCTGTCCACCATCTGGATATCGTATTTATGGCTCAGCCACCAGGGCACGCCGCGCTTGAGCAGCAGGGCCGGCGAGTAACGCACCACCAGCATGCCGTCGGCGCCGTCCGGCCCGGTTCCCAGAACCGGCGCCGTCAGGTGCAGGGACAGGCCGTCCTCGTCGATCTTGCGCTGATCTTCGGTGGCAGCCGGCAACTGGGCCAGGATGCGATTGCGGGCGTCCAGCCAGGTGACGGACAACCACAACCGGCGCAGGCCTGCGTTCAACTCGGGCTGTGCCGCCAGGGTGGCCGCGCTGGGGGTCTGGCCTTGCAGGCGGCTAGCCAGCTCGCGCAAATGGGCCAGCTCATCATCGAGCTTGGTGCGCAACTGGGCCTCGGTGCTGAGTGCATCCGAGATCATGGTCTGATGTTGCAGCGCCCGCTCGTCGATCTCGTTATTGCGCGCCCAGGCCAGCACGCCCAGCACAAAGCCCAGCGACAGCAGCAAGGGCAGCGCCCACAGCGAGTTGCGCCAACTGGCCCAAGCACGCTTGCGTGCCGGTTGGGTGGCATTGGCGGCATTGGCGTTGTCGTTGGCAGAGCCGGCGGGCCCAGGTGGAAGTAGGGGCATGGCGTAAAGTCTAAGTGCAGGCGCGCGCTGCGGGGCGAGCAGCGCCGCGATATGTGGCAATCCACAATTACCCGGCCAGCCGGCGCCCTTTCACAATCGTGCGACCGTGGCCACCGTTTTATCTTCCCAATCAGCGCCACCGACTGAAGACAAAATGAACAACACATTCCGCGGCCGCCGTCTTGCCTTGAGTACGCTCAGCGTGGCCAGCGCATTCGGCCTGGCCTTGCCCTTGATGGCGCGGGCACAAGTGGCCCCCATCGCCATCAAGTTCAGCCATGTGGTCGCGCCGGACACCCCCAAGGGCAAGGGCGCGCAGCGATTCAAAGAGCTGGTCGAGCAGCGCAGCGCCGGCAAGGTCAAGGTCGAACTTTTCCCGAATAGTCAGCTTTACAAAGACAAGGAAGAGCTGGAGGCCTTGCAGCTCGGCGCGGTGCAGATGCTCGCCCCTTCGCTGGCCAAGTTCGGCCCGCTGGGGGTGAAGGACTTCGAGGTCTTCGATCTGCCCTTTATGTTCAAGAACACGGCCGCTTTTCGCGCCGTCACCGAAGGCCCGGTCGGGGCCGATTTGTTCAAGAAGCTGGAGCCCAAGGGCATCAAGGGTCTGGCCTATTGGGACAACGGCGCCACCGTCATGAGCGCCAACAAGCCGCTGCGAGCGGTGTCCGATTTCAAGGGACTGAAGATGCGCATCCAGTCCAGCAAGGTCTTGGACGCGCAGATGCGCACGCTCGGCGCGATTCCGCAGGTGATGGCTTTCAGCGAGCTCTATCAGGCGCTGCAGACGGGGGTGGTCGATGGTACCGAGGGCACGCCGTCGAACTACTACACACAGCGCATTTTCGAAGTGCAAAAGCACATCAGCATTTCCAACCACGGCCACTTGGCCTATGCGGTGATCGTCAACAAGAAGTTCTGGGACGGCTTGCCGGCCGATGTGCGCGCGATGTTGGAGGGCGCGATGAAGGATTCCTCCACTTACGCCAATGCGATCGCGCAGACCGAGAACGCGGTCGCGCTTGAGCGCATCAAGGCCAGCGGCAAAAGTACCGTCTACACCTTGAGCGAGGCTCAGTCCGATGAGTGGAAGAGGGCGCTGATGCCGGTCCACAAGGAGATGGAAGCGCGGGTTGGCCGAGCCACCATCGAAGCGGTCTACAAGGCGGCTGGCTTTGTTGCACCCAGGTGAGCGCTGAAACCTTTCCGACCTAAGCAAAAAAAACGCCGCCGGAGCGACTGCCCCGGCGGCGTTTTTACGTGCTGAGCCCTAAGTGGCGCTCAATGCTCGAAAGGCAGCTTGATCTGAGACAGATCCTTCTTGGTCTCGACCAAGACCAACGGGCCTTCCTCGATGCTGACCACGGCTGCGCGTTCGCGCGGCACATGCACCGGCTTTGCCTCGGCGGCAATGGCTTCCTGGGCGGCGCGGATCTTCTCGACATCCGAGTTGACCCATTGCAAACCGCTGGACTGGGCGACCGCCTGCAAGGCGTCGATTTCCAGCACAAAGGGAGCCGCTGCAACCGCCGCGATGGCCGCGGGTGCCGGAGCAGGTGCTGGGGCTGGGGCTGGGGCTGGGGCTGGTGCAATAACTGCTTCAACCAGCGCGGCCGGTGCGGCCGCTTCGGCTTGCGCGACTTGCGCCTGTTCAGCGATGGCAGGCGCAACTTCCGGCGCAACTTCAGCGGCAACAGTTTGAGCCACTGCTTCGCCAAGGTTGGCTTCAACAGACGGTGCGACCGGCGCAGCAGCCACTTCAGCGCTCAGCTCTGCCGTGGGTGCGTCATCGCGGCGCTCACGGCGCACGCGGTCACGTCCACCGCGGCGGCGGCGGCCATCGCTGGCTTGGCCGTCGTTGCCGGCTTCATTTTCGCCGTTGCTGCTGCTCTGCTCGGCGGCTTCGCCATCGCTGCGGGCTTCGCTGTGGGCGCTTTGGCCCTCGTTGCCTGCGGCGTCGCCATCGGCTTGAGCCGCTTCGCCGGCTTCGGCTGGCCGACCATCTTCACGGTCACGGCCGCCACGACGACGACGGCGACCACCGCGGGCGCCACGGTCTTCGCTATTGCCGGCCGCGTCAGCGATGGCTGCGTTGTTGATGTCGGCTTGGCTTTGATCCAGCAGCGCGGAGTCCTGCTCGCCGATCGCGACCGTTCCTACGGCTGCCAGGGGCGCGGCGACACGGCCTTCGTCATTGCGCTCGACGCGCTCACCACGCTCGGCGCGTGGGCGGCGGCCACCTTCTGGACGCTCGGCGCGGTCCGGGCGCTCTGCCCGATCACCGCGCTCAGCACGCACTTCATTGACTTCCGGCTTGGCATCTGAGCGATCCGGGCGGCGATTGCCTGCACGCTCGCTGCGCTCTGGTCGCTGACCTTGGCCCTGGCCTTGACCTTCTGGGCGCGCTTCCTGTGGACGCTCGGCACGACCACCCTCGCGCTTCGCATTGCGCTCGCCACGGTCGGAACCATTGCGCTCACTGCCGCGTTCACCGCCGCGTTCTGCGCTTGTGCGCTCGCCTCCACGCTCAGCACCCCGCTCGGCACCACGTTCGCCATTGCGACCACGGCCGCCACGACCACCTTCGCGGCCACCGTCGCGTCCACCTTCACGCTTGCGCTCGCCGCCAGCGGCCGGTTTTGCCGGTGCTGCAGGTGCCTCGACCGGAGCCGGGCTGCTGACGCCGAACAAGCTCTTGATCCAACCAAAGAAGCCACCGCTGGCTTCGGCCGGAGCAGCCGCTGCGGGCGCAGCCACTGGGGCTGCCTTGGCCACCGGTGCAACCGGTGTCGGCGGCGGCATCTCGGGCAGCACGCCCTTGATGACGGGTTCTTGCTTGTTCTTGATCTTGTCCGCGTCGTTGCGGCGGGTGATGCCCACCTCATCCTGCGGCTCTTCGATCATGGTGTAGCTGGCCTGCAAGTTCTCCAGGCGGGGGTCGTCGTGGCGCAGACGCTCCAACTTGTAGTTCGGCGTCTCCAAGTGCTTGTTCGGCACCAGCAAGACGGTGACGCGTTGCTTCAGCTCGATCTTGGTGATTTCGGTGCGCTTCTCGTTGAGCAAGAAGCTGGTCACTTCCACCGGCACCTGCACATGCACGGCGGCCGTGTTGTCCTTCATCGACTCCTCTTGCACCATGCGCAGGATTTGCAGCGCGCTGGATTCGGTGTCGCGGATATGGCCGGTGCCATTGCAGCGTGGGCAGGTGATGTGGTTGCCGTCGGAAAGCGAAGGCCGCAGGCGCTGGCGGCTCATTTCCAGCAAGCCGAACTTGCTGATCGAGGCGAACTGTACGCGCGCACGGTCGGGGCGCAGCGCGTCGCGCAGGCGTTGCTCGACCTCGCGGCGGTTCTTCGACTCTTCCATGTCGATGAAGTCGACCACGATCAGGCCGCCCAGGTCGCGCAAACGCATCTGGCGCGCGATCTCGTCGGCCGCTTCCAAGTTGGTGCGGGTGGCGGTTTCTTCGATGTCGCTGCCGCGCGTCGAGCGGGCCGAGTTGACGTCGACCGAGACCAAGGCCTCGGTGTGGTCAATTACGATCGCGCCGCCGGAAGGCAGGTTGACGGTACGGCTGAAGGCGGTTTCGATCTGATGCTCGATCTGGAAACGGCTGAACAGCGGCGCGTCATCGCGGTAGCGCTTCACGCGGTGACCCTGGTCGGGCATCACGTGGTTCATGAACTGATGCGCCTGTTCGAACAGGTCATCGGTGTCGATCAGGATTTCACCGACATCGGCGGTGAAGTAATCGCGGATCGCACGAATCACCAGGCTGGATTCCTGATAAATCAGGTAGGCACCCTTGCCGCCCTTGGCCGCATCATCGATGGCGGTCCAGAGCTTGAGCATGTAATTGAGGTCCCACTGCAGCTCGGCGGCCGAGCGGCCAATGCCGGCGGTGCGGGCGATCAGCGACATGCCTTTCGGGTACTCGAGCTGGTCGAGATTTTCTTTCAACTCTTCGCGGTCTTCGCCTTCGATGCGACGCGAAACACCACCACCGCGTGGGTTGTTGGGCATCAGCACCAGGTAGCGACCGGCCAGCGAGACAAAGGTGGTCAGCGCCGCGCCCTTGTTGCCGCGCTCTTCCTTCTCGACCTGAACCTGCAACTCCTGGCCTTCACGGATGCAGTCCTGGATGCGGGCGGTGCGCACGTCCACGCCTTCGCGGAAGTACTGGCGGGCGATTTCCTTGAAGGGCAGGAAACCGTGGCGGTCTTCGCCGTAGTCGACAAAGCAGGCCTCCAGCGAGGGCTCGACGCGGGTCACGACGGCCTTGTAGATATTGCCCTTGCGCTGTTCGCGGCCTTCGATTTCGGTCTCGAAGTCCATCAGCTTTTGGCCATCAACGATGGCCAGGCGACGCTCTTCGGGCTGCGTCGCATTGATCAGCATGCGTTTCATTTGTGCGTTACTCCTTGTGCGCTCGAGGCCAAGGCCTTTGAGCGCGCTACAACACGTTGCCGCAGCGCCCCAAAACGGGCGCCACCGCAACACATCGATGCACGAGCAATCTAGATGAACCGAGGAAGGAATCGCCCTGGACTGAATTTGATCGCTACCTTGGTCGGCGTGCGATCTGCAATTCAGCGTTGGCGCATGCGACCCGACAGGCGGCGCGGCTGGCCATTCCCATGAACGCCCAGCCCGGGCAGAAGCCCGGTGACGCTGGGCGGCCCGGCCACGGCCGTGCACACAGCCTCGCCGGCGTCTGGCCGGGGCTGTGTTTGAGGGCGGTGGGGGGTGAGGGGAGTGGCAATCATCCGCGAGGACTGTTGGACGCTGGACCGAGGCGCCCGGGCTCTTGACCCGACCTGCCTCATGCCTTTAAAAACCTTGTCTGTACCAAAACTACCCTTGTGCTCATTTGCAGCAAGTCTAGTTTTGGCGTGGCTCGTTCTAATTCGCTCTGCCACGCCACACCCGAAGCCGCCTTGTCACATGGGGACAAGGCCCGCTTCCGGCAGCGGCGCGTTGCATCACCTATTTGTTTCATACGACACGCAAACAAGCGTTCCGTACGCCACCTGTTCGCCACTGATCTATCTAGGTTTCGGCTTTGATTTAAGCAAAACCGCCTGTGGCCATGGCCCAGGTAAAATCAGATAAATCAAATACTTACGGCTATAACGTGGTGAGCAACATTATAAGGGCTAAAGCCAAAGCGCCGGCCGCCACACAAACCCGCACAAAGGCGGCTGGACGGACAGGGGCAGGGCCGCTTGTGCGTGGCGCTAAAACTGCGCCGCGAGGTGAGCGAGTGCCAACCTCAGCGAGGCCGGCGGCCCGCCCGCCGGAGGCGCCGCCCAAGGAGCTTGTTGCCGCGCCGGCGCCGGCCGTGCGCCGCGTCACCGTGGATGAAAACTCCGCCGGCCAGCGCCTCGACAACTTCCTGCTGCGCGAGTTGAAAGGCGTGCCCAAGACGCATATCTACCGCGTCATCCGGGCCGGCGAGGTGCGCGTCAACAAGGGCCGGGCGCATGCCGACACGCGTTTGGAGCTGGGCGACGAGGTGCGCGTGCCGCCGGTACGCCTGCCCGAACGGGTGCTGGAGCGGCCCGACTATGTGCCCCCGCGCGAGTTCGAGGTCGTGTTCGAGGACGAGCACCTGCTCGCCATCAACAAGCCGGCCGGCGTCGCCGTGCACGGCGGCTCCGGTGTCAGCTTCGGCGTGATTGAGCAACTGCGCCAGGCGCGGCCGCTGGCCAAGTTCCTGGAATTGGTGCACCGGCTGGATAAAGAAACCTCGGGCCTGCTCTTGATCGCCAAAAAGCGCAGCGCCCTGGTGGCCTTGCAAGAGCAGTTCCGCGAGCGCGAGACCGGCAAGACCTATGCGGCCCTGGTGGCCGGCGACTGGGCCGACAACAAGAAAGTCATCGATGTGCCGCTGCTGAAGTTCATTGGCAGCGACGGCGAACGCTGGGTTCGGGCGCTGCCCAATCCGCATGACCCATCCGCGCCCCAAGCCAAGCGCTCGATAAGCCTGGTCAAGGTGGCGCAGCGCTTGAACGGCTACAGCCTGCTCGATGTGACCATCAAGACCGGCCGCACCCACCAGATCCGCGTCCACCTGGCCTACGGCGGCCACGCCATCGTCGGTGACCCCAAGTACGGCGACTTCGAGGCCAACCGGGCCTTGGCGCGCGGGGCGCTCCGCTTTGAGCGGATGTTTTTGCATGCCAAGCGTCTGCGTTTCATGCACCCGGCCGGCACGGGCGAGATTGAGTTGACCGCGCCGCTGCCGTCCGAATGCGAGCAATTGATTTTGGCTTTGAAGAAGCCATGAGACCTCAACAGTTTGACCTGATCGTGTTCGACTGGGACGGCACGCTGTTCGACTCGACCGCGGTGATCACCCGCAGCATCCAGGCCGCGGCCGTCGATCTCGGCTTGGCCGAGCCGACGCAGGCTCAGGCGAGCTATGTGATCGGCCTTGGCCTGCAAGAAGCCCTGGCCTACGCGGTGCCGGATTTGAGCCCAGAGCGCTACCCCGAGCTGGGCCAACGCTATCGCCATCATTATTTGGCCGCCCAGCACCAGGTGACGCTGTTCGACGGCGTGCTGGACCTGCTGGCCGCGCTGAAGGCCCGCCACCATTGGCTGGCGGTGGCGACCGGCAAAAGCCGGCGCGGCCTGGACGAGGTGCTGAACGTCGACGGCCTGCGCGGCGTGTTCGACGCCACCCGCACCGCCGACCAGACCGCCGGCAAGCCCAATCCGCAGATGCTGCACGAGTTGATGCGTGAATTTGGTGTCGAGCCGGAACGAACCCTGATGATTGGCGACACCACCCACGACCTGCAAATGGCCCGCAACGCCGGCACGGCCAGCGTCGGCGTCTCCTACGGTGCCCATGAACACAGCAGCTTCGGTGAATTTACCCCGCTACACATCGCACATACGGTGCCCGACTTGCACGACTGGCTGATTGAGAACGCTTGATATGAATCCCACCGACGACGCCACACCCGCACTGCCACTTTGCTCGTCCGAAGAACTGCTTGAACGGGGCAAGGCACACACCTTCGACGTGCTGCAATACCGCCAGCCGGCGCGCGCCTTTGCCTTGCGCTTCGACGGCCAGGTGGTCGCCTATCTGAACCGCTGTGCCCATGTGCCGACCGAGATGGACTGGCAAGAGGGCGAGTTTCTCGACGGCGACAAGCAATTCATCATGTGCTCCATCCACGGCGCGGTCTATGACCCGCTGACCGGGCGCTGCGTGACCGGCATGTGCGGCCGCATCGGCCTGACCAAGATTGAGGTGCAGGAGCGCGAGGGTCAGGTCTATTGGTACCCTTCACGCGACACCAAACCGGCTTTCGAAGACTGAACTTAGCGAACGACCGCACAATTCAACAATGAACTCATCCGACGATTTGCCCAAGCCCATCCATGACCCGCAGGCGGGCATCACGGCGCAGACCGCTCCCCCTGAATCGCCTCGGCCCGGTGCCGCGAGCTACGAGCCCTTGCTGGCCCAGTTCGCCCGCGAGTACCTGCTGGACAAGCGCAATGAGCGGCGCTGGAAGCTGTTTTTCCGCCTGATCTGGCTGGCGCTGATCGTGGTCGCGGTGTGGTCGCTGTTTCTGCAGCGCCACCATATGCAGAACCCGAATATGCCGCACACCGCCCTGGTCGAGGTGCGTGGCGAAATTGCCGCCGACACCGAAGCCAGCGCCGAGTTGCTGCTGTCCGCGTTGAAGAGCGCGTTCGAGGACAGCGGCTCGCAGGCCATCGTTTTGCGCATCAACTCGCCCGGCGGCAGCCCCGTGCAGGCCGGCATCGTCTATGACGAGATCAAGCGCCTCAAACTCAAGCATGGCAAAAAAGTCTATGCGGTGGTGGAGGAAATGTGCGCCTCGGGTGCCTACTACATTGCCGCAGCGGCGGACGAGATCTACGTGGACAAGGCCTCGGTGGTCGGCTCGATCGGCGTTTTGATGGACGGCTTTGGCTTTACCGAGCTGATGGGCAAGGTCGGCGTTGAGCGGCGCTTGCTGACCGCCGGTGCCAACAAGGGCATGCTGGACCCGTTTACGCCGGTCAGCCCCAAACAGCAGGCTTTTGCGCAGGCGATGCTGGACCAGATCCACCAGCAGTTCATCGCGGTCGTGCGTGAAGGCCGTGGCAAGCGCCTGAAGGAAACGCCGGAGATTTTCTCGGGCCTGTTCTGGAACGGCGAGCAGGCGGTCACGCTGGGCCTGGCCGATCATTTCGGCAATCTCGACTTTGTCGCCCGTGAGGTCGTCAAGGCCGAAGAGGTGATCGACTACACGCCGCGCGACAACGTCGCCGAACGGCTGGCCAAGCGCTTTGGCGCCGCCATGGGCGAGGGCGCCATCAAGGCGATGCGAGGCGGGCTGACGCTGCGTTGATTGATGCCGTAGTGTTTGACTAGGCAGCGCCGCTCAAGGCAAAGCTGCGCGTGCCTATGCACAGATGCGGCAGCCGGCCGCTCAGCACCTGGGCGGCAGCGGCGGCCGCCGCCAGGGCCACCGTCAAGGGCTGGCGTGCGCTGCCGAAGCGGCAGGGGGCGAGCAAGCGCCACAGACCCTGGCCGGCCGGAGCGATCAGACCCAGACGCGCCAAGGCTGGAATCTCGGCACCGAAGCCAATGATGATCAGGTCGGCATAGCCATGCGGCACTTGCGTCCGCCCGGCGGTCGGCGAAAGCGGCTGGCGCCGCAGCCGCCGTGCGGCCGAGCGGGCCGCCGCCTCGGCCGCCTGTGCGGCCAAGGCCACACAGTCCAGCAAGGCCTGGTCGCTGAGCGGCGAGCGCTGCTCCTGCATGCCTAGAGCGGCTTCCGCGGCTTCAGCGGCTGCCAAGGCAGTGCAAGCG